>NZ_JBHSHW010000019.1:0-41548 GCF_042653305.1 Paenibacillus sp. GCM10023252
ATGAAATCCTGCGAATGAGTGAGCATTCGTGAGAAAGCCCCTTAAATACGAGGGACGGAACTGAGCGCTGCTATATACCAATTATGAAGTCATATCCTCTGGGAAAAGGCACAATAACGGCGCTGAGTTCCGCAAGACTTCATGATTGGCGTATTATCATTAACATAACGGCTTACAGTTCCGTCCCTGCTCTAGTTGGGCAAGGGATGAGCTGGTACGTGCTGCGCCGCCGATTGTCTCACTTGCTTCCACTCGCCTAGCTCTCTCTCGAGTAGGGTGATGAGCTGGTCTACTTGCTCTGAGATTGCATCGTAATTCGTTAAAGATAAATTAGATTGGGATGCCGCCGGCCCTTCATCCTGCAGAACAGATAGCAGATCGTAAAGCTTCTTCTCCAGCGGAGGCAGAGGGGAGCCCGATGGCTGGTATTGAATGTGTGCGACCTCTGTCATCACTGGAGCAGCTTCGGACGAAGGAGCTCTCTTCACAGGCGCTGCCTTCGGCTCTGCAGGCTTCGCTCTCTCCGCCTTGTTCATCTCGCGTGTCGACCAGGTCTCAATGAGCTGAGGCCCCGTCTTGTACAGCAGCTTGTCCTTCAGGCTGGCGGACATGTCCTTGTCCTTAAACAGCTTCGCAATCTTCTTCACATCGCTGACAGGAAGCTCATCCCGGGCGATGATGAGCGCGAGCGGATCGCGATGCTCGATAGGCAGATCCTTAATGGGCAAGAGCTGCTCCTCAGTCAATCTGTCCTTGCGAATCTCCGTTCCGCTGACGATCAGCTTCTTGACCGCTTGGCCGAACTTCAGCAGCTCGCACTTGTTCTTAATGTAAGATTCCGGCTTGCCGAGCTTGCTTGCGAGGAACTTCGTGGAGCTGGAGAACCTCGTATCATGAAGCAGCTTGTGGAACGCTTCGCCCTCTTCAATAGGGGAGAAGCCTTCCCTGGTCAGATTCTCCGCAATCTGCTCGAGGTAGATCTCTACTTCATCGGTAACGGTCGATACAATGCAAGGGATGGTAGCTAACTCCAGCATCGTACACGCCTTATACCGCCGGTTGCCGTAGATGATGCGGTACCGACCGTCCTCCATCTTACGGACCTTAATGGGAGAGAGCAGGCCAAGCTCGCCAATGCTTCGCATGAGCTCCTCGAGCGCTTCCTCGTTGAACTGGTATCTGGGCTGATCCTTGTCTTCGTCAATGAGATGTGTCTCAATGAGGGTGATGTCCATATGTATTAATCTCCTATCTTTTTGCCTGAATTACGTCCGTGCTCACCGCCGATAGGCATGTCCCTATTATAACGTACTCGCTCCGTTGTGGGAATTAGTAGGGGAAGTTCGCAACTATTCCAGTCTAGCTGCGTTACAGATATTGGGAGAGTGATGGATAATGAACAGCAAGGAACGATTCACGAATCGCGTGGACAGCTATGCCAAGTATCGGCCCAGCTATCCGGCTGACATGATTCAATACTTATATCGTACGGTAGGCCTTTGTGCAGCCAGCCTCATCGCAGATATTGGGGCAGGTACGGGGATATTCACCAAGCTGTTGCTTACGGAAGGCAGTCAGGTCATCGCGATCGAACCGAACGAAGCGATGAGGGAGGCGTCCATGCAGGAGCTTGTTGAATTCGACGGCTATCAGTCAATGGCAGGCTCGGCTGAGAACACGAATCTCCCTGACCAGTCCGTTGACTTCATCGTCTGTGCGCAAGCCTTCCATTGGTTCGATCGCCCTGCAGCGAAGGTAGAGTTTGCTCGAGTATTGAAGCCGGAAGGGAAGGCGGCTCTCATCTGGAACTCCCGAAGAACGAGCGGAACGCCATTTCTGGAGGAGTATGACCAGCTGCTGCGGACGTATGGAACAGACTATGCGAAGGTGAATCACCAAAATATTTCAGCGAATTCTCTTGCTCTTTTTTTCAAGGAGGGGTCTATGCGTGTGGCTGAATTCCATAATGAACAGAAGTTCGACTACGATGGTCTGTTAGGCCGAATGCTCTCGTCCTCATACGTTCCTCTGCCCGGCCATCCGAGCTACGAGCCGATGACGGAGGCGGCTATGGAACTGTTCGTTCGCTGCCAGCAGAATGGTCAGGTCACGATAGAGTACTTAACAGAAGTCTACTGGGGAGAGGTGTAGGAAGGCGCATGGCTCGATTAAGGAAGCTTGTGGTGCCGATAGGCCTTGTCCTGCTGGCTGCAGCCGTGTGGCTGGTGTACCAACTGGTGATTGTGCCAACTCAGTCTCAGCCGATTGTGAAGGCAGACAGCTGGGATGAAGTGAAGCAGTATCAGTACGAGATGACTCCTGGACTGGAGCGGGCAGAGAAGCTTAAGCTGACGCGGAATTATGACCATGTTATGCAGATTCCGGGGACGGATGACACGCTGGTGTTGCATGAGGTGTGGTATAGTTCTGAGCTTGTATACATCCTCTACTCAGTGGATGCGGAGTCTAGCTGGAGTGGCGGTGTGAAGCCTCTCCTTAGCAATGTTTCATTCCGAATTGCGAATGAACAAGCAGATAGCAGTCCCGGTATGTATACTCTGAACTGGCATCCTGGCGAAGGAATCTACTACAAGGGTAGATTATATGGCAGGTTAGCAACGAACCCCTTAATGGACAAGGATAATAAGATCTTATCTGAGGTCCCCAGCATAACGATTGAGAGGCTAATCATTCAACAAGGGAACGAGCAGCAGTCGTTGAAGGATGTTACATTCCGTCTTAACTATAGCGCTGCAGATGAACGAGTGGAGACATTTCCTGTAGATCAGTCCTATGAAGCTCTTGATCATACTATCCGCTTCGATAGATTAGAGATGGGTCCTAACCATCTCAAGCTATACCTGGATGCAGACTCACGCTTGGCCGGAGAGAAGTATTATGGAGCAACGGTGTCGTTGAGAACGAATGAGGGAGAGGTAAGAGAAGGTAACATGAACACGAATATCGACGATGGGGAGAAGTATATTCAATTCCAGCCGCTTAATAAGAGGCCGACTGAGATGAGCTTAGAAGTAAAGTCTCTGAGGTATGTTAATCCTGCTCATCTATTAAAATTTGCCGTTGAAGGCCAATACCAATATAACCAAGTTGTCAAAAAATCAGGAGAAAATTACAATATAAACACGGATAAAAAGCTTGCAACAGTTGGTCAAACGGATGCCTACCTTGAAGAGCTCTACTATGATGATAGAGGTGTGAGCTTCACGATTGAATACAAAACGAAGAAAATGAAAAGGCCATACATAAAACTGTATGCAGATAGTCCTAGTATCAAGCTTCGTGGGATGGAGGAGCAGAATGAACAGACTCTTCAACCACCAAATCTCGTGCAAGTAATAAACGATAAAGGAGAACAGGCTGAGTACGGTCAGGCTGGATCAGGACCGGGAGACCGATTCAGTGTGTTCATAGACATAGAATCAGTCAAAACCTCAAAAAGCCTAGATGTTACCGTCTCCAACCTCATTACCGAGTTGGTAACGGATTGGAAGACAGACATTGCTATACCACCGGGGGACTAAAAAACCATACCAAATGAGAGGAGAACGATTACGATGAAGAAGAGGAAAGCAATACGGTATGTACAAGCCTTAAGTCTGGCTGCCATTCTATCAACAACAGCGATTGTTCCAGGCACGACGACACCAGAGGCGGGGGCTGCCGCGAGTGTAGTGCCGAGCAGCAAGGAAATTAAAATAACTTACAATGGCTATGCGTTCATTCCCGAAACGGCACCATTCAATGTGAACGGTACCGTATACTTGCCGGTGCGAGATGTGTCCGTGCTGTTAGGAGCAAGGGTTACTTGGAATAATCAGCTTAGAAGGGTGACTATCCAATATCCTGAGAAGCTCATCACGCTCGTTCCTGGAGCGACAGAAGCGACCATGAACGGCAAGAAGTCGAAGCTAACTGCTCCTGTCCTGATTAAGCAAGGCAGGACCTACATACCGCTTCGCTTCCTATCGGAAGCGTTAGGTGCCAACATCGCGTGGAACGGCACGACAAGAACAGTGAGCATTACACAGACGAATCTATATGCAACAAGCGAGAGTGCTGCCTATCCAACCCTGTGGTTAAGCCGAACATCTGGAGCGTTGTATACGGTGAATGACGCAGTTCAGATTCCAGTTAAATTCGGTAATCTGACGGCGAAGCAGCAAGGGAATATTGAACTGAAGGCTGATCAACTGGATTCTGGTGGAATGGTTGTAACGATTACGGACAACTATGGTGAACCGAGTATTCACAACACGGTGTATACTCTTTTCGTTAGCAATAGCAGAATCGTTAAGCAGGCGAAGGCGCAATATTTTCAGAGGTACGAACAGGGTCTCACTTCCTACCTCGGGCAGCCGCTGCTGAATGATGGCAAGACGCTGCTCCTGCTGGACGACAAGGGTATGACTCAGAAGGAATACGACTTAACTAAGCTTGGCGGTTACGATGAGAATTATGCCGTGCTCGGAATGGGTGAATGGTATATGGTTATCCGGCCTAACCAGACAGGGCTGCTGACACTCATTGATCTGGAGAGCAACGAGGCGATTCCGCTTCACAAGGAGTTCCTATCGGAGCTGGAGCAGGACTATTCCGAGACGAATGAGGTGCCGTACAAGGGCGACAACTTCACCTTCCGAGGAGAGACGCCGGACGGCAAGCTGAAGTTCGAATATCGCAGCATGCTGAATAGCAAGACCTATGACTACCTGTACACCCGTTGATGAAAAAAAATAATGTCAACCCCGCGATGTGGTACAATGGTTAACATTAACTCAATCCATGATAGGGAGCAAGAGTCGTAATGAGTACTGCCATTCGATTACGGGGACATCATCTGCTATGTCTGCTAGGCTTCAGAGGAATGGGCTATTCCGAGGCATTCTGCAACAATATGTCCGTTATCTATGAGAGATTAAGAGAGTCACCAGAGACGCTGATAGAGATTGTCGTCGGTCCCGATGATCTATGCCGCTTCTATCCCGCAGATAAGCCCAACCACTGTGAAGGTGGGGTCATGGAGCAAGATCAAGAGGTGCTTGCTAAGCTTGGCCTACAGCCAGGGTATATCGGGGCGTGGTCCAATGTGACAAGCCAGGTTGCAATGCAAGTGTTGCCAAGTGATATTAGTCACTTATGTGCAGGCTGCCCGTGGGAGTCCTATGGGGTATGTCAAGAGGGAGTGGGGCTGGTTGCGGAGGGCAAGCCGCTGCCGCCGCTGAAGCCCGCGAAGAAATAAGACACTTAGTAGAGGGGTTGCTGTATGCTGAGAGATTATGAGAGTGTGGAGGATGTGCTAGCTCAGCCTTCCTTCATAACCAATGAGGTGCCGTATAATCTGCTTCATCTAATCGCCCGTTCGGACGAAGCTGTCAGAGTCAGCTCCCCTCGCAGTGAACTGCTGTTAGCGCAGACAGCGGGCAATCATGCTTGGCTATGGATGTCGGATGAGATTAGTCAAGATGAACGTGCTGTACGGCTGCAACAGCTTGCAGATCATATCAAGTATATGGATCTGCCTGGAGTGACTGGAGCGCCGTCCGTTGCAGAGCCGTTCGCTGCTGCTTATGCGAGGATGAAGGGACTAGATTATAAGGTGCATATGCGCATGGAAGCCTATCATTGTCCTCGGGTTATGAAGCTGGAAGAAGCCGCAGATGGGGAGCTTAAGGAAGCTGAACCGAGTGATATCCCGCTCATTGCAGAGTTTCTATCGGGATTCGCTCGGGACGCACTAGGGCTGGAATCCGAGCCGTCTGCCGAGCTGCAGCATGCTGAGCAAGCCGTAGCCAGGGGCGGACTCAATCTGTGGATGTCTGGTGGCAATGTCGTCTCTATGGCGAACTTGGCACACCGTTCTCCGAGACATGGACGAATCAACATGGTCTACACACCGCCGGCTCTTCGCAAGCAGGGGCATGCCAGCGCCTTAGTCGCTTCATTGTGCGAAGAACTGCTCAGCGAAGGATTGACTCCGATGTTATATGCGGATTCCAGCAATCCGGTATCGAATAAGGTGTATCAGGAGATTGGATTCATCGCTGCGGGGAATATTGTGAATCTGAAGTTCCAACCTTAACGACACCCAAGTAATAGCTGCCTGAACTATCAGGAGAGGATAGAAGCACGACAAGTTCATCCGTGGACGGGCTCCACTGATAATCGATAATGGGAAGATAATCTGATGTGGCTAGCTTAGCTTCACCTCCGTCCTGATGGCTAACGACAAGGCGGGTACCCGTGACAGCAGTATCCGAACTGAAGCCGAACACGCCGAGCAGGTAGGCGAGACGGTCCCCTGTCGGTGAGAAGCTGGGGTGATTGACAGAGTATGCTCCTCCCGGTGAGCCCTCCTCATAATAAGGTGCAGAAGAGGATGTGCCATATTCAGGATTCATCGAGGAGTGTGCATCAAGGTCAACCGGCCACGGCTGTGTGGTGAGCAGATCCCCCTTCGTATCATACGACCGGAAGCTGCCATTCTCTGTAATAAGCAGCCTCTGAGCAGCTCCATTATAAGTCGCATAAGCAGCAGATGTACCATACGTTGTATCCAGCAGCTGTATCTCCTTCGGTTCTTCCAAGTGAACAAGCTTGTAACCCACCGCGTCATCGAAGCCGTTCCTGGCTAGCAGGGACTGGCCAGGCACAAGCCATTCGATCCGTCCCCAGAACCCCCTGTGCAAGGGGAGAACCTTCATCTGTCGACTGCCAAGATCGTACCTCGCGAGCTCATATTCCGGACCGGCTCCGTCTCCAAGCTGCTTGCCTGTCGCATGGAGGAAGAGGAAGCCGGAGCTGTCAGGCATCCATAGAACTTGAGTATCCTCAGGGCCTTCTGTCCACGAGAACTCTTCCCCTTCCTTATTCACTCCTCTAATTCCTTGTCTTGAATCATCCCAGTAAGCCACCCAATTCCCATCCGGACTGCTCGCCCGAGCAGTCTGTTCAGCTTGTTGCTGCAATTGCCGGGAAGCCTTCTTCATCTTGAGATTGTAGCTAACCTGTTGATCGTGAGCGCTGCCCGCATTTCTTACGACATACACTAATTCATCATCTGATACCATGCGGAAGGTGTTCACATGACCCCCTTCATCAATAGGGAGCTGAACATACTGGTGCAAATTAACCTCAAGCAAACGCTCAAAGTTCGTTTGCCCTTGACCAAGCTCTATCGCTGCATGTCCTTTGTCTACAGCTTGCGGAGCAGTCACGGGTTCATTAGTCGCTTCGGAGCATGCCGAGATCATTGCTGTCAACATTGCACATACGATTATCTTCCCCATGTATCTCTTCATAGCTAATCATCGCCTCTCGCCGTCTAATTAACATATTTATACAGATTAGACGCAAGGGCAAATGCATAAGTTGCGCACTTACAAATGAATAGTACAAGAGTTATACTAAGTGAGAATGTCATCGATGGTGGCTATTCACAATAGGAACACCGATAGATAATCCTTGAGCAGGTTATTCTATAGGTATCAATCTTACGGAGAGAAGGAGAACAGAGTTATGGACTCATTCAAGCAATTCATTAAGGCATCCAGATTCTATGTCATTCCCGTTATGCTCATCCCTGTCGCATTAGGCGCATTAGCCGTCTGGGTATGGGACGACACCTTGCACCCGTGGCTGTTCATCATCTCACTGGTCGGTGCGGGGCTTGCTCACTTATTCTCCAATATGATTAACGACTTGTGGGATTATTATAACGGAACGGATACAGCCGCTCAGCATACGGAAGGAGCCATCTCAACGAACTCAGGCTTCTTAACCGAAGGGACATGGAGCATACGTTCGTTCGCCATCATCACATGGGTGCTGTTCGGTCTTGCGATGCTATGCGGCATTATACTTGCTGTGTACAGCGGATGGCTAGTGCTCGCCTTCGGGGCGCTCGGTGCTCTGATTGCTTACTTCTATGTGGCACCGCCCATTCAATTCGGTTACCGCGGCAAGGGCTACAGCGAAGTCGCCATCTTGCTGTCATTCGGAATCCTTCCCGTAACAGGCGCCTACTACGTGCAGACATCGCAGTATGATACGCGTGCCTTGCTGCTGTCGCTGCCGATTGGACTGTTGACGACTCTGATCCTGTTCAATCATCACTTCCTACACTGGAGAGCCGACGAGCAGGCTGGCAAAAAAACGCTCGTCGTCGTCTGGGGCGAAGGCCGAGCGCTTAAGTTCTCTAAGGTGCTGCTGCTGCTCGCTGTTCTGTCCCTAGGCCTGTGTGTCATCTTGGATGCTCTTCCGGTCTATTCCTTGTTCGCTCTACTCGCCCTAATTCCATTGTTCAACGTATACAACAAGTTAGATAAGGTGAATCCGGCTCCTGCCTATATCCCTCTAATGGGTGCATCTGTTGGAGCGACTACACGGTTCGGCTTGATTCTGATCCTATGCTTGATTCTTCAAGGAATCCTCTAGAGAGCAGTAACTCGGGAATGGTCGCAAATCAAGATTGAAATCAACGAATAATGGCATAGGTTACAAGCCCTTAATAGGTTGAAGCCACCCTCATTATAATCTACAATAATAAAGGTTGTTCAAAGATCGGTATGACAATAGTCCTAATACAACACAATTAGAAGTAGAGAGTGGAGGGTTTGCAGCGATGAGCAGCGATGATAATAGGCAGTTATCGCCATGGCAAAGCTATTATGGTCCTAACCTCGGTTATGTTCAGGAGCAATATGAACGGTATGTGAACGATGCGCATTCCGTCGATGCGACGTTCCGGGAGCTGTTCTCCCGATACGGAGAGCCTCCGGCCTCTGAACAAGCGGATATTCAGAATCAATCAGCTGAGAGAGCAGCAGGGTCGGTACCTCAGTCTAATGATCCTTCTATGTTCCGCAAAGTAGTTGCAGCACATAAGCTTATGCTTAATATAAGACGTTACGGCCATCTAGCGGCCAACATTGATCCGCTCGGCATTAGCCGCTCAGCGGATACTCGTCTGCTTGAACCAGAGACGTTCAATCTGACGAAGGAAGACTTATCGGCCATGCCAGCTTCTCTCATCTGGGATTATGCACCGGATGATGTAGCGACAGGCTGGGACGCCATTCAACGTCTGCGTGAGATCTATACAAGATCGGCTGCTTATGAATTCGCTCATATTCACGAAGAGAGCGAGCGGGACTGGCTGAACCAGCAGGCAGAGTCAGGCTCCTTCCCTGCACCGCTATCCGCACGGGAGCGGGCTGCCCTGCTTGACCGACTGATTCAAGTTGAGAACTTCGAGACGTTCCTGCACCGCACATTCGTTGGACAGAAGCGATTCTCCATTGAAGGCGTAGACATGCTCGTGCCTGTCGTGGACGAGATCGTACGCGCGGTGGCGCATGACGGCGCCAGCCACATTCTGATGGGTATGGCACACAGGGGACGTCTTAACGTGCTGACTCACGTACTTGGCAAGCCGTATGAGAAGATCTTCTCCGAATTCCATCACTCTCCGAACAAGGAGCTCGTTCCATCTGAAGGCTCCGTTGGGATTAACTATGGCTACACTGGTGATGTGAAGTATCACCTTGGTGCAGATCGTGCTGTGAAGAATGGTGAGACCGTTCAAGCCCGCTTGATGCTCGCCAACAATCCGAGTCACTTGGAATATGTGAATCCCGTTGTCGAAGGCTTCGCAAGAGCGGCTCAAGAAGACCGCAGCAAGCCGGGTGCTCCTGAGCAGGACCCGAGCAAGGCTGTAGCGATTATCGTTCACGGTGATGCTGCCTTCCCAGGTGAAGGCATTGTGGCAGAGACACTCAACCTCGGCAAGCTGAGAGGCTACAATAACGGCGGGACCATCCATATTATTGCGAATAACCGTCTAGGCTTCACGACGGATAGCATAGACTCACGCTCAACACACTACGCAAGTGATCTTGCGAAGGGTTTCGAGATTCCTATCATTCACGTCAATGCCGACGATCCTGAAGCCTGCCTGGCTGCCGTGCGTCTAGCTTGCGAATACCGCAATCGGTACAAGAAGGACTTCGTCATCGACTTGATCGGGTATCGCAGATTCGGCCACAACGAGATGGATGACCCGGATGCGACACAGCCGCTCGTCTACAGCAAGGTTCGTACTCACCCTACGGTGAGCAATATCTATGCTGATCAGCTGCTTAGTGAAGGCGCAGTGACTGCTGAGATTGTAGATCGATTGAAGCAAGAGTCATTGAACCGTCTGCAAGAAGCTTATGACAAGATGAAGAGCAATGACAATCACAGCTCGGTTGACCGTTCGGTTAAGACTGGCGTCATCCGTCGCTATCAGGATATTGAGACCTCTGTGCCAATGGATAAGCTTCGTGAGATGAATCAGCATCTGCTGGCTAGACCTGACACCTTCACTGCCTACTCGAAGCTGAATCGCATTCTGCAGCGCAGAGCGACAGGCCTTGACGAAGGGGAGAAGGTCGATTGGGCCATGGCCGAATCACTTGCCTTCGCAAGCATTCTGGCAGACGGCACGCCGATCCGCTTGAGCGGTCAGGATTCAGAGCGCGGAACGTTCGCCCATCGCCACGTCGTATTGAATGACTTCAAGACTGGCGAGAAGTTCTCTCCGATGCATACGCTGCCGCACGCGAAGGCTTCATTTGCCGTACACAACAGTCCGCTCTCAGAGAGCGCGGTACTTGGCTTCGAATACGGGTATAACGTATTCGCCCCTGAGACGCTAGTCATTTGGGAAGCCCAGTATGGCGACTTCGCTAACGTGGCTCAGGTTATTTTCGACCAGTTCATCTCTGCCGGACGTGCGAAGTGGTCTCAGAAGTCAAGCCTCGTCATGATGCTTCCGCACGGTTATGAAGGGCAAGGACCAGAGCATTCCAGTGCTCGCCTAGAGCGCTTCCTGCAGCTTGCGGCCGAGGAGAACTGGACCGTGGCGAATCTGTCATCCTCCAGTCAATACTTCCACCTGCTGAGAAGACAGGCAGCCGTAACCGGTAAGGATGATGCCCGACCGCTGGTGCTCATGGCGCCGAAGAGCTTGATTCGGAATGCTCGTGCTGCTTCCCCTGGCATAGAGCTGACGCAAGGGAACTTCCGTCCGCTGCTGGATTATGCCCGTACAGGAGAGCGTCCTGAGCAGATTAAGCGTCTTATTCTGTGCAGCGGCAAGGTGTCCGTTGACCTGGAGGAAGCACTTGAGGCTGAAGGGGCAAGGGATACGTCTTGGCTGCACGTTGCGAAGGTAGAACAGCTCTACCCGCTCCCTCAAGAGGAGATACAGGCGGTGCTGAGCCGTTACAAGAACCTGGAAGAGATTGTATGGGTGCAAGAAGAGCCGCAGAACATGGGTGCATGGACTTATATGGATTCAAGACTGCGTGCCATTGCTCCGAAGAAGGTAGAAGTTCGTTACATTGGCCGTCCTGAACGTTCCTCCACAGCGAGCGGACATCAAGAGGTACACAGCTTCGAGCAGCAGCGGATTATCTCGCTTGCGACAGACCCGCAATCCCTGAAGGCAGTCAAAGTTAAGGAGGTCGAGACGAATGTCAGACATTAAAGTACCCGATCTGGGTGAATCTATAACAGAAGCTACCATTACGACTTGGCATGTGAAGGTAGGAGATACCGTCTCTCAAGGCGATGTCCTGCTGGAGCTGGAGACGGATAAGGTTAACGTAGAGATTAGCGCGGAAGAGAGCGGCGTCATTGGCAGCATTGCCAAGGGAGACGGCGACACCGTGAATGTAGGCGAAGTCATTGGTTCCATCGGTGCTGCTTCCGCAGCACCGGCTGCTCCTGCTCCTGCTGCACAAGCAGGTGCCACTGCTCCGGCAGCGGTGGAAGCTGCTGCACCTGCAGCAGTTGCCGTAGCTGCACCGCCAGCAGCGGTTGCTGCATCCGCATCGGCGGAGCAGTCTTCCGTCATTGCGACACCAGCGGCACGTAAGCTGGCTCGTGAGCAAGGGATAGATCTTGCGCAGGTTCAGAAGGACAGCATCGGCCGCGTGAACAAGCAAGGCATTGAAGCTCATGCTGGACAAGCTGTTCCTGCACCAGCTCCGGCGGCTCAAGCTGCGACACCGGCTGCACCTCCTGCCAAGCCGGCAGCGGTGTTCACGAAGCCTGTCGATCGGAAGAAGATGTCTCGCCGCCGTGCGACGATTGCTAATCGCTTGGTGGAAGCACAGAGAACAGCTGCGATGCTGACGACGTTCAACGAAGTCGACATGACCGCTATCCTGGATGTCCGCAAGCGCCGCAAGGATGCCTTCAAGGACAAGCATGAGGTAGGCCTTGGATTCATGTCCTTCTTCACGAAGGCAGTCATTGGCGCGCTGAAGGCATTCCCGCTCCTTAACGCTGAGATTGACGGAGAAGATATTGTCGTGAAGAAGTTCTACGACATCGGTATCGCTGTATCAGCTAAGGAAGGTCTAGTCGTTCCAGTCGTGCGTGATGCGGATCGCCTGAGCTTCGCTGAGATTGAGAAGCAGATTGTCGATCTAGCAGGCAAGGCGCGTGCGAACACGCTTGCCATCTCTGATCTGCAAGGCGGCAGCTTCACAATAACGAATGGCGGCGTGTTCGGCTCCTTGCTGTCCACTCCGATCATTAATGCACCGCAAGTCGGTATTCTCGGCATGCACAAGATTCAGTGGCGTCCGATTGCCATCGATCAAGAGAAGATGGAGAATCGTCCGATGATGTACATCGCCCTGTCTTATGATCACCGAATCGTAGACGGCTCTGAGGCCGTTCGCTTCCTTGTGACGGTGAAGGAGCTTCTCGAAGATCCGGAATCCCTGTTGCTTGAAGGCTAACCTTCATTGTTAATCCTACCTATATTAAGAGGCGGTTCCTTATCACAGCTGTGATGGGAACCACCTCTTTATGCTCATATGAACAGGCTAGCTTGAGGACTTCATCCGGCGATAATCTGAAGGGGACATTCCCTGAGTGTCGCGGAATATTCGGGCGAATGTCTTGTAGGAGCCGTATCCGACCTCCATCGCGATCTCCGTGACACTCATCTCGGTAGATACTAAGAGAGAGCAGGCATGCCTCGTTCGAAGATCATGCAGGAAGTGAACGAAGGTCTGTCCGGTCGTCTGCTTAATGAGCTCGCTTAATCGGGATTGACTAAGGTTGAAGCGGCCGGCTAAGGAAGTAAGTGTAATATCCTCTTGATAGTTGCGATGGATATGGTAGATAATCGGCCAATTGGAGCCGGCCTTATCCGTCGTAGTATGGTCTATGGCGAGGGGCGTGTTGTCGGGATTGTCGCTTCTCTCTCTGCGCCTATACCGATCGAAGCGGATAATGACCTCCTTAAGCTTAGCCTGCAGCAGGGTCTGTCTCCAAGGAGAATCCTCTACATACTCGGTATAGAGCTCGTCCATCAGGCGGCGCATCATCTTCTGGTCCTCCTGCTTGAACTCGGTATGAGCAGTCAACTGGTCCAGATCCGTGAGCAGCCCGCGCAAGCCGCCGCCTAGTCCCGTCTCCGCAAGCAGTTGAATGGCGAACATGCAGTTATACAGAACGAGCTTGTCGCTGGGGTCACTGATCAGTTCATGCACCTGGTAAGGAAGCACGAAGGTGAAGGTGCCGGTCACCATCTTGTGCCTAACCCCATTAATCACTTCCCAGCCGTTGCCTGCAATCACATAGGACAGCTCCAGGAAGTCATGCCGATGGGCCGGGTAGCCTCGTTCGATCGTGTTTTTACTTATATGGAAGGGGAAGGAGGATTGCATATTCGGGTAGGACTTCAAGTATAGAGGGATCTGTGTCATGCAGGTTGATTCCTTCCGAAGAACTGAGATATTTTCCGAAGAAGCGGGCAAGCTTTTGTCTTCCTCTCATTTTATCATATAGGAGGAAGATTCGGTTGGGGAAAGCGAGAGGATAATAGATGGGACTACAAGATAAGATTAGAATTGGTGTAATTGGCGCAGGTAATATTGGTAACGTTCACATTGAGCAATTCAAGCAGCTGTCGGCCTTGTGCGAGATTACGACGGTGACAGATACATTCCTGCCGCTGGCCCAGCTCCGAGCAGAAGAGCACGGTATCCCTCATGTGGCGGCGAGTGCTGAAGAGCTAATTGCCTCAGACGAGGTAGATGCGGTCATCATTGGGGTTCCTAACCAGTTCCACGCACCTCTCTCCATCCTTGCGCTGCAATCCGGCAAGCATGTACTGCTGGAGAAGCCGATGGCCATCCATTCTGATGCTGCTAGAGAGATTGTACTAGCTAGCCAGCAGTCTGACCGAATATTAATGGTATCGCACCAGATGCGATTCGAAGCGATTCCGATGGAGATTAAGCAGCAGGTGGAGCAAGGGGAGCTAGGACGCATCTACACAGCGAAGACTGGCTGGTTCCGCCGTAAGGGCATTCCAGGCTGGGGCACTTGGTTCACACAGATGAATCAATCCGGCGGGGGGCCGCTAATTGATATCGGTGTGCATATGCTGGATCTAGCCTTATACCTCATGGGCAATCCGAAGCCGGTATCCGTGTACGGTTCCACCTATTCGGAGTTCGGTCCAAGGCGCAAGGGAATTGGCAACTGGGGCCGCCCGGATTGGAGCGGTGTCTATGATGTCGAGGATCTGGCAACAGCACTGATCAAGATGGAAGACGGAAGCACGCTGTCGCTTGAAGTGAGCTGGGCGGTTCATATGGATACCGATAACACGCCATTCATCCATCTGATGGGTACGGAAGGCGGAGCGAGCTACCGAGGCGCGGAAGGCAAGCTGCTGACGGAGAAGTTCAATCGTCCATTCGAGACGAATCTGCACAAGCCGGAAGGGGATGAGGGAGAGCGTCAGCGTCTCAGCCGTCACTTCCTGGCATGCATCCGCGAAGGCAAGCAGCCAATCTCGGATGCACTCAGCGGGTTCACGAACAATCTGGTGCTGGATGCCATCTATGAATCGTCCAGAACCGGTAATGAAGTGAAGCTGAATTGGAATCTGGAAGAGCAGGCTTCGGACAATAAGGGGGCTGAGCAATATGCTTAGAGGCTTATCAAGAGCAGGTCTTGGCGATGTCGGAACGGATGAGCGGTTCATCGAGCTGGCAGGGCAATATGGCTTCGAGTCGGTTGATCTGGATGTGTTAGCCTTCGTTCGGGACTATGGAGCAGAGCGGGCGAACGCTATTCTGAAGGACAACCTAATTACCGTGGGTGCCTTCGGCTTGCCTGTTGAATGGCGATCGACCGAGGAGAAGTTCCAGGAAGGGCTTGCTGTACTCGTGGAGAGCGCTGCGGCTGCGGCTGCTGTCGGCTGCCAAGCATGCTGTACGTATATCCTGCCTTCAACAGATGAGAGCTCCGCACACTTCATGGCAGTAGCAACGAAGCGGATGCGCGTCATTGCTAGAATTCTGGGCGCATACGGCATCAAGCTCGGGCTGGAGTTCGTAGGTCCGCATCACCTTCGCACGGCATGGAACAATCCGTTCATCTGGACCGTTCAGGAGACGCTGGACTGGATCGACGCGATTGGCGAGCCGAACGTAGGGCTGCTGTATGATGCTTATCATTGGTACACGAATGAGCTGACGGTGGAAGATATTCTGTCGCTGCGTGCGGAGCAGATCGTTCATGTCCATCTCAATGATGCGAAGGATGTGCCCGTTCAGGATGTGCTCGATAATGATCGCCTCTACCCGGGTGAAGGAGTAATCGACCTGGCAGGATTCCTTGAAGCGCTGCGTACGATTGGCTACGCGGGCCCTGTCTCGCAAGAGATTCTAAGCAAGTCGGCTCCGGAGCAATCGGCGGAAGAGCTGTTCGAGCGTTCTAAGGCTGGCTATGACAAGGTTTTCGGAGCGGCAGAGACTGTTAGTGTGAGGTAGTATTATAAAACGAAACGAGACCAGCAGTGTAATCTGCGGTCTCGTTTTTGTTATATAAATAGAAAATATTAGGATGACTTCGCTGCTGCTCTGGACCTTGAACCAGTCGGAGTCGAGAAGAAGCTCACCTTGTTCTTGCCGGTTGTCTTCGACATATACATCGCTTGATCCGCCTGCTTAATCATCTCCTGCACGTCCGAGCTGTCCTTCGATGTACTGACACCAACGCTGATGGTAACCATCGTCTCGTCCTCTACACGCTTGCGAATGGATTCTGCTACCCGATCTGGCTTGACGCGGTCTGTTGCGATGCAGGCAAGCAGCTCTTCTCCTCCATAGCGGCCGGCAGCGCCGATCCCGGTTGACTCTTCCTTAATAATCTCCGATACCTGCTTCAGCACGCCGTCTGCCTTGTGGTGGCCATGCGTATCGTTCAGCTTCTTGAAGTTGTCAATGTCGCAGAAGATGACGGCCATCCCCTTGCCCCGGCTCATCAGCTGGTCCGCCTTCACACTGAAGTGCCTGCGATTATACAATCCGGTCAACCCATCTGTAATGGACGATTGGTGGGTGCTGACGAGCCGCTCGATCACCCAGTCAAACAACAATAGGAAGAGAAGCGTATAATAGACGATAGGGAGCAAGTGGCTGAGCAGCAGCAGCCAGGCAACTGAACCGTGGAACACATAGCCGTCTGCGAGTCTTGCAAGCTCATAGATGAAGTAGACGATTAGACTTCCGTAATACTTGCTGTTCATCTCTGCGCCCTTCGTATCGAGCAGCACCAGGAATGTAACGACTAGCGCATAGAAGTCGAGGGCAAGGAAGTTAAGCGAGCCCCCTTCAACCATCCTGTCCATCCTGGCGGGATCGGCAATGACCTGACCCGCAGCAATGAGCAGGGCAAGCGAGATCATGATGACGAATGGAATGACTCTAAGCTGGGCGGAACGATAAGTGTACAATTTCATAAATACAAAGTTTATAATAATGAATGAGACAATCTGCAGCATCGTCGCGCTTAGATGCAGCCAAGGCGACAATGACCAGCCGGGATAGGTAAGTACGACCAGCAGGGAGTATTCCACGATCATGAATGGAATAGCAGCGATGAGCAGATGATAGGGGGCTCTCTTGCGATAGCCCTTATGCAGCCGAACCGACATGAACATCATAAGCACGAGGATAATGATGACGCAGGCCGAAGAGAACAGCTGGCCGGAAGTGCCGGACAGCCACTGAATAATTGTCATGGAATTACCACCGTTATCTAATAGAGTTAGTAAGGATAGGTTAGTTGTTACAAAAGCTTTGCAGAAACATATGTTCTACTATATCATGATAAAAGCCAGACGAAAAGAAGCAGGTTACACGAAGGGGGCAGCTCGAATGAATATTTTACAAGCATTGTTTTTCCCGCCGGAGCAGCCAGGCGGGGTGTCCTCCATGATTCCATACATCCAGGACCGATTCAAGAAGGTCGGCTGGCAGATGGAGCTATTCTCCTTACCGAAGCGAGTTCGGGGCAAAGGCCAAGAAGAGGTCGTATTCGATACATTTGATATCACCCCTTATATAGGCAATCCAATTGTTGATAAATACCTGCAAACGTACCGCGATTATGTGTGGTGGACCCGAATGAGGCTTAAGAATCCGTCGTACGACCTGATTCATGCTCATCATCCGATAGCGGCGCTGGTGATGAAGCAGCTATACCCGGACACTCCGCTCGCCGTTACGATTCACTCCAGCTATGAGAGGGAGCTCATGCTGAACGGCCGAATTACAGAGGGAAGTATAGAGCACAAGTTCCTTACTTCTATATACGGAGAGTTGGAGCAAAAAGCTGATAGATTGCTAACGGTATCTGAATCCTTCCGTCAATATATGGCGCCATATCTAAAGCACCCTGATGAGGTGAAGGTTATTCCGAACGGCTTCGATGAGAAGCGGTTCAAGCCAAGCGCCCACGAGAATGCGGTACCTCAGCTCATAACCGTATGCCGGCTCGTACCTGCTAAGGGGCTAGATATTCTGCTGCACGCCTGTGCGGAGCTGAAGCGGCGAGGCCATCCATTCGTGCTTCATATTATCGGGGACGGGCCGATTCGCAAGGAACTCGAAGAGCTGGCTGTCGAATTGAACTTATATGATGATATTATTTTTTACGGCTATATGCTTCATCCTGAGGAATTCATGCCCTTCTTCGATATCTTCGTCCTTCCGTCGAGAGCGGAGGCGTTCGGCTCCGTATTCGCTGAGGCAGCGCTGTGCTGGCTCGCCCTCGTCGGGACGAATGTCGGCGGGATTGCGGAGCAGATTCAGGATGGGGTGAACGGACTGCTCGTTCCTCCTGAGGATCCGATTGCCCTCTCTGACGCGCTGGAGAAGGTCGTTACCGACCCGACATACCGCTACCAGCTGGCTCGATCAGGGTGGGACAAGGCGAAGAAGGTGTACTCACTTACCCGCGTCATCTCTGAGCTTAAGAAGGTCTATCAGTCGCTGAAGGAAGTGGAAGGCTGATGGCGGTCCCCTTCCGGTTCATTCATGCGGCAGACCTGCATCTGCACAGTCCCTTCAGAGGGCTGTCTCAGATGCCTGAAGGGATTCAAGACCGTCTGAGGCAGTCTACCTTCGGGGCGCTTCGGAGTCTGACCGACACCGCGATCCGGGAGAAGGTTGACTTCATGGTCATCGCCGGCGATCTGTTCGATGAGGCGGACCGTTCGCTTAAGGCGCAGCTGGCGCTCGTCCGAGAGTGGGAGAAGCTGAGTGAGCATGGCATACAAGTGTTCGTTATTCACGGTAACCATGATCCTCTGAGCGGTGCAAGAGCGAGTCTGAGACTGCCGAGCAATGTCACGATATTCGGGTCGGATCGAATGACCTATGAGCCGGCTTACCGCAGAGACGGTGAGCTGGCTGCTTTTGTATATGGGATGTCCTACGGGACTCGTCATGTGACTGATAATCTAGCGGCAGGGTATGTGAAGGCGGCAGGAGCTCCATTCCACATCGCTATGCTGCACGGCAATGTGAACGGTGATGCAGAGCATGATCCTTATGCGCCTTGCTCCTTGACTGAACTCATCTCCAAGGGATATGACTACTGGGCACTGGGTCATATCCACAAGAGAGCGGTTCTACATACATATCCTCATGTTGTGTACCCAGGCAATACACAAGGCCGGCATTCCCGCGAGCAAGGTGCGAAGGGATGCTATGTGAATGAGGTTCGTGAGACGGGTGAGCTCGTCATGACGTTCTGTGAGCTGCATGAGGTGTTATGGTCGGATATCGAAGTCCCGATTGGGGGATTGCATACCGAGCATGAACTGGCCAATCGTCTGCAGGAGGTGCTGCTGCAGGAGCTGGACAAGGCGGGCGAGTCAACGGTCATGCTAAGGTTCGTGCTCACTGGCACGGGCAGGCTGCATCATGAGCTAATGAGCGCGGTGACCGTGAGTGTGCTGCTCGAGCAGCTGCAGGAGTTGTGCTTGGAACAGCCTGAAGCCGGATGGGTGTATCACTTGGAAGCTGCGACTGCACCTGAGTACTCTCGGCAACTGCTGGAGGAGGAAGACAGCTTCATCGGTGAGATGCTTCGCTTGGCAGCACGTATGGAAGCGGATGAAGGACGGCTCCGTGCGCTGACAGACGAAGCTGTCGCGCCTCTGACTGGACATGCGAGGCTTGGCCGTCTGCTGCGCAGCAAGTGGGATAAGCATCCGCAGGAGCGGCTAAGGAAGGCAAGCGAGCTCGCCATTCACCTGCTTGCAGTAGAAGCGAATGCAGGTAAGATTGAGACTTAGAGATGGAGAGAGATAGCTGGAGTGGCAGAAGCAAGTAGAGGCAATCAAAGGCAGGCAGAGGTAAGCAGAGGCAAGTCGAGGTAAGCAAGGCAGGCAGAGGTAAGCAGAGGCAAGTCGAGACGAGGTAAGCAAGCAAAGCAAGGTAAGCAAGCAAGTAAGCAAGCAAAGCTTCTTCTGCTTGCAGAGGAAGCTTGGAAGGAAGAAGAGGCCTTCGGGCTGGAGAGCGATACGTGAGAATTGGGCGGTGAAGGCAGATGAGGCTCATAGAGGCCCAAGTGGATGGATTCGGTAAGCTGAACAAGATGCGTTGTAACCTGGATGCGCCGCTTGTCGTGCTGTATGGTCCGAATGAAGCAGGGAAGAGCACGATGTTCTCCTTCGTGCGAACGATGCTGTTCGGGTTCGCCAGGAGGAATCAGCTCGCAGAGCGACAGGAGCCTATACATGGCGGCAATCATGGCGGAGTGCTCTTATTCCGTGGACAGGACGGGAGCCGTTACCGGCTGGAGCGTTATGCTGCTGCCAGCGGGAAGCTGCTCATTCGGACGCTGGACAGCGTAGAAGATACAGGATTCACGCTTAGTCAGACGGATTGGGAGCGAAGATTCCTCGGCGGCATATCAGAGAGAGTGTACCGCCAGCTGTTCGCCATAACACTGACGGAACTGCAGGAGATTGGAGCGATTACAGGAGAGGAGCTCGGCAAGCAGCTGTATAACGCCGGATGGGAAGGCGGACAAGCGATTGCGGAGGCTCAGAAGAAGCTTAGTCAAGAGATGGATGTGCTGTTCAAGCCACGTGGCAGCAATCAATCGATGAATCAGCTGCTGAAGCAGCTGGAGGAGACGGATCAAGCACTGCGCAGGCAGATTAGTGGAATTGACGTGTATAACCAGCTTCAGTCACAGCTGCAAGCGCTGGATGCCCGAATAGGCGAGCTTGAGATTGAGGTGCCGCGTCTGCAGCAACAGTCGGCTGAGCTCGTCAAGGCAGGACGTATACGTGACTTGTGGCTTAAGCAGCTGGAGCTGGCGCAGAGGAGAGAGACTCTCGCATACTCGGATGGGGTGTCGATGGAAGGACGAAGCTCTTGGTCGACACTGTTCGAGGAGCGTCAGCGCAGACGCGAGAGGCTGGAGGAGCTGGGTCGAGAGCTTCAGCTGCTTCAGCAGAAGCGGTCCGGAATGATGCTGAATGATGCCTTGCTGGAGAGTGCCGATGAAGTGGAGAGCTTGATGCTGTCCGCGGAGAGTATGAGACAGCTGGAGCAGGACAGCCGAGATATGAACAGCGACCGGATTCGGGAGATTGAGGCGGTCGGACGATTGCTTCAGCTAATCTCGGATGATTGGAGCGAGGACCAGCTTCGGGCGTTCCGCGCAGGAGTTGCGGATCGTGAGTATGTCCGCGAGGCGAGGCAAGCGGCCATGGAAGCTGCGAAGGCAGAGGAGCGAATAGCGGCAGAGCTGCGTGCCCTCTCTGCGCAGGAGCAGGAAGCGGTCTATGCCCTGCAGGGCTTGACTGCGCATGGCGAACATGCGTCTGTTCGCCAGATGGGGTTCGTGCCTCAGACTCGTGAGGCACTGAAGAGCGCGTGGAACGCGTTCGACGCGGCGCTCCGCGAGTGGGAGCTCGAGCGGGTGCGAGCGGAGCCTGAAGCGGGGGGGAGCCGCGGAAGGGTCGCGCGCGGCGGAGCGGCGCCGCTGTGGGCGGCAGCCGCAGCGGCGGGCGGAGCCGCGCTCGCGCTGGGCGCGGCCTCGCGCGGCGGAGCTGGCGGGGGGAGCCCGGTCTTGGGCGCCGGCGCAGCGGTCATTACCGCGGCTGCGCTGGCGCTGGGGGTGCTGGCCGCTGCGAGAGCGAGGGCGAAGCCGCATGGCAGCGATCGCTCTCGCAGAGCTGGCGGTGGAGGCGGGTTGACCGCTGCCGCAGGCACGCTGTCCGCTGCTGCTGGCGGCAGTGCCAGGCTGCGCGAGAGGGGGCAGCGTGTAGAGCGAGCGCTGCATGCTCTCGTTCGAGAGCCTGGAGAAGCAGCAGCAGCTCTGCTTAGCATGCCGAGTGGAGCTGCTGAGCTTGATGAGCACTCACGAGCTGCAGCCCAAGTTCGCAGCGAGCTGCAAGCTGCCGTCGAAGGGCAGCTGGAGGAGCTGCTGCGCAGGGAGAATGACAGCGCGTCTCGCGAGCAGCTATCCCGCAGCCTTGCCCGCATTCGGGAGCAGCTGGCTGAACGCAGGGAGTTCTATGCAGCCGCCCAGCACAGCCGTGAAGCAGCCGCGCAGCAATGGCGGAGCTGGCTTGCTGCAAGAGAGCTGCCGGAGCAGCTGTCTCCGGATGCTGCCCTCGAGGTGTTCGACCTCGCGGAGCAGGCGCTCCAGCATCTCCAGCGCGCCGACCGGCTTGCCGCGAGGAAGCGCGCCGCCGACATACAGCTTACTGCGTTCCGCGAGCAAGCTGCAGCCCTATGCACAGCCAGCGCCGAGGCCGGCCGCCAGCTGGCTGCAGACCCCGCGCTTGCGCTTCGCCTGCTGCAAGCGGAGACGAGGAGCCAGGCCGCGCTGCAGGCCGAGGCTCACCGAATCGATGAACGGCTTGCCGAGCTGCGGCTGGCCGTTCAAGATCAAGATCTCCGCCTGACAGCCGTTCAGGCGGAGATGGCGGAGCTCATCCGCGAGGCGGGACTCGCTTCCGAGCCCGAGTTCATCGCCGCGCTGGCAGATCGCGCGGCTCTCCACGAGCTTGATCAACACTATGCGAAGCTGTCGCTTGAGATGTTCGCGGGAATGCCGGAGGAGCGAAGAGGCCGACTGCTCGAACTGCTTGAAGCGCATGACGGGGAAGAGCTGGAGCGGCTCAGCCGTGACACGATGCAGGAGCTGCAAGTGTACGAAGGAGAGCTGATAAGTCAGCTGGATAAGCGGGGACGGACCCGCCAATCATTGGATCACTTGCTCCAGGAGGAGGAGCAGCGAAGACTTCAGGAGCAGCGTGAGATGCTAATGACGAAGCTGGACAAGCAAGCGGATCGCTATGCCCTGCTCTCTACGACGGCTGCGCTCCTTGCTGCGACCAAGCGAATCTACGAGGAGGAACGCCAGCCTGCGGTTCTTCGCGAGGCTTCCCGCTACATTCAGATTTTCACACAAGGGAACTATGTGCGTGTAGCTGCTACACCGGGTGAATCCACGATTCAGCTCGAGAATGCCCAAGGTCGAATGGTAGACCACTTCATGCTTAGCAGGGGGACAGCCGAGCAAGTGTACCTAGCCATGCGGCTTGCACTAGCTCATGAAGCTTCTCCGGATGTATCGCTGCCAATGCTGATGGACGATCTCTTCGTCAACTTCGATCAGGATCGATTGGATGCCGCTTCGTCAGTGTTAGCCGAGCTGTCCGCTCATCGCCAAGTGATTGTGCTGACTTGCCATACTCATGTCCGGGATACGATCTTAGCACGGAATCCGAACGCCATCACACACACGTTGAGTTAACCCATATACCATAGCACCACAATGTGATGCTGCAGCAACAATAGGGAGATGGCTCCAGACACCTCCAACTACTTAAATCGCATCTGTAAGGGTCCTGAGGACCCTTGCAGACTCCAGCAACTACCTAACCCCCTCCTGCAAGGGTCCTCACAACCCTTACACACACCTCCAACTAGCTAAATCCCTTCTGCAAGGCTCCTCAAGACCCTTACAGACACCTCCAACCACCTAACTTCACTCTATAAGGGTCCATCACGACCCTTACACACACCTCCAACTAGCTAAATCCCGTCTACAAGGGTCTCACGCCCCTTACAGACGGAGTTGGTTGATAGCCGTAGCACCACAATGCGATGCTGCAGTAGCAAGATGTGGTTAGTTGAGAGCTATAGCATCACAATGCGATGCTGCAGCAGCAAGATGGGGTTAGTTGATAGCTATAGCATCACAATGCGATGCTGCAGCAGCAAGATGGGGTTAGTGGAGAGCTATAGCATCACAATGCGATGCTGCAGCAGCAAGATGGGGTTAGTTCAGAGCTATAGCATCACAATGCGATGCTGCAGCAGCAAGATGGGGTTAGTTGAGAGCTATAGCATCACAATGTGATGCTGCAGCAGCAAGACGGGGTTAGTTGAGAGCTATAGCATCACAATGCGATGCTCCAGCAGCAAGATGGGGTTAGTGGAGAGCTATAGCATCACAATGCGATGCTGCAGTAGCAAGATGGGGTTAGTTGAGAGCTATAGCATCACAATGTGATGCTGCAGGAACTAGATGCTGCAGCAACTAGATGGGGTTGGTTAGTGAGCTAACTGTATAATGCTGCCTTCCTAAGCCATCTTATAAGGATGAACTTTATAAGGATGAACTTAGATTGAAGGAGGCATTGTGTATGGAGGAGAGACACTGGGTGGTGGAAGCAAGGCAAGGGGTCGCACTGCGACTTAATAAGGGTGAGGTTGTGAGGATTACAGATCTAGATGGGCAGCAGGTGGCAGACTTCGTCGCCTACATGGCACATGATCTGTTCGAGCGTCTTGACCCTGCGGTCACGATGGATGTCATCCGCAAGACCCAGCCTGAGCCTGATGACTTGCTCTACTCTACGGCTTATAGGCCGATGCTTCGGCTGATTAAGGATCAAGTAGGCAGGCATGACTTCACGAATGCGGCTTGCCGCTCTGAGATGTACGAGCTGCTCTATGGCCGGAGCAACCATCCAAGCTGCTATGAGACGCTGAACCGTGAGCTGAAGGCGTTCGGGATCGAGCCTCCGAATCAGCATTATCCGCTGGGAATATTCATGAATGTGAAGGCAGATGAAGCTGGCAAGATAACAGTGGAAGTGCCGTTGTCGAAGGCTGGCGATTACGTCGAGCTGCGGGCCGAACAGGATCTCATCATCGGCATATCTGCTTGTCCGTGCGAGGAGAGTGCATGCAATGGATACTGCTGTACCCGCATCGGAGTGGACATTGTGAGCGTATAGCACCCCTCTCAAGCTATTCCCTCCAACTCCGCGCTCCCAGCTCTACCCTCGCATGACCCGCTTACGGGCCA
Source organism: Paenibacillus sp. GCM10023252 (assembly GCF_042653305.1). NCBI lineage: Bacteria > Bacillati > Bacillota > Bacilli > Caryophanales > Paenibacillaceae > Paenibacillus > Paenibacillus sp. GCM10023252. Next base: position 24,733 of record NZ_JBHSHW010000019.1, read on the forward strand.
TCAGGATGAACCAGCCGAAGCTGATGAGGCTGAACAGCGGGTAGGGGTGGAGAGCGCCCTCCCAACCCTACCCTTGCATGACCCGCTTGCAGGCCATCAGGATGAACCAGCCTAGGCTGATGAGGCCGAACAGCGGGTAGAGGGTGGAGAGCAGCCTCCCAACCCTACCCTCGCATGACCCGCTTGCGGGCCATTAGGATGAACCATCCGAGGCTGATGAGGCCGAACATTGGGTAGAGAGTGGAGAGCAGCGTGCCGAAGCCGATCTGACTCGCCATATAGCAGATAGCCAGGATGACGAATGTAATGAGGCTTCTCGACCACTTCAGCCGCTCCTCCAGCTGGAGGGTGAGGCCATAGATGTCAGCGATGAGAGTCGTGAAGATCTCTGCGAAGATGAGAATAATATAGATCCACTGCACACTGTTGCCTAGCTGCCTCGCAATCCCGCCCATCGGAATCGCATATTGCTGTACGCCGGGCATATGAACCGATAGCGCAATATGTCCGACGAGCAGCATGAATCCGATTCCGATGCCGCCAATCCATGCCCCAATCTTAATAGCCTTGCGGTCCCGAATCGAAGCACCCAGCGGCACGAGGACAGCTTGGGCCATAGACAGATTGAACGCGGCGTACAGGAAGGGTGCGGTCCATGCTTCCCAAGGGGAGTAGTCGGTCGGCATAGTGAGGAAGCGGTCTGCTTCCGGCGTTGAGAACGTATCGGCCATAATGAACACGGTGAATAGGAGCATGAGCGGGACGACGATGGAGTTGACAGCGAGGATGGAGCTCATCCCTTTGCGAAGCAGCAGGAAGCAGGCGGCAACGGTAATGAGCAGCCCGGTCTGATAGGAGATATTCCAATTCTCATAGAAGATCGCGCCGGCTCCTGCCAGCATGACGGCGGTCACACCCATCAGAATAATAAGCATGAAGTGGCTCACCCACCGCCCGTATCGATCACCGAACAGCACCTTGTTCAAGTCCTCATAGGACTTCGCGCGAATGTCGCTGGCGATGAGCATCATTTTCGAACCGAGCCAGATGAACAAGCCCGTCGACAGCATTATCGTCCCTACACCCCAGTACCCATACCTTGTGAAAAACTGCAAAATCTCCTGTCCCGTAGCAAACCCCGCTCCGACAATCGTACCCATATAAGTAGCGGCCACCTGCAGCACCGTTAAGCTTCTTCTCCACATTGGCTTGTCCTCCGTTCATCCTCGTACTACCAACCTATGCCCAGGTGCAGACAAGCATGACTTTATTTCCATATGGGTTGCACAGCGCTCCTAACCTATGGTACGTTAACCAAAAGGATTCAGGTGGAGGGGACATCGAACAATGGATAGTCTAAAACAACGCATATTACAGGAAGGCTCAGTGCTGTCTAGCGACGTGCTGAAGCTGGATGCACTGATCAATCACCAGGTCGATCCTCTGCTGACGATGGAGATGGGCAAGGAGTTCGCGAAGCGTTACGCAGAGCAAGAGATTACGAAGGTCATTACTGTGGAATCGTCCGGTATTCCGGCTGCCTTCGCTACCGCTTCGGTGCTGGGCGTTCCGCTTGTTTTTGCAAGGCGCAAGAAGACGTTAATAGCTGACCCGGACGCTTACTGCGAGCGAGTACCGTCCTTCACCAAGGGCATTGTGACTGATATTATGGTGTCGAAGCAGTTTCTAACGAAGCAGGATCGGGTATTGTTCATTGATGATATTATTGCTAACGGAGATGCTGCGCGCGGCCTCATCAAGATCATAGAGCGCTCTGGCGCTCACTTGGCAGGTCTCGGCATTGTGGTAGAGAAGTCGTTCCAGGCGGGAGCCAGGACGCTTCGGGAGCAAGGCATTCGAGTGGAATCACTCGTGAGAATCTCTTCTCTGGACGATGGGATTATCTCCTTCGAGGACTAGATTCCAGCACTTTGCTACTGTTCCAGAGCGAATATATGACTTATACTAGGCTTAAGCGAAGAAGGGGAGGTACAACAATTATGGGGAACATGTCTGCTGAATTTATGAACACGAAGCTGCAGGATGCCAAAGTTCACTTCGAGCGTGCGCTCGATTGCAAGCATACGGAATTCGATGATCTCTATCCTTATATGATTGAACACCCGCAATTCTTCTGGTACAAACGATATGTCGCGTGGTCTGAGCTGCTTACGATCGTGAAGCTGTGCGAAGAGCTGGAGATGAGCTGGAAGGAACAATTCACAGAGCGGCAAGTCGACTATATTGGCAAGCGTGTTATGTCTTCACGTGTGCTGGATGACTGGTACGAGACGAATGACAGCAAGGAACATGTAAGCTAACTCGAATCATAGAGGACCTCAGGGTGGATGCAGCAGCTCCTCATTGAGGTCCTCTCTGTACTTCAGTTACATGGCAGGGTACATAGGATGCGGAAGAAGGTAAGGGAATGATACAGGACGAGCAGCTCGAGCATTACCGCCAGAGCGGCGAGCGAGTACGCATCGTGAGAGATGCGATAGAGCTTAATGATGTGATGGGAATCGTCGTGGCATGGGATGAGAAGCATGTCGCGATACGGCGTATGAACAAGCGAGTGGTGAAGGTCAGCCGAGCGCATCATATGGAAGCGGCGACTGACCCGCGAGGAAGTTATATCGAATAGCGACGAGGAGTGGGTACGTCATGAAATGTCCAATCTGTGAAGAAGTCCGCATGCGCGAAGTAGAGAAGGATGGCGTGCTCATCGATGTCTGTCCGGATTGCAAGGGAGTATGGCTCGACCGGGGAGAGCTGGACAAGCTCATGAAGGGTGTACATGAGATGCAAGGCGAGCTTCAGCGACTGGAGCAGCAGCTGGGAAGCATCCCAGCCAGTGGAGCGCCGGGAACGGCCGCACCTGCCGCACCTGCCTATCCGCCAGCACAGCCAGCGCCTGGTTATGGTACACCCGCTCCTGGATACGGCAATCAGACACCCGGGTACGGACAGCCTCCGGCTCCGCAGCCGGGAGGTTACGGTGCAGGACAGCAAGGCTACGGCACTGGATCTGGATCAACGCAAGGGTATGGCTCTGCGCCAGCTCCCGGCTACGGGAATAGCGGACAAGGCGGTTACGGCTATGGTCAAGGCCAGTACGGGCACGGCAAGCATGGCTATCCTTATAAGAAGAAGAAGACCGTACTCGATGTGTTCGGCGATCTTTTCGACTAGGGATAGGGGATAAGATAAGATAGGATAGGAGAGTAGAACGTGGAGCGTCTCATTCAGAAGATTAAGCAAGAAGGCACTGTCCTGAGCGACGGAGTATTGAAGGTGGATACGTTCCTGAATCATCAGATTGATCCCCAGTTGATGTGGGACATTGGCACGACGCTGAAGTCTCTCTTCGCTGAGAGCGGGGTGACCAAGGTGCTCACCATTGAGTCATCCGGTATTGCACCGGGCGTCATGGCAGCGATGCAGCTTGGGGTGCCGCTCCTGTTCGCTCGCAAGCGCAAGTCGCTTACGATGCGGGATGATCTGTACACGGAGCGGGTCTATTCCTTCACGAAGCAGGAGGAGAGTGAGGTTACAGTGTCGCGCAAGTTCCTGAGTGAACAGGATCGCGTGCTCATCGTTGACGACTTCCTCGCGAACGGCGAGGCAGCGCTTGGCATGGCTAGAATTGTCGAGCAAGCAGGCGCTTCCGTCGTCGGCATTGCCATTGTGATCGAGAAGTCTTTCCAGCCGGGCAGAGATAAGCTGCTCGAGCTTGGTTACCGGGTGGAATCACTTGCCCGGATCGCGTCCTTGCAGGACGGACAAGTAACATTCATAGAGGACTAAGAGAGAGCTCTTACGTGCAGCAGCACGTGGGAGACTCTCTTTATTTTTTGGCCTCTTCGTGGATAAATTACCTCCTCTCCACACACAATGACAACATGTGGAGGTGTAACAACTTATGACAACGATTAGACGAGTCAACCGTACAAGGAGTCGTTACCGGATTATTCGCATCATCTGGCAGAGCGCCCTGCGCCAGCCCCTCTCAGCACTCTGGGGCAGCTGCGTGGAGGGCCGTCGCTTGGAGGCCCGCCGCAGCTGCACGGTCCGCTCCATCTGGCGAAGCGCCAGCCAATGCCGGCTCCATACACTGCTCTTAGCAGTCATGCTTGTTGGCCTCTCGGCCCCGCAAGCGCAAGCTGAGCCGGCATCTAAGCTGCCATCAACCTTGGCATCCACGCAGGCGGCTAATCCAGGAGGAGCATACGCGGCCCCAGTTCCTGCCCCTGCCCCCAAGGGCGGCATATACAAGGCCCCCGAGCATGCCAAGCAATCTCTCCATCAAGTCGCTATCGTCATCGATGACTTCGGCAACGGAATGATGGGGACGGAGGAGATGCTGAAGCTTCCCGTTCGCTTCACAGCGGCGGTCATGCCCTTCATGCCGACGACGAAGCAGGATGCAGAGGCAGCCTACAAGCTGGGCAATGATGTCATCATCCATATGCCGATGGAGCCTAACCGCGGGCTGAAGCGTTGGCTCGGTCCCGGCGCCTTGACCTCGGATCTAAGCGATAGCGAGATTCGCAAGCGGGTAGAGGACGCCATTAAGGACGTCCCGCACGCCATCGGCATGAACAATCACATGGGCTCTAAGATTACAGCTGACGAGAGAATCATGCGTATCGTCCTGACCGTCTGCAGGGAGCATGGCCTGTTCTTCCTGGACAGCCGGACGACGTACAAGACCGTCGTACCGAAGGTAGCGAAGGAGCTGGATGTCCCGCTGCTCTCGAATGATGTATTCCTCGATGATGTATACACAGCCGAGCATATATCCGGTCAGATCGGCATGCTGCGCAAGTGTATCGAGCAGGATGACAGCTGTATCGTTATCGGGCATGTAGGGCCCCCTGGACGGATAACCGCGTCTGTGCTGCAGCAGTCCATTCCACAGCTTAGATCCAGCGCTGAATTCGTTAAGACATCGAGCTTAGTCAATTACTTAATGAGCGAGCAGCTTATAATGCCTCACCCCTGAGGCGATGGCCGAGGCAATGACAGTCTGTTGATGTACGTTCGTCAGCATGGCCCGATCCTCGGCATTCGAGATGAACCCCATCTCGACGATGACGGCCGGCTGCTTCACCCGGTTCAGCAGATAGAACGGCTTGCCTCTCCTAGGGAGGTAGGCCTTGTTCTGCTGCACATTCAGCGCATCCTGAATGCAGTAGGCAAGCAGGGCGCTCTCGCCATTGTCCTGATGGAGGACAAGCGGTCCGCGCACGGCAGGGCTCCTAGACCAGTTCACATGCAGGCTGAGGAGCATCTCAGTATGAATCTCTCCCGTAAGCTCCGTACGCTGTGACAGGTCACGCTGATGACGTGAACGCGAGTTATGCCACCCATTGTCGTCGCTGAGCGCATAATCGCCCGTCCGGTTAAGGACGGCGTTCACTCCCTGACTGCGAAGCAGCAGATAGAGCTTGCGTGCGATGGCTAGATTAATATGTTTCTCCAGGACATCCTCATGGAACGCTCCGCCGTCAATTCCGCCATGGCCGGCATCAATGAGCACAGAGACAGATGGTGTTGTCCAATGATGCGCAGGATAAGCTTCATCCGGAATGAAGGCGCGGGTCTGCGGTGTGGCGGAGACAGTCTTCGCAGAGGGAGCAGCCGGCAAGGGCATGCTGCCTAGCAGCAAGGATGCGGTCAGCCCCGTCGTAACCGCATATCTAATCATCCACTTCTTAGACATTCATCTCTCTCCTCTAACCGTCGGGTTCGTTAATCTAGAGTTCCTTGTTCATAGCGTGGCTCAACAGAGGAAATGTCATACACGTATGACCATTGAAGCATGCGGGCAAGCTTAAGATAACAATCTTGATAAGGAGGCATACCGATATGGCCGTTGTTAAGAGCGATGAACTGATCAAGTATATGACGCAGAGAGTCGTCACCTACATCGAGACCCCGCGTGAAGAACGAGAAAAAACCAGAGCATCTGCAAAGGTCACAAGAGAACCTTGGCTGACACGCTGGTTCGGCTGGGGGCCGGTTGGCGTTATGATGTGGTGGAAGAAGCAGACAAGCCGTCAACGATAGAACGATCCTAGCCGAGCGAGCAGAGTAAGGGGGATATAACGCACATGGTCTTCCTCACCGCTGGATTGCAGCGCGGCATAGACAGTCCCTTCGTTCCACCCATGGTAGCCGATGACGGACCAGACGAATAAGGCAGTCCCCTCATAACGCTCGGCAGCGTACCTGATCTGTTCATCGCTGTCGAGCAGGGCAGGCAATGTGAAGCTTACTTCCGCTTGACCTCCTGCTTCACCTCCAGCACCACCTCCAGCACCTCGTCCAGCGGACCGACCTGAGCCTTCAGCATCCATAGACAGAGATAGAGGAGAGGCCGTGAGCCATGGCATCCTGTCGTACACATCGAAGGGCTCATTCGTCCGCATTGTTGTAAGCGCTGCTGTCAAGCTCCTCAATCCGTCCCCAAGGACGTTAGCTTCCGCGAGCCTCGTCTCCTTCCACAGCTCCTCACCGAGAGGGAGCCACTCCCCGCTCGCTGCATCCGCATACTCGAAGGAATCCGAGTCCGTCTTCACCTTCCATACCGCCAGCAGCGGATGGACATATTCCCGAACCGCGGAGAGCGGCGCCCGCTCCAGCTCGAGACGCTCTATGGCTCCTCTCAGCACAATCGCATCGTAGAGAGGGTGGCTGCCGAGGCCATATTCACCAAGAGACAATCCACCATCATCCAATGCTTGCACGACGAGATACCCGACCGTCACCTTCTTCTGCTTCACCAGGACGAGCCAGCTATGTGTGCCTGGTCCGAGCGGGGACGTCTCATAGCCTGCACCGCGCCAAGCGTGGAACGCATCGTTCTTCGACAGCTGACCGATCCATCGTTCTACATGCTGCTGCAGGAGGCTTGTCTTAGGGGGAGCTGCTCCTACAGCTGCAACCGCCATGTTAGCAGAGGTTGCAGAGACAGCCGTGAGGCCAGAGCCGCTTACGAGCAGGGTAAGGAGCAGGAGGATAGAGAGGGGGAGCCGGATGCGCATCGTAATCGTCCTTCCTTCTTGAGACCGAATTAGAGTTACCCCTATTGTAGAGGACAAGCCCGCCGAAGGCTGTTGCTTGCTGTCGGGAGCTCGATGGGGAATGTGTGCCTTTTTTTGGCCCATTAGGGCATAATCCGTCAGCTTCTAGCCTAATCAATACCTGCCAGGTGAAAAATCCCGCAATTAATGGTGGAAGCCGTCACCCTTGGCTCATACTGCCACTTAATCTCTGCCAATCTCTGCGTATATTGCTCCTGAATCGGTTCTCGATTCTCCTCCAGGGCGGATGCAAGCAGCGGCTCGAAGTACCCTTCGACACGCTCCAGCTCTTCCTGAAGGCGGGCGGCTGCGTCGGCGGCCCAGCTGTAATCGTACGTCTTCAGCTTCTTCTCCAGCAGTCCTTCCATAATAGCCAGCGCCTTGCTATAGGAGATGCCATTCTTCGTCAGATGAACGTTCGCAGGCAGTCTAGGCGTGAGCTTCAGCCCGAGCAGCTGCTCGTGGAACCCTTCCACGCAGTGTCCGGTAGCCAGCGAGACGCCGAAGCTGTGAATCTCCTCGCGCTTGCGGTCACAGGCGAACTCCACCTTCATATTGACACCGAGCCATGCGGTATAGGGAACCGAGCTGAGAGGACTAGCTGCCCGGCGATCCGGCTCTTGGAACAAGTACACATAGCTGCCGCCTTCTCTCGAGGAGTCGAACAGCTGCTCCAGCTTGCGTGAGCCGAAGTGCAGATCCTCTCGCGGAATGCGACGGACGGTGTTCAGCGAACCATGGACATACCCCAGGCTTCGGCCGATGATGGACTGTGCAGCTGCTTCCTGAGCATCAGCTGGGGGCTCCTCCTTCGCCGGCTCTTCCATCGCGGCATCATACTTATCCTTGTCGATGACTAGCAGATACGACATCGTCTCCGGCTCAGCTCCTGTGCGATCCACGAAGCTCCAATAGTAGGGACGGTTCGTCAGCTGCCGATCCGCCTGCGGAGACAGCTTCACCGTGAAGTGCGCAGGCGACTTCTCTACGATCGTGCACCCAGTCGCTTCGAGGTAGCGATGCACGAACTTATGAATCAGCTTCTCGTTCACGGACGCACCTCCACCGTCTGGCCCAGGTTGTTCAAGGTTGAGCGGAACGGCGCGTCAGCCGCAGGCTCCAGAGGGAGCTCGCTCTTCACTTCCTCACGAATGCGGTTCAGGGAAGAGCCGAGATGGTCAATCCCATGACGAAGCTCCGAGTTCGATTCTGACTCCAGCAGCATCCGCGCCAGACGCTGCTCCAGCGTTCCATCCCCTTGCTCGAACCGCTCGAGGATGTTGTCCAGCTCCCCGATGACCAGCTCGAACAGATTAATCTTCTCATGCAGCAGCGAGACGATGTGCTCCTCTATCGTTCCCAGCGTGCATAGATTATAGATTCGCACATCCTCGGTCTGTCCGAGCCGGTGTACGCGGCCAATTCGCTGCTCCACGCGCATCGGATTCCACGGCAGGTCGAAGTTGATCATATGGTGGCAGAATTGAAGGTTAATGCCCTCGCCGCCAGCCTCTGTCGCTATGAGCACCTGAGCGCGCCCACGGAACAGATCCATCATCCAATCCTTCTTGCCCCGATTCATCCCGCCCCGATACGGCACCGCTATCATATTATTCGTGCGGAAGAAGTTCAGCAGATATTCCTGAGTGGCCCGATACTCGGTGAAAATAATAACCTTATCATCCATCCCCTTGACAAGCTCCATCGCCTTCTCAGCCTTCGTGTTGGACTTGATCCCCCGGATGTATTCGACCAGCTCCCAGATCTTCGGCCGCATCGGCGAATCCTCCGGCGTCTTCTTGAACATATTCACGAGCGTGAGGAACACTGCGTCCCGTGACGAGCACACCTCCCGCTGGAGCGTGACGAGGGAGAGCGCGCTCGACAGGTCGCCGCCGCTCTCGTCATACCGCTCCTTCACGAACCGGGTGACGGCGTCGTACAGCGCCTTCTCATCCTCGGAGAGGATGAGCGGAATGTTCTTCACGAACCGCTTCGTGAAGTGGATGCCGCCATCTCCGCGGCGGTTGCGGATCATGACGCCGGACAGCGCTTCATGCAGCTGATCCTCGTTCTTCGGCTGTCGCTTGTCCACGACGAAGTTGGCCGCGAAGTCGCTCTGGCCGCCAAGCTGGCCCGGCTTCAGCAGCGTGATGAGGTTGAACAGCTCATCGAGATTGTTCTGAATCGGCGTCGCGGTGAGGAGGAGGCAGTACTTCTTGCGAAGCTGAAGGACGAATTGGTAGTTGGTCGTCTTCTTGTTCTTCAGCTTATGCGCCTCGTCAATGATGATCAGGTCATAATCCATGTTCAGCAGCAGCTCCCGATGCGGGTCGCGCTTGGCCGTATCCATCGAGGCAACAACGACATCGTACTGCCAGGTATGCTCCTTCTTCTGCGCGACGGCGGCAATCCCGAACTTCTGATTCAACTCGCGGACCCATTGCAGCACGAGAGAAGCGGGAACGAGGATGAGCGCCTTGCGCACGAGCCCGCGGACCATGTACTCCTTCAGCACGAGCCCGGCTTCAATCGTCTTGCCAAGCCCTACCTCATCCGCGAGGATGGCACGTCCGCCCATCTCATGGACAACCTTGCGGGCCGTAGAGATCTGATGCTCCATCGGCTCGAAGGATGGGAGGCTGCGCATGCAGAGCAGCTGATCGAAGCTCTCAATCCGCTTCGCTTGCTCCGCTTCAACCGCGAGCTGATATAACGTCCAGTCATCCCATGGACCGTTCTTGGCGGCACGGCTCTGCAGCTCCTCGAACCAGGCATGGTCGAACTGCAGATCAACGAGCGGATGCAGCTTGCGTCCCGCCGCACCTGGTTGTCCAGCGCTTGCAGGGGAATTCATAGATGAAGACATGTGTCGTTGCAGCTCCTCTCTCACAGCCCAGTTAGATAGGAGTAGTATTGCCTTTTCATAAGCTTTTATAAGAAAGGGTTAAAAAAAGAGGTAGGACAAGCAAGAGAGAGATAGAAGAGGAGTAAGCAGGCAGAATCGACAAATTCCCCGAAATCCATAGATGTGGCCCCATATGTAGTATAGTATAATGAGAAACGCACACAATATATTGTACCAATATCATACAATAGATGAAGCAACTAACGACATATGGATAGCGGTGCATCGGAGAGGGAGGTTGTCACGAAGTTGGAGACGACACGGGGAAGCAAGCTTGAAGGGTTAAGCGAGAAAATATTTTTGGACCGGTATGCTTGGAAGAATGCCGATTCAGGAGAGACGAAGGTAGGAGACGTCGTCCTGGTCTTAACGAAGGATGACCCGAAGTTCCCGGCTAAGGAAGTCGGCGAAGTAATCGAGCGGAGCGGCAGTGAAGTAACGGTGCGGCTGCGCAGTGGAGATACGGTCAAGTCATCGGTTGAGAAGCTAACCTTAACGATTGAGAAAACACCGGAAGAAATGTGGGACCGCCTAGCTGGCGCGATGGCTTCTGTCGAGGATACCGAAGAGAAGCAGAAAACGTGGAGCGAGCGGTTCCGTTATATTTTAGAAGACTGGAAGCTTGTGCCTGGCGGTAGAATTGCAGCAGGAGCGGGAGCGAGCGAAGAGTTAACGCTGTTCAACTGCTACGTCATTCCGTCACCGAAGGACAGCCGCGGCGGCATCATGGAGACGCTGTCCGAGATGACAGAGATTATGGCGCGCGGCGGCGGCGTAGGCATTAACCTGTCGTCCCTTCGTCCTCGTCGTTCAATCGTAGCCGGCGTCAATGGTTCATCCAGCGGTGCCGTATCCTGGGGCGGACTGTTCAGCTATACGACTGGACTGATTGAGCAGGGAGGTTCCCGCCGCGGAGCGCTCATGCTTATGATTAACGACTGGCATCCGGACGTAATGGACTTCATCACCGTCAAGCAGACGATGGGCCAAGTGACGAATGCAAACTTGTCGGTCTGCGTTAGCAATGACTTCATGCACGCGGTGAAGGAGGATCTGGACTGGGAGCTCGTGTTCCCGGATACGAAGGATCCGTCGTATGACGAGCAGTGGAATGGGGATCTTGAAGCCTGGCGTCAGCTTGGCAAGAAGGTCATTCCTTACAAGACCGTCCGCGCGCGCGACGTATGGCATACGATTATGGAGTCGGCTTGGAAGTCCGCTGAGCCTGGCGTTGTGTTCATGGAATACTATAATCAGATGTCCAACTCGTGGTACTTCAACCCAATTATCTGTACGAACCCTTGCGGCGAGCAAGGACTGCCAGGCTGGGGCGTCTGCAACCTGTCTGCGATGAACCTGTCCAAGTTCTATGATGAAGAGACGGGCGATGTCGCGTGGGATGAGCTGTCTAAGGTTACCCGCTGGTCGACGCGCTTCCTCGACAATGTCATCGACAAGACGCCGTACCACTTCCCTGAGAATGAAGCGAACCAGAAGCTCGAGCGCCGCGTCGGTCTGGGTACGATGGGACTGGCAGAGCTGATGATTAAGCTTAAGATTCGCTACGGAAGCCCGGAATCACTCGTATTCCTGGATAAGATATACGGCTTCATCGCCCGCGAATCGTATATGGCTTCGACTGAGATTGCTGCTGAGAAAGGTTCGTTCCAGGCCTTCGATGCCGAGAAGTTCCTGCAGAGCGGCTTCATGAAGAATATGGTCGCTGAGTTCCCTGAAGTGGGAGAAGCGGTACAGAAGCGTGGGATGCGTAACGTCACGGTCATTACCCAAGCGCCGACAGGCAGTACGGGCACGATGGTGGGCACATCCACTGGCATAGAGCCTTACTTCGCCTTCGAATACTTCCGTCAGAGCCGTCTCGGCTTCGACAAGCAGTATGTGCCGATCGCGCAGGAGTGGACGGATGCGCATCCGGGGCAGGAGCTGCCGGATTACTTCGTTACTTCGATGAGCCTCTCGGCCGAAGATCATATCCGTGTTCAGGCGGCAATTCAGCGCTGGGTAGACAGCTCGATCTCGAAGACAGCGAACTGCCCGAGCGACTTCACCGTCGAGGATACGAAGCGCCTCTACGAGCTTGCCTTCGAGCTGGGCTGTAAGGGCGTCACGATCTACCGCGACGGCAGCCGCGATGTGCAGGTGCTGTCTACTTCCTCGAAGAAGGAAGAGGACGGGGCTGCAGCTTCGGCTGCTGCCGCAGCTGATGGACCGCAAGCCGCGAGTGATGCGGATGCTGGGCTGGTGGGAGCAAGTGCTAGTGCTGCGGATGCTGGACTCGTGGAAGCGAGTGCTGGCGCGGGAGGTGCTGGACTAGCGGGAGCGAGCGTTGCTGGTGCAGGCGGCCACAGTGCTGCAGGCGGCAACACTGCGGCAGGTTCAGCGGCTCTGACTGCGGCGAGCGCGGATGCCGGTGCAATTGGCGGGCTGAATGCCACGTTGAACGCGGCGGTTACACCGGCTGCAGAGCAGGTGTTCGATAAGGAATACAAGCGTCGTCCGCAAGTGCTGCGAGGCGCCACTTACAAGGTGAATACGCCGTTCGGCATGGCTTATATTACGATTAACGATCTCGACGGCATTCCGAGCGAGATCTTCCTGAACGTAGGCAAGGCCGGCTCCGACGTATTCGCCATGGCGGAAGCGCTGGGCCGCGTATGCTCCTTGTTCCTTCGCTACGGCGATCATGGCAACAAGGTGAAGCTGCTGATCAAGCATCTCAAGGGCATCGGCGGCACCGGCGCCATCGGCTTCGGCGCCAACCGCGTCGAGTCGATCGCGGACGCGGTCGCGAAGTCGCTCGAGATCCACATGGACAGCGTCAGCGAGCAGGCCGCTGCCTCTTCGGCACCGCTACCTGCGAGTGCAGCGCCGGCTGCTCTGACTGCGCCAGCAGCTGCCGCGGCTCCAGCCTCGGCTGGGTACAAGAGCGGCGAGGTTAGCTCGCGCGATCTCTGCCCATCCTGCGGCTCCGCTTCGCTGCTGAACGTCGAAGGCTGCAAGCAGTGCAGCAACTGCGGCTACAGCAAGTGCAACTAACTTTATAGCAATTGGTTTCACCGATAGCATCGGGAGACTCGGCTGTCCTTCACGGGACGGCTGGGTCTCCCGTTTTTTATTCGGCAGCATCCATATTCTGGCCTAGAACCCTGTGCGATTTGGCCTTCCTTCCAAGAACATACTCGTATTTTATTTGGAATTAGCACGGACACAGAGAGTGTTCGGACGATTTTTTCACAGTATCCAGTAATTAGAAGAGAATGCTATAATGGGAAGGAGTAAGCATATGGAAATATCTATAAACAAGCGATCCTCGGACACATTGGGAGTCAAGTTAATTAAGTTCAACACAGAGGACTTAGACAAGATTCGTGCAATTCCAGGAAGGAAGTGGGAACAGTCTGAATTAGTGTGGAGCGTGCCCTACACGATGCAGATTGTTGAGCATCTACTCGTCACATTCGCTGGCCGCAGAGTTCAGTGGGATGAGGTGTTAACCAGTGAATGTTACTTGCTTGTTGGCAGGGATATAGGAATTAATTCAGGTAGAGAAGCTAGAGCAGGTAATGCTGGTAATACAGCAAGTGCAGCAAGTGCAGCAAGTGCAGCAAGTGCAGCAAGTGCAGCAAGTGCAGCAAGTACAGCAAGTACATCAGGTGTCATTCGTCCAACGAACTCATTCCAAACTTCAAATGTATCAGCTTCAAGTGGGTCAAATGGCTCAAATGAATCAACCCCAAAGAGTCCAACCAATTCTAGCAGGGCATCTAGATCAAACAGTAGTGATGGTCCTTCAGTCAGCGAATCTAATCTAGTTGGGCCTAGCTTAGAAATTATCCCTAATGGAATGCCTTGGGATATTGTCCACAAGAAGAGACTGAGAGAACAACTGCAACTAAGAGGATACAGTCAGAAGACGATTAAGGTGTATACCGGCCAAGTTGTGAGATTCATAGGTTATACGAATAAGCTGCTTCCTACTCAGTCACATCGGTCACATCAGTCACCTCAAGCTCAACGGCTTCACAACCAGCTTCAGACCTATTCACTCCATCTGCTCGAACAGAAGCGCTCGCACTCGTATGTCAATCAAGCCATAAGCGCTATCAAGTTCTATCTAGAGAAGGTGCTGCTCTACCGTGATTCTACCCCTTACATAAGACCTAAGAAGGAGAATAAGCTGCCGGATATTTTGTCACTGAGCGAAGTCATGCGACTGCTCAAGGCATTAACTAATCCGAAGCACAGAGCCATCCTATATCTAACTTATTCGTCTGGTCTAAGAGTGGGGGAGGTAGTACGGTTGCGGCCAGAGGATTGCGACCACGAGCGCAAGACCTTACGAATTCGACAAGGCAAGGGCAGGAAGGACCGGTTGACGGTCTTGTCAGAAGCAGCATGGGAGGTGGTGCAAGTGTATGTAGCGAAGGAGAAGCTGGACCGATGGTTATTCCCAGGCCAATACGAAGGGACTCACTTAACTGAGCGATCGGTTCAGAAGGTGTTCGAGCAAGCGCTGACCGCGTCCGGCATCAAGAAGAAGGTCAGCATCCATTCGCTGCGCCATTCCTTCGCTACTCACTTGCTAGAGGGCGGCATCGACCTCCGCTACATCCAAGAGCTCCTCGGCCACCAGAGCAGCCGTACGACCGAGCGCTACACCCATGTGAGCGTCAAGGATGTCCGGCGCATCAAGAGCCCTCTGGACCAGATGGGGGAGTGAGGGATGGGGCGGCAGGTGCAGAAACTCCCCTCATTAATTACGAATTTAAGCACCACCTACAGAAACACCCCTTATTCTAAGCTTTTCTGTATACGTAAATAAGTTGTTATCTGAAACTCCTGAAGTAACACAATGGAGAGACGCCCATCCGAAATCGTCCAGGATAATAGTGGACGGTTGCGGAACGCAAGATCTGATTCATGAGGCAGTGGAAAGGCCTCATGACGGTTTTCTCCCCTCCCCCTAAACACCAAAAAAGAATAAACACTGCGACAAAACATGTCTAAGAAATTGAATAGATGAAATAGTTAGTTGGAGAATGGTGCGACTTCGGCAGAACGTTACGCCAGCCATTAGAATAAGGAGACAAGTTGGAGTCGCCGTAGAATAAATAAATGAAATAAAAAGATTGGAATTGAAAAAATGAACCACATAGTTAGTTGGAGCGTCCAGTTACTTCGGCAGAACGTTACGGCAACCGGTAGAATAAAGAGTCGTTTTCGAGTCGCCGTAATTAAAGAATGACTGAATAAAAGGAATCTAAAAGAAGCGAAAGAAATTAAGTCAAAAGAAGGGGGGGGGAGAAACCTAATAAGATCTTGCTTGGGCATATCAAAACGGAGCATCAGATAACACAGTATTCACGCATCGGGGCATTCGCCCCTCGGTCCGGATCCGATGAAGAAGAGCCGCGGGTAACACAGCCCGGACACACCTGCAAGGCTAAGTGGCGGAGCCACCCGGCAAACTGGTCGCTTCGCTTGACCAGAACTGCAGCTTAAGCCTTTCGGCGTCGTGAATACAAGAACGTTATGTGCAATTTGACCCGAAGATACAGCGAGTAAAAGAATAGGTTATGCGTACTACGAGAGCCATCTTAAATCAGGAAGAACATGAAGTATTTCAGGTTCGAGGGATCTAGGGACAGCGTGGTCGGCAATTAAAGAGAGACATAAGGACATAGATGGATATATTTTGGAAGCGTTAGGTGCCTGAAAGTAGAAGAGATGAAGAGAGTATTTTGGAAGCGTTAGGTGCCTGAAAGTAGAAGAGATGAAGAGAGTATTTTGGAAGCGTTAGGTACCTGAAAGTAGAAGAGATGAAGAGAGTATTTTGGAAGCGTTAGGTGCCTGAAAGCAGTAGAGATGAAGAGAACATTTTAGGAAGCGTTAGGTGCCTGAAAGTAGAAGTGATGAAGAGAGTATTTAGGAAGCGGTAGGTGCCTGAAAGTAGAAGGGATGAAGAGAATATTTTAGGAAGCGGTAGGTGCCTGAATGTTGTAAGAATAGGTTAGTTTAGCAAGGGAGATTATTCGGGGAAGCAGAGATTGTCGGTGTCTAGGAACCGCGAGATTAGGCATTGTAGCGGAAGCATGAGGGATTATCGAAGAAGTGTTCATGGAAGCAGATGGCGAGCGAGACTTGGTGGTTGTGAGGTGCGATGAACGTGAGCGGACTTTTCTCAAGAGGGGTTCGAGCTCGGAAGCAGATGAAGCGAAAGGCAACATGAGGCGAAAGGTCAAACTACACATAACACTGTACTCACGCATCGGGGCATTCGCCCCTCGGTCCGGATCCGAAGAAGAAGAGCCGCGGGTAACTCAGTCCGGACACACCTGCAAGGCTAAGTGGCGGAGCCACCCGGCAACCTGGTCGCTTCGCTTGACCAGAAGGGCAGCTTAAGCCTTTCGGCGTCGTGAATACAAGAACGTTATGTGTAATTTGACCCGAAGATACAGCGAGTTAAAGATTAGGTTATGCGTACAACGTGAGCCATCTTAAATCAGGAAGAACATGAAGTATTTCAGGTTCGAGGGATCTAGGGACAGCGTGGTCGGCAATTAAAGAGAGACATAAGGACATAGATGGATATATTTTGGAAGCGTTAGGTGCCTGAAAGTAGAAGAGATGAAGAGAGTATTTTGGAAGCGTTAGGTGCCTGAAAGTAGAAGAGATGAAGAGAGTATTTTGGAAGCGTTAGGTACCTGAAAGTAGAAGAGATGAAGAGAGTAATTTGGAAGCGTTAGGTGCCTGAAAGCAGTAGAGATGAAGAGAACATTTTAGGAAGCGTTAGGTGCCT
>NZ_JBHSHW010000020.1:0-2812 GCF_042653305.1 Paenibacillus sp. GCM10023252
ACACATCCATCTCCCTAAGATAAGAGCTATCTAAGGGAGATGGACGTCGTGAATACCAGAACGTTATATGAAAGGGATGCAATACATTTATCATAAAGAAGGTGCCTAATTTGTTTGGATTATTTAAGAAGAAGGTCACTCCATTTGATAAACAACTTATAAAATTATCTGAATTAGGAATTTCATTAAACCCCGGAATCCAGCCAGATGCATTATTTGAAGAACACTCTCAAAAAGAGTTTGAGGAAGATCCATATCAATTGTTACTAATCTCTCTTGGTGGTGAGATCTTTAAAGATGACAAGTTTTTTATTACCTCAGATTCCATCTGGCATTTAGATACAGAGTGTATTGAGGATCATGGTGATTATATTGCAATTATTGAGAGATTAAAGAAGTTGACTAAACTCGATGTTAAAGCTATCAAGGATTTTATAGATATAGAGAATGAAATTGCTTGGGTATCATTTGAATTTAATAACAATAAAATTAAATGGAATTTAAGAGTCGATGATGATTGGATAGACCCTATTATTTTTAATAATTTTTCAGATTTACTTGAGGATAAGACTTCTAAGAGAATAGTTATTTCAACACTAGGTCAAGATTGTCTAATTACATACTTAACAGAATTACAATTGAAAGAAATAAACAGACTCGTTAAATATCAGTTCAAATAAATTTTGAAAGTAAGTCGAAGAAGGCTTCCCCATCATATAACACAATATTCACGCTTCGGGCCATTCGGCCCTCGGTCCGGACCGAAGAAGAAGAGCCGCGGGTAACACAGTCCGGACACACCTGCAAGGCTAAGTGGCGGAGCCACCCGGCTTCCTGGTCGCTTCGCTTGACCAGGATTGCAGCTTAAGCCTTTCGGCGTCGTGAATACAAGAACGTTATCTGAAACTCCTGAAGTAACACAAATGAGAGACACCCATCAGCAACCGTCCGGGAAACAAGTGTACGGTTGCTGAACGCAAGATCTAATTCATGAGGCATCGGAGTGCCTCATGACGGTTTTCTCCCCTCCCCCTAAACACCAAAAAAGAATAAACACTGGGACTTCAACATGACTAAGAAATTAAATAGATTAAATAGTTAGTTGGAGAAGGGTGCGACTTCGGTAGAACGTTACGCCAGCCGTTAGAATAAGGAGACAAGTTGGAGTCGCCGTAGAATAAATAAATGAAATAAAAAGAATGGAATTAAAAAAATGAACCAAATAATTAATTGGAGCGTCCAGTTACTTCGGCAGAACGTTACGGCAAACGGTAGAATAAAGAGTTGTGTTCGAGCCGCCGTATTTAAAGAATGAATGAATAAAAGGAATCTAAAAGAAGCGAAAGAAATCAATTCAAAAGAAGGGGGAGGGGAGAAAACCTAACAATAAGATCTTGCTTGGGCATATCAAAACGGAGCATCAGATAACACAGTATTCACGCATCGGGGCATTCGCCCCTCGGTCCGGATCCGATGAAGAAGAGCCGCGGGTAACACAGTCCGGACACACCTGCAAGGCTAAGTGGCGGAGCCACCCGGCAAACTGGTCGCTTCGCTTGACCAGAACTGCAGCTTAAGCCTTTCGGCGTCGTGAATACAAGAACGTTATCTGAAACTCCTGAAGTAACACAATGAAGAGAGACTCATCCGAAATCGTCCAGGAAAATAGTGGACGGTTTCGGATCGCAAGATCTGATTCATGAGGCAGTGGAAAGGCCTCATGACGGTTTTCTCCCCTCCCCCTAAACACAAAAAAAGAATAAACACTGGGACAAAACATGACTAAGAAATTAAATAGATTAAATAGTTAGTTGGAGAAGGGTGCGACTTCGGTAGAACGTTACGCCAGCCATTAGAATAAGGAGACAAGTTGGAGTCGCCGTAGAATAAATAAATGAAATAAAAAGAATGGAATTGAAAAAATTAACCAAATAGTTAATTGGAGCGTCCAGTTACTTCGGCAGAACGTTACGGCAAACGGTAGAATAAAGAGTTGTGTTCGAGTCGCCGTATTTAAAGAATGAATGAATAAAAGAAATCTAAAAGAAGCGAAAGAAATCAATTCAAAAGAAGGGGGGAGGAGAGAAAACCTAACAATAAGATCTTGCTTGGGCATATCAAAACGGAGCATCAGATAACACAGTATTCACGCATCGGGGCATTCGCCCCTCGGTCCGGATCCGATGAAGAAGAGCCGCGGGTAACACAGTCCGGACACACCTGCAAGGCTAAGTGGCGGAGCCACCCGGCGGACTGGTCGCTTCGCTTGACCAGGATTGCAGCTTAAGCCTTTCGGCGTCGTGAATACAAGAACGTTATGTGCAATTTGACCCGAAGATACAGCGAGTTAAAGATTAGGTTATGCGTACAACGAGAGCCATCTTAAGCTAGGAAGAACATGAAGTATTTCAGGTTCGAGGGATCTAGGGACAGCGTGATCGGCAATTAAAGAGAGACAAAAGACATAAAGGGATATATTTTGAAAGCGGAAGGTGCCTGAAAGTAGAAGAGATGAAGAGAATATTTTTGGAAGCAATAGTTGCCTGAAAGTAGAAGAGAAGAAGAGAGTATTTTGGAAGCGTTAGGTGCCTGAATGTAGAAGAGAAGAAGAGCATATTTTGGAAGCGTTAGGTGCCTGAAAGTAGAAGAGAGGAAGAGATTATTTTGGAAGGGTTAGGTGCCTGGAAGTAGAAGAGAGGAAGAGAATATTTTTGGAAGCGTTAGGTGCCTGAAAGTAGAAGGGAAGAAGAGAGTATTTAGGAAGCGGTAGGTGCCTGAAAGTAGAAGGGATGAAGAGAATATTTTAGGAAGC
>NZ_JBHSHW010000021.1:0-500095 GCF_042653305.1 Paenibacillus sp. GCM10023252
ACTTGGTGGTTGTGAGGTGCGATGAACGTGAGCGGACTTTTTTTCAAGAAGGGTTCGAGCTCGGAAGCAGATGAAGCGAAAGGCAACATGAGGCGAAAGGTCAAACTACACATAACACTGTACTCACGCATCGGGGCATTCGCCCCTCGGTCCGGATCCGATGAAGAAGAGCCGCGGGCAACTCAGTCCGGACACACCTGCAAGGCTAAGTGGCGGAGCCACCCGGCGAACTGCTCGCTGCGCTTGACCAGAACTGCAGCTTAAGCCTTTCGGCGTCGTGAATACAAGAACGTTATGTGCCATACTCCAGAGACTATTAATCAAAGGAGGAAACCATGAGAAAAACTATTTTATTTCTCAACATAGTTTTATTGTTACTCGCTGTATTAACAAGCTGTTCCAATGATATTAATAAAACAATTCAAGGTGATTGGATTGCTGAAAGTGCAGATCAAAAGGTTGGAACGACGGACTTTTTGAATAAATATAACTACGTGAACATTCAAGAAGAAGAAATGAATTTTAGGCTATACTCTCGAGAGCAATTAGATGACAAAACACTTAGAGTATTAAGCAGTACAAATGAAAAAGTAAAATATGATTTGAATAAAAACTCAATAACAATTAATGATAGTCACTATCAGATTGAAATACAACAAGATGAAATGATTATAAAGAATGACAATATTGAAATCCTATATATAAGAGAATAATAAAACTAGATAAATAGTTTGTGTAAGTTATTCTGGAAGCGGAGTACAGCACATAACAACGTATTCACGCTACGTCGCTATCGCTCCTTGGTCCGGTCCGAAGTAGGAAGAAGCGGATTCGGTGAAGAAGATTCATTAGCAAGGAAGAATATTCAGCCGGACAACCTTGCACTGCCTAACCGCGTCGCGGCCGTTCCCTTCGGTCACTTAAGGCAGTGAAGGTTCGTGAATACAAGAACGTTATCAGAAACTGTCAAAGATCTAAACATTATATTTAAGAGGGTCTTTTCAATGAAGCTATGTAAATTAAATGAATTAGTCAGGTTGAATTATATTGAACTATATCCAGGCAGGTTAAAAAACGGATATTTAAATGAAGAATCAATTTACATTACTGATAATAGCTTTAGTTTGATTGTACCTGCAATAAAGAAGGGGTTTGAACAATACGAACCATTTAATTCGTTCGAGATAGGAAAGAGGCAATGGGAATTAATTTTGAGGGAAGTTAAATATTTAACTGAGATACTATACCAATCTCCTGCCAGTAAACAACTGGATAATTATATTTCGATATTTTATAGAGACCCAAACCTAAGAAAATCAAAAGTTAAAGAGACTATAGAAAATAGAGAAGATTTAGTTTTATTCACAGAAGATCTTATCGAATGGATTAATGCACAGCTAGAAACTAATGAATGTATAACATTGATAGGAATTTAATCAGTAAGGTATTTCAAGAAGTCGACAGCATCTGATAACACAGTATTCACGCATCGGAGCGTTCGCCCCTTGGTCCGGACCGTAGAAGAAGAGCCGCGGGTAACTCAGTCCGGACACACCTGCAAGGCTAAGTGGCGGAGCCACCCGGCGGACTGGTCGCTTCGCTTGACCAGGACTGCAGCTTAAGCCTTTCGGCGTCGTGAATACAAGAACGTTATCAGAAATTGGGGCAAAGTCCTTAAGGTGCAAAGAAATATAAAACCATAAGAAGGAAGGTTCTACTTTTGTCACATGTTAGAATTAGATGTACTGGATTGATTATACAGAATGACTGTGTTCTTCTCGTTGAATATGATAACAATGGAATTCATTATAATCTTCCTGGTGGAGGACTGGAACCAGGTGAGATAATAAAAGACGGCGTTGCCAGAGAGGTATTAGAAGAAACAACAGCTGAAGTAACTGTTGGATCACTTGCATTAATCTATGAAATGGCACCTCATAGACAATCAGGAGAATATATGAATCAAGAGCCTCATGGATTACATCTTATATTTGAATGCAGTTTAAAAGAGAATTCAATTCCAAAGTTACCTTCGCAACCCGATCCGCATCAATCCGCTGTAAAGTGGATACCAGTACAAGAGCTAGATTCCATTTTGCTATTTCCTAACATCAAAGAACAAATCAAATCATATGTAGGAAACAAGAATAATATTGAATTAATAGAGGACCATCAATTAGAAAGACAAGTATTTGAAAGAGAGTAAAGGATATATGAAAGTAAATTGAAGAAGGCCCCAACATCTGATAACACCGTATTTACGCTGCGTCGCTATCGCTCCTTGGTCCGGCCGAAGCTATAAGTAGTGTTTTCGAAGTAGTAGTTTCAGTAGCAGAGAAGCAAATTCAGCCGGACAACCTTGCACTGCCTAACCGCGTCGCGGCCACTCCCTTCGGTCGTTTAAGGCAGTGAAGGTTCGTAAATACAACAACGTTAGCTGAAAGATCGTGAAAAGATAATAAAACTCTAAAAGGAGGGAAGCCAGCATTGATTCCAATAACCAAAAGACTAATAGATTTAATTAGATCTTCTCCCAATATTGATTCGAGCTTTGTTACTTCTTATACAAATGTGATAGTCAAATACGGCGGTCTCGAAGATGCCTATAGCCTCTTCAAGTTATTTATTGAAGTTCCTGCTGATTACAATAGAATCTTGCTTTTAGAACCTATAATGATGCTTGGAGATTTACAGTTAGCACAAGAAATATATGACTACTGTTTTTATCAGAAAGATCTAAAGGAAGGAATGCCAAGCGAAGTTTTACATGTTTTAGGACATCTTGGATTTACAAAGTGTACAGAAACACTTGTGTCATTAATTAATTCAAATGACTGGCACATATCTAAGGACGCATGTTTAGGATTACTACATTTACCATGTAATGATTTTGAAAGCTATATAAAATCCATAATAGATTACTCATTTGGAAAGAGTCTATTTCAGGAGTTCGTACCAGCACTAAGTTATAAAATCTCAAACAATAGTATGGTTTCAAGATTATTTGAATGGGGAGATAGAAGAGCTTCAACTGATTGTAATGCAGGAATAATTCTAGGTATTGCTTTGTTTGGAAACAATCATAAAAACATGATTAAGAATATTTTGTGGAATCAGAATTGGGAAGCCCATGATAGAGGTACTGGCACATGCATTTGGTCATACATCTCAATGCAACACGTGGAATTAACCTTTGGGGAACTTATTCAAGATATCAAGAGTGAAGTTAATTCAATGCAGAATCTTAGATATCGTTTAGATGTTTTATCTGAATTGTTAGAATGTAAGTTGACATTCAAAAAACAACCAATTCGGTTTACAGAAACTAACAAAGAATCGATTGCTGATATCTATAGAGACTTATTTGATTGGAGCGATGATGACAAGGACGACTCAATTATTGGAATTATTTCAAATACATTAGAACAAGAAGTTGAATTGTTGGACAAGTACTATCATTTAAGAGAGAAAATAGAAATGAAAATTGAACATAATATCGAAGTGGATCTATTACGGGGATATTCAGAGAAGTCACGATCCATCAGCTAACACCATATTCACGCTTCGGGCCATTCGGCCCTCGGTCCGGCAGAAGTTAGAAGTGGAATCGAGGATGAATTATCAGTAGCAGTGAAGCGGAATCAGCCGGACACATCCTTCCACCTAACCGCGTCACGGCCGCCCTTCGGGCTTAAGGTGGAAGGACGTCGTGAATACAAGAACGTTAGCTGAAATTCCTGAAAGTCGAATTAATGATTGGAGATCAATGATGCCTTATATTAGACCAGTAATTACAAATCCATATTATGAGAGTCCCATTTGGATTGAAGATGATGTAACTCGTAAAGAGTTTATTTGTTTATCTTCTGATAGCACGGTAGAAGAAGTTGAATTATTTTTGATACTACTTTTTGGATTTAACAATATTGATCCAAAGCTTTCATTCACGGAATCATTCAACGAAATTCTTAATGAAGAGAGTGTTGCTATCTCAGGTGGCATTGCCTTCTTTGAAGATGAGAACAATTATATAATTCCGAGTTGCTGTAGCGGGCTAGAAGATTGGGAAGATCTCGAAGAATCAGTGGTTAACCGAAGTAGCCCGTGGCTTGGGCACGATCCTTCTCCAGGAATTACTTATCAATCAGATCACCTCTTTGTTTGGCCAGATGATCCAAATGAAAGTAATAATAACTTGATTAGTATTAAGTTTACAATCGAAGAGATGTTGGAAAATATTAAAGAAGTTAGAGCTGACTTAAAGGAGTTTATTCAACAACCATTATTCCAATGGATCAAATTAAGAGATGTGGATATCGCAGCCAGAATGAGTGAGAAAATGATTCAATGGTTCATTAAGAATTGATTGTATTACGAAGAAGTCAGGAACTACATCTAACAACATATTCACGCATCGGGCCATTCGGCCCTCGGTCCGGCCGGAGTTAGAAGAGGATTCGAAGAGGTATTTCAGTAGCAAGTAAGCGTATCAGCCGGACACACCCGCACCACCTAACCGCGTAGCGGCCGTCCCTTCGGGACTTAAGGTGGTGGGGCGTCGTGAATACAATAACGTTATGGGAAATCTTCGTCTGATAAAGGAGCCTTTTCTTGAGAACCTTTTTAAAGATTATTATGAGCAAACCATTAATTCTAATTTACTTTCTAGTATTATATATAAAATTCTCTGACTCATTTAGTATTTATCTAAATCAAGACCCTATAAAAACAGATAGTCTTTTTGTATATTTTTTGTAACTTTAACTTGTTTATTAGTTATACTTGGTTTCATTCAAATATGTTTGAGAATTTCTTTTCATAAGAAAAAACATAATGAACTTAAATTAGAATTCCTTAATAAATTTTTATTATTTGAAATACTTCCGATTGGAATTATCTTTTTAATTTGTTGGGCGATTTATCAAATAGTATTGCAATTTCCAGTGATTTAGGATTTTTGGGAAGCTAAATCACGATGTCGAAGACTTCCGATAGCACCATATTCACGCAGCGGGCCTCCGGCCCTTGGTCCGGCCGATGAGGAAGAGCCGTGGGTAACTCAGCAGGACACACCCGCACCACCTAACCGCGCCGCGGCCGGCTCCTCCGGAGCCTTAAGGTGGTGGGGCGTCGTGAATACAACAACGTTATCTGAAATAGTCCATATATAGAAAGGGATACGATGAAGAGACATTATTCTCAGATCTTAATATTAATTCTTATGATTATTCTAATGACTGCTTGCTCTGGCGGTCGGACTTTAGTGGAGACTACATGGATTGTGGCAGAGAAAAATGAGATGGACGGAAAGTATTTTGTTACTACAGAAAGAGTTAGAAAGAAAGATATAAAAGACCTTGAGATTAGTTCAAAAGAATTGTGGGATTCCATCGACATAGGGAAGAGTATCACATTCAGATATAAGGATGGAAAACCATTTTACTTAAAGGCCATTAATAATGTACCTACCTACAGTGAATTTGATGGAAAGGTAAAGAGCAAGGCACAAGATAATGGTAGTCATTTCATCATTGTTGACTTTCAACAAATAGGTGAGGAATTGATCAGAGTAGATGAATCTGAATGGAACAAAATGTCTGAGAGGCAGATTGTCCATTATTCCATTGATAGTTGGGGTGGAGTAAATAAGAGATTAAAATGATTTGTATGGTTTCTCATAAAATCTGACTCCATCAGATAAACCAGCTATTCAAAGTTAATACAGTCAGATAATCAAAAATCAGACCACTAAAAAAGGCGCACTTAAATAAGCTATCCCGAGAGAGATAGCGTATGGTAAAATGTTCCTAAAGTTTAATGATCAGACGTTGAAAACGGCTTATGTGTGCTCCAAACACCGAAAATGATGCGTAAAAGCTTGTTTGCAGTAGCGACAATAGCGACTTTTGCTAGCTTGCTTTGTGAACGGTTTAACTGGTTATATCGCGATAGGACCGTTAACTTGCTTCGAGATTCCTGCAACGGTAGCTTGGAATAAGGCGGTACGGAGGTAAGTTGATTGGAAATGCGATTCTGATTGGCGCTAAAGGTTCCCGACTCGTAAACAGATGAATCCAGCCCGGCAAAAGCGGTCAACTGTTTAACGGAAGGGAACCTTTTTATATCACCAATCTCCGCTTGAATGGTAGATGCTGTGAGCGGGCCAACGCCTGGAATCGAGCGAAGTAAGGCATGCTCAGGTAAGGAAGAAGCGAGCTGTAGCATAAGCTTTTGAATATCTGCTAGTCCTGCCTGGTGTGCTTGAATTAAAGAGATATAGTTTCTCATCGCAATGAAGTGAGAAAAAGCAGCCTTAGAATCTGGTAAGCTGTTACGCGCATGAGTAAGAAGAGCTTCCAGCTTCTTTTGGTTCCATGTGACCCCTCGGCGATTGCCCAATAGAATGCGCAAGACGTCCTCCTTGCTGGCGTTGAGCAGAAATTGAGGCGTGGGAAAGGTGCTTAGCAATTGCAGGGAAACCGTATTACATACGTTCTGAAAAGCCTTGTCATACCCCGGAAACACAAGATCTAGAACAGAGCGAAACTGGAGTTGAACCGTGCCATACAAGGACATACATTGGTAATGCTGCCTGCACAGGGCGCGGAGTCCTAAAATCTTGGGGTCAAGTTGAGCGACCGGAGAAACCTCTTTCATATAGAAGGCTTGGGCGCTCCGCAGCGCATCGATGGGATCTGTTTTGACCTTACGTGTGGCCTTCTTCTTCAACTGGGTACTGAATGCCCATACAGGAAAGAAGCACGGATGCACTAGAATGGACGGTCACTGTTATTTCCTGTTTGACATAAAGAAACCGGAACGCTCAGGAAGAAGAATCAGGGAACAGCTAAACCTTGGGATCCAAAATACGGAGTTCTGGTCCATGCAGCTACCTGAAGGATATTTAAGCTGCCGTCACCCTGAATTTGAAATGTGGATATAGTGCCCTGATTCCCGTTAAGGGCGTATAGATTACGTCCGTCTTCTGATACGCCGATATCCATAGGAAGTCCTGTGGGAAAACCTTCCGGAGTGCTGGCATAATTGCGGAGGAAAGTCAGGGCTCCATCTCGCTCGATACGGAAAACACCTATCGTTCCGCTCAATGTATTTGGACTGAAAGCGAAGCGTTCATCTTTTGTTACGGCAACCCAACATGTGGCGATCTGCCCTGTCTGAACAGAACCGCTGATTACCTGCAAGCGACCGTAACGGTCCATGGAATAAGAGGACAGCGCATTGGACAATGCTTCTGTAACCAATAGAACGCCGGAAGACAAGAATAACGAACCGAAGGGCTGCATTCCGTTAGAAGCGTTAATGACAGGACCGGTTAACGTGCCGTCCTGATTCACATGGTACACACTGAGATGATCCGTCGTAATCTCGGATACGACGAGTTTGCTCCCGTCCGGGCGGAACAGAACCTGTGACGGCACAGCATTAAGCTGACTAAGGTTACGTGTGGATCCGGGTATCGGAGTAAGACTCCCGTTTGGATTGATCCGGAACCTTGAAATATTAGATCCATAATTGTTCACAGCATTCCCCGCATTGGCAACGTAAAGAAGGTTCCCGAAAATTGCTATGCTGTTCGGTTGTTCCCCTCCTGAAGGGATAACATCGACAAGGATCGGCAATCCATTTCCGGCCAGGACAAAGCAACTGATCGTATGGCTACCCGCATTTGCGGCAAAAAGAAAACGACCGTCGGGTGACAACCTGAGGGAATCCTGTGACGACAAGGGATCGATGCCTCCTCAGGCTGCAGCCGTCGGGTTGATCCCCTTAATTCCAGACCCGCTTCCCCTCGTAGGCAATGCCCCTGCAAAGGTAAGGGTTCCATTAACGTTTCTGTAGAATGCGACGACTTGATTCATTACTCCCATATTTGTCATCATATAAACCATATTAGGCATAAAGTCGTTCTCCTCCTTATTTGAAACAATGATCTCATTCATTATTCGAATCATCCCGTCGTTTCATAGTATTCATTCCTGCCAAAGACCATGAGGTGAACTTAAAGGAATAGCTTCTTAAGAATTAACGGGGCATCGAACAAGGCAAGCATTGCTTGATTCAGAACGACGACGTTGGTTGAACCTGCTGTCTTGGACGCAGAGTCCATCAAGGAGGAGCATATGCTGACGGAAGAGGTATTGAATTTATGGTGGATTATCTCTTGAGATAGATTTGGTTGACTCTGTATCTGATAAACCAGCTAATCAAAGTTAATACAGTCAGATAAACAAATATCAGACCGCAAAAAATGGCGCACTGAAATAAGCCTATCCTGAGCGAGATGGCGTATGGTAAAATGTTCCTATAGTTTATTCCTGCGACAGCAGCTTGAAATAAGGCGGTACGGAGGTAAGTTGATTAGAAATGCGATTCAATTCTGAGTGGCTTTAAAGGTTCCCGACTCGTAAACAGATGAATCTACCCGGCGAAAGCGGTCAACTGTTTAACGGAAGGGAACCTTTTTATATCGCCAATTTCCTGCTTGGATCGTAGCCGCTGTGAGCGGACCTACGCCAGGTATTGAGCGAAGTAAGGCATGCTCAGGTAAGGAAGAAGCGAGCTTACGCTACTGGTCTGGACGAGGTATTCGGAGAAGTGGATTCAGCCCGACAACTCCTCCGAGGCTTAGCCTTCGACTAGGCACCCGTTGGTCGCCTTAGGCCTCTCGGGTTCGTGAATACCAGAACGATAGGTGAAATTGCCGATGAAGGAGAAATTCAATGAAGTTTACATCAATAAAAAAGAAGTTAAGGGGTATGAGAAGGAGAGCTAGAAAGCTTCCTTTGTGGGGGATTCATCATAAAAACCTTGATCTTGTATCATTAATTAAGAACAAAAAAGACTATGTTAAGTTATGGATTAGCCCTTTTTATAGGCTATATCAATTAAATAGTAAAGAGGTCGGCAAGAGGAACCCTCCAAATAGATTTAGGAAACAAGTGATTTATCAATTAATAGAAATATACCTAGAATGGCAAAGAAAATTAGATCAAATGAATGAAGATTATTACCTAAAGATATGGTTGGGAGACCCAGAGTTTATGGATTCCCAAGTAGTAACAGCTTTAGGAACAGAAATTCAGTATTATGAACGAATATTTCTTATGAATCCAGAACCAAAGCCTTTCCCATATAAGAATGTCCACCCATACTTTGAATTATTTACTTGGGAGAGATGTGTTAATGGTTATTATGTTTGGGAAAGCGATCTTGAATCTGAAGAAGAAATAAATGAGATGAAAAGTAAAGCCTATAAAGTCTATGAAGACATAATTAATGGTCAGCCTGAACGATCTTATTTTATAAGTACCGGTGATATGTGGACTGGGCAGATTCGTGGAAGCGGCAATCTCACCTAACACCATGTTCACGCTTCGGGGTATTCGTCCCTCTGTTCAGACCGAAGAAGTATAGCCGCGGGTAACGTAGTCTGGACACAGCTGCAAGGCTCCCGAAGTGCATTATTGATATGTAAAGTGAGGTGAGATCTCATTTTCACAACATTATTGAGCTATTCTAAAATACGGCAATTAAAGTATGACTTAGAATTAGTTGAACCAGTTTTTAAAATCTTAAATGATCGTAAGGAAATATTTGAAAACCATTGGCAAGACAGAGGAAATGAAAATAATCTAATAAAACAAGAAGATATACAAGACATTTTACATTACACAAAGCAGAAACTAATTGAATTAAGTGAATACTTTTGTACGGTCAAGAAAACTAAGCAATCTAAATGTCTATATTTTTATATAGATCAAGTTGAATTGCTATTACGGTATCACCGTGGAAACTTTGATACATATCCAGAAACCTATATGTATTTATATAACGAGTTATTACTGGGAGCAACAAGGTATCAGAATATAAGGAAAGTGTTAACGAAATATGGTTGTAAATTCGAAGATGATGGCCAAATCACATAACACTTTATACACACTATTCGAGACATTTGTCCCTCGGTTCGGATCCGATGAAAAATAGCCGCGGTAACTCAGTCCGGACACCTTGTAAAGATTGGAGTAAAACATATATGAAGGATCTAAGGTTTAAATTCTTCAGATTAATCATATTTTTAGGTTTAATTTCTCTGATTATTTATGAATATATGACGTACATGTCTTTGGTTGATTATATGGGACAGTACAATGTGGGTTATGATTCAGAATATTATCTGTATATGATTATTGGACTCTTGGTAGTATCAATTTTGCTGACCTACCTCTTTGTAAAAGTACAAATTGAGAACTCTATTAGTGAACTAATATACCTTTATATAATGGCTTTATTTTTTACGACTTTAACTAGCACAACAATGCTATCTGGAATTTGGCTGTTCAATGATTATAAGTATGATGAAATCATATACTGGGGAACTGCTGTAATTAACATCTACAACATATTCATTATATGTAAACAGCTGAAACGGAATCATAAGAGTAGGCATTTCGGAGATGGCAAGAATTTCACATAACACCGTGTTCACGCCATTCAAAATCATATTAGAGAGGACTATTGGCTCATGAACAACTTTGGAGAAAACTCTGTTATTGAGAAGAATTTAGAGGACATTACAGGAGTCACATGTATATATGTCCCAGTTAGAGATGTGTTTACATCTGTTCAATGGTACAGAAGGAATCTAGGTTGTGAGCCGACTATTCATTATTCTGTTGAACCCGGTATGACAAGGGCAATAATGAGATTTCCTGATATTAATGGAGTTCTAGCAGAGCCTGGAATAAGGCAAGTTGTTCCTGCTTTGATTCTAATGCGGGCTATAGAATCAGCAGGAGAACTCGGCTTTGTCCTTGATGACGGTATACGCCACCCCTCGTTTTGCTTTATAGCTCCTAATTTTTATGAAATATTTAATCGTTTTAAAGAGAATGGGGTACACATATTGACAGAAAGTATTGAAGGAAAACCCAATGGACCTTACGTAAGTTTTACTGATCCAGATGGTAATGTGTTGGCAATCTGGCAACCATTGTAATCACTTTCCTAATCTAACCTGCAGCAAGTTTAGTAGATGTAAAGAAAATTGAAGAACAACAGTTTAGGCGAGGGAGTCATGAATTCAAAAATATTGTAGTAGAGACTTATAAATAAAAATTCTAGAGTTGAAAAGAGTGATAAAGATAAAGTTACTTTTTATATGCAGCAGAAATAAGTGGCGCAGCCTGACTGCAGAGAAGATTTTTGAACAGTATGGAATGTATGATGTTCGATCAGCGGGAACGGAAGAGAATGCTCGTATTAAAGTGACTGCGGGCCATATCGGATGGGCCGACAAGATATTTGTAATGGAGAAGAAACATGAACAACGACTTAAAAGTAGATTTCATCAAGAAGTAAATGGGAAATGTTTGATAAGACTCGATATACCCGATGAATATCTCTTCATGGATGAGGATTTAATAGAACTATTAAAAGCAAGAGTATCTGAATATATTGAAGTACCTGATTAAGTGGGATTAGAATATTCAGCGAATTCAGCTGACAACACCTCCGAGGCTGAGTCTTCGATCCGGCGTGGCGATCAACTCGGTTGATTGCCCGCGGCAGCTTAAGGCTCACGGGTTCGTTAATGTGTAAGAAGTTATACGACAATCCTGCAAGACGGTATTCGAATGTGAATTCAGGGGAGTTGGAATGATGAGTATTAAAGCGATATTCCTTGATTTTTATGGGACTTTGGTTCACGAGGATGACGAAATTATCCCATTGATTTGTAAAGATATACAAGAGTCTGCTTTTGAAGATTGCCAAGTTAGGGATATAGGAGCCTATTGGTGGGGAGTATTTTCGAATATGTTTCAGAATAGTTATGGAGACTCATTCAAAACTCAACGGGAGCTTGGATTAATATCCTTATCTGAAACAATTTCTAGATTTAGGGCAAAGTGTGATGCAAATGAAATAATTCAGAAACAATTTGCTCATTGGTGTAAGCCTAAAATCTACGATGATACACTCCCCTTTTTAAATGATCTTCACGGATATCAAGTATATATTCTATCTAATATTGATATAGCTGATGTACACAACGCAGCGACCTATCATGGTATTCAGGTAAATGACATAGTCACAAGTGAAGATGTAAAATCTTACAAACCTAGACCGGAGTTATTCCTTGAAGTCCTCAGCAAATATAATCTCTCCGCTAAAGAAGTCTTACATATAGGAGACTCATACACGAGCGATGTTGGAGGAGCGAACAATGTAGGAATAAAGTCGGTCTGGTTAAACCGATTAAACAAGAAAAAACCAGAGGGGACAGAACCGAATTTTATATGTAGAGATTTAAGACAAGTTAGGGATATTATTAATGACTTCGAGGAAGGCAGATTCGTCGTATAACACCCTATTCTCTTATCGTGGCTTACGCCGCTTGGTCTGCAAGAATCATATTCGAAGATGTTGATTCAGTGGACAATCTGACATCGACTAAGATAGAACTATCTAAGCCATCTAGAAGGAGGTGCCGAGTTGAATAACAACAGAGGAAGCACTATTGTTGCATTTACTTTATTGACTACTGCAGTGATAATAACTCTTGGTCAACTAGGTGTAAATATTGATGAGATTGACGGAAGTTATAATAATAATTGGTTCGATCAAATTCCTTTTCTAGCATGGATTCTACTTATTATTTCCCTTATCTATGGACTTGTATTAATAAATAAGAACAAGGATTGACTAAGCTATATTTGGGGGATCTACTATGTTGAAAAGTCTTGATGAATTAAAGAAAAACAATGAATGTATTAAAGGAAGTTTTATTTACTCCTTACATGAAAAAGATTATTTCGATGAAAATTTATATTGGATATTCTACAACTCCATATTTGAATTGTCCAATTACTTCAGAGATAAGGAGCATGATCCGGAAATCACTGGAATGATATTTCATACATACAATTACTTCATCAAGTCGTTAATATGGAATTATAGTCCTCATGATTCATGTCAGGTTAAGAACCTTCCTCATGATAAGTTACATCTTTATGTTGAGCGGCTAAGTGTAAGAGTGGAGTGTAGTTATTTTGGTAGACAATCCGTTGATGAAGAAGGATTTAATGAAGAACTTTTGAATCCATTTTACAAAGGCCACGAGGGTGTATGAATGTAAGAACATAAATTGATATTACTGAAAAGATGGTGAGTACTTGGTTTTAGATTATCTAAATAAATACGCTCAGAAGGCATACCGAGAAGTGGCTACAATTATAAACTCACCGAATTTTTTGTTTTCTAATGATCCTACCCTACCAGAAATGAAGCAAACCATAATTACTTGTATATTCATGGATTCAATAGACTTATAAAGAATAACAGAATATCATCAGATAAATTGATCGAAGTGTTTTCTTGTCTTGAGAATGAGATAGAGCTGTATTTAAGGAAGCATTACACAGGAAAAGATTTTGTGTTTTTCTTGAACGCTGATGCACTTGTGCCGGCATTTACAATTACAATAGTTTCACACTATGAAAGTAAGGAAATACAAGGAAGCGTGTCATTAGTTGAATTAATTGATTGGTATAAAGAAAATGCATGTTACGAAGGACTAGAAATCGTTGAAAACCAGTTAAATGATGATAGCAAGGAAGATGATTCCGAAGAAACTTTTCCGGATTCTGTGAGGACCTATATAAAGATATTTAAAACCTGAACGACGACGATTCAGTAGATTTTCTTTGATTATGATCTCAAGGAGGAAGTATGAAAACCCATATTTATATGATTCGCCATGCCGAATCTCCATATGTATTTGGCGAAGAACGATCCAGAGGATTGTCAGATGAAGGCTTCCAGGCTGCGAAGAAAGTTGCGGATCTATTAGATTCTGAAGAAATTGATTGTATTGCTTCTAGTACATATCTAAGAGCCAGACAGACGGTGGAATATCTGGCGGAACGTAAGGGTCTGCCAATTAGAGAATATGATGAGTTGATTGAGAGGCCTATAAAGGGATTAGATTACAAGGCACCATGGGAAGAACTTTTACAAGCTATTGCGAAGTCATTTAATGATTATGACTATTGCCTGGAAGGCGGGGAAAGTACGAAACAAGCTCAACAAAGAGCGATTCCTGTCATTCTTGAATTACTGAAGGAATATGAGGGGAAAAGCATAGCAATAGGAACGCATGGCAATATCATGACGATCATCATGAACTATTTTGATCAGACATATGGATTTGATTTCTGGAATAGTACGTCAAAGCCAGATATATACAGGATGACATTTCAAGCTGGTCAGTTGGTTATAGTTGACCGATTATGGATTAGTGAATAGCCTCGGTACAAAGAGGGATTTCAGAGAAGCAAGAGCTGCGGATAATCCCTGGTGGGATTCATGAATGCGAGAGACGTTAGATGAAATCGTTATGCGGGGTGAAGTTTTATTAAACTATTCAAACTTATGTCTACTAGCTCAATGATATTTGGTATTTTGCTACTGTTAGCTGGATTTGTTACACATCCTGGTATTCCCTATCAAGATCCTACACCTGAAATACTACTTGATTACAATATCAGAGTAGAACAAGCAGATTCCTTACAACTATGTGGTTTTACTATTTTAATAGTAAGTATAGTCTTGACAATATCAGCCTGGATAATAAAAAGATCAAAAACGAAGCAGAGAAGTTAACTGAAAAATTTCAATAAGAATATAAGGGAGTTTGAGGCGCCTCGCAAGCTGCGGGGTCTCTTGCAATAGCTGATAACACCCTGTTCACTCATCGGGAGTTGAACGTCGTGAATACAAAAACGTTAAGCTAGATAACCAGAAGCATTTACCAAGAGGTGATCTCACTGAAGTTTCCATTAATCGTCTTGGATCTAGATGGTACACTCCTCAATTCAAATAAAGAAATTACTAATCGAAGTCATAGAGCCATTATGGAATGCACAAGTCTTGGTATGAAATTTGTGTTTGCAACAGCACGCCCGCCAAGGGCAGTCAGGTCATTTATGAAAGAAGAATTAATCAGATTAGGTTCATTTATCTACTACAATGGAGCCTATATTGATTGTAAACATACTGGAATAAGGGATCATGTGCTAATTGAATCTGAAGTTACAACTGAAGTCCTAGATTACTGTCTAACTTGTAACCCTAATCTTGATATAAGTCTAGAAGTGAAGGATGAATGGATGAGTTTAAGGGAATATGATTACACGACACTCATTAAAGTTAGAGACAATCCTATTGTAAAGCCGCTGGAAGAACTCAAACGACTTGCAGCCTCAAAGATCCTTTTTTCAGGGGACCTTGATATATTGTCGTTTCTTGAGAAATTCAAAACGAAATTAAATATTTTAACGACAGACAATGGAAAGCTGGTTCAGCTTTCATCCCTGAGGGCTTCTAAGGAAAGTGCAGTATCCGTTTTGTGTAAATCGATGAACATTGCACTCGAAAACGTCATGGTATTTGGTGATGATTTTAATGATATAGGATTATTTAAATCTTGTGGATATCCCGTGGCAATGGGAAATGCCATTGAAGAATTAAAACGGATATCAAAAGAGATTACAGAAACTAATGATAAAGATGGAGTCGCGAAGATTTTAGAAAGACTTTGTGAGTAATTCAAGGTTACTTCTGCTACACTTATTTACGCATTCATAACATGGACTTAGAAGACTCATGGGATTCAAAGGGTTACTTTATTGATTATTATATGTGAGTAATATCAGGGAAGTCTCGGACATCAGATAACACCGCATTGGGCTAGCGACCTCGGGCTCACACGTAGATTCGAAGAGGAGTAAATAGTGATGTTTCAAGATACCGGTGAAACGATATATAGTTTCTTTTACAACTACGACAAGCTAATTGAATGTCCTGAATGTTTGCACTGTATTACTTTAAAAAAAGATAGTGCAATAATCATTTGTTACAAATGCGGATATCAAAGCAGCCTAAATTCTATTGATTTGTTTACTTCTCTATGGGGGCGGAATGAAGGAACAGCGTATGGTTATAATTTGTTTTTAAGAACACCGGTATGTGGTCATGAACTCTGGGTGCTTAATAAGGAACATTTAGATTATTTAGAAGGTTACATAAGCAGTACCAACAGAAGAAGGATACCGAATATAAATCAAAGTGTTGCAAGTAGGATTCCGGACTGGATGAAATCATCTAAGAATAGGTTACAAGTAATAAATGCATTAACCAAGTTGAGGTTTAAATTAGAAAAACTATAAGTATGTGCTTCGAAAGTATTAAACATCAAATTAATAAAAGGAAAAATAATGAATGATAACTTGTTATTTGTTCTTGGCGTTTTTTTAGTTATTGCTTTTATAGTGACAATCGTTAATTATAAAAAATTAGGATCTAAGTTTAATCGATCATACTCCGGGGAAATAAGTTTGAAAGAAATCAAAAACTTCTACTTTAAAAAACAATATTGTAACCATTGTAATCAAAAGCTAATTAGAGTTCATGATAAGGAGTTTATCGAGGAGGGGTGGGATAACATTAATGGAACTCATTTTTATGGAAAAAAATATAAAGTGAAAACTTATCTCAAATGCCAAGAGTGTCAGAAAAAATATAAATTAGAAGATTTAATGAAAGAGTAACTCGAAGATGGTGCCAATAGCAGGGAAACAGATTCAGCGTGACACAGCTGCACCACCTAACAACATCGCGGCGGTCCCTTCTTGGACTTATGGTGGTGGGGCGGCGCCGTGAATTGAAGAATGGCCTCTGAACATTGCCATTGCCTACATTGTCAGAACTTTTATTCGCAAATACACTCAATTTTCCCATTAGAAGTTACAGAGCTACTTAATGTTTTGGGAATTGATTATACAAAGGACTCAGAGTCTCACGGTTTTTACACAGGTGAAGAAGACGAAGAAGAATATTTTGCTGGAGTTTGGTATCACTTTGTAGGCAAGATTGTATCTGGCAGAGATAGATTTAATAGAGAAGTTACAAGATCGTCTGACTTTGAAGATGTAGATGGTAATTTTTCAGTAGGCTTATCACAAGACTTGGAGTTGGTTCCATTTGAAGATGGGAAATTACCTTTTACACAAATTGATTTTCAATTCACTATACCTTGGAAAATAAAAAAGAAGATCGAGTAATCATCGGGGCATTACACATCTGCAGGAATATTGAAGGAGCCACCCGGTGACAGGTCTCTTCGCCGTGATGGGCTGGAAAGGAGATATCATGGAAACCTTTAACTACTTAGAAATTAAACCGTCTCAAAGATTCGATGATTTAGATCCGAATCAAGATGGAAACAAAAACACTAAATTCGCAGACCTCATTATTGACGGTAAATCAATTTATCAAATTCTTAAAAAACATGATATGGTCCCATCTCTTGGGTGGGGAAGTGCAGAGAATCAAAGGGAAATGATTGATTACTTTTTACTAATTGATCATCATGAATATATGTATAATAGATATCCCGTCTTAGTTTGCCCAATGTGTGGCGATGAAGAATGTGGATTTATTTCGGTCCAGATTGAGAGAGAAGGAGATATTGTCATATGGGAAAATTTCAAGAAAGAAAATGACAGTAATCCAATTAATCTTGGGCCATTTTATTTTGAAATAAATAATTATGAAAGAGCTATAAGGAAAACATTTGGTACTGTAGGATTCGAATAAGTAGCCGGAAGATTATTTTATATATTCAACGTGGAGGAAATGTAATGATCATCATTCTAATTATTGTTGTCATAGTTGGATTTGCCGGAATTATAGGAAATCAATATTCAGGATTAAGAAGAATGGAATATCTTCAAAGATCATTGGATGATATCAATCAAAAGCTAAGAGAAATTAAATCAAAATAGAACTGAGGAGAAACATCTGCATGAGAATTAGGGAGTGGAAGTCATGGCAGCAGGATATTATCAGATCATTCTAATTCCCAGCATGAATTGGGCTGAGTTAACAGAAGATGGAATTGAATTTTTTGGTAGCAGTACTATTCAATTTAAGCTTCTAGTAAAATATTTAGAATCGTTAAATGATTTATTCAATTCTTCTCCACCTGATAAGTGGCCATCGTTTGATAAAGAATGCTACTTTTCATTTGATGATGGAACTAATAAGTTCGATTTAGAGTTAAATACAGGACAAAAAGAAATTAACATTTCAGAAGTTTCAGTTAGGACATCTTTATATAAACCAAATGGAAATATATTAAAAACACTTGAAATCTGTAAAGACATTTGCAATCAATTTAATTTAAAACCATGGGACATGAAAATAAGGAGAATAATTGATTTGAATAATAAAAGTGATATAGCCGAAGTAGTTAATAAATTTAATTCATTTCCTATGTAAGTAATTCAAGAGGCAGATGCACATCTAATCACAGGCTAAGTCTTCAACCCTGCGGACCAATCCTGATTCTTCAATAAGGAGAGGAACATCCAATGAAATCCACTATAATTCAAGCACTCATCTTTTCTTTAGGTATTAATCTGTTACTGGTCATTGGGTTTTATATATTTATTAAGTTTGAACAGATGAAAGAAATCCGTGAGATAGAGAAAAATGGGGGTCAAGTTTTATCTTCAAATATCGGGCTGCAATGGGTTGGGGAGGTTACAATATTCAACTTAATGGTTCCAGGGCTTTTAAGTCTTGTTTTTTTCTCAGGAATATATGCATTAGGTAAATGGCTTGTGACTAGAATGTTGTAGGCGAAATACTATAAGCATCGATGTAATGAATAAGACTTAATTGGAGGAGATTTATGCTATTTAAGAAATTCACCAATTCAGATGAGTATGCACTTCCTATTGACTGGGAACCAGAATGGAGTGTTGGAGCACCGATACCTCATGTTATTTCTTCAGGGCATCAATCCTACTTGATTTATTACATAGAAGAAGAGAGCCAAGACTGGGACGGAATTAATGTTAAAGTTATGGATTCCAATGCTAATGAGGAACTACCGATAGCTGTAGTTGAATTTAAAGGTTGCTATGCTTATAAATTTGGTGGAGCAAATGATGAAGTATTGTACGGCCATCCATTATACAAAAAGGGGTTAAAATTTTACAGTGCACATAAAGTCATCAATTCTAATTGGATTAAAGCAGAAGAAAAAATAAATAGCGTACATGACTATTACAACCCAGAGCCGTGGAGAGATCGTATTCATTATTTACTACTATTTCATGACGAATTATTTGAATGCATAGCTGATGGATATGAAACTTCGGTGTACAGAGAGTCATTTAAAACAGTACTATCTAAAGTTCTCAATAAAATGAATTGTCTGTAGTAAAAAATTCGGCGGTAGGTGATTACAATTAACCTTTATTCTAGTGATTTCACTTTTTTAGATCCATGGAATATGGATGAATCAATTCTTTTTGTAGAGCAGCTTAACAAGGAGATTGGACCTAAACATCTACTTGCTGGAGTGAGGCTAAAGACAATTGCACGAAGATTTGATCAGGACGATGTATTATTTCAATTAATTGATGAACCTCATAAATATGTCGAAGTACATTTAACATGGACAAATAATAAAAACAATGAATGGCCAAGAGCTAAGATATTCAACTCTTTCGAAGAATGGATACAAATGAAAATGATTCCTGATCATAAATTGAATGAAGTATGAAGAGATCATATTAATGTAATTCAAGGAGATGGGAACATCACTTAACACCGTGTTCACGCTTCGGGCATTCGGCCCTCGGTACAGCAGGAGTTAGATGTGAGCTCAAAGAAGTAGTTGCCAATAGCAGGGAAGCATAATTAACTGGACATATCCATCTCTAAACCGCATCGCAGCTGCCCTCGGGGTTTAAGGGAGTTGGACGTCAATAATCTAAGAACGTTACACTAAGAACG
Organism: Paenibacillus sp. GCM10023252; assembly: GCF_042653305.1. Lineage (NCBI taxonomy): Bacteria > Bacillati > Bacillota > Bacilli > Caryophanales > Paenibacillaceae > Paenibacillus > Paenibacillus sp. GCM10023252. The sequence goes on from NZ_JBHSHW010000021.1 coordinate 19,888, forward strand.
TTACACGCAACACTTCGAAAGCGGGAAAACTATGAAGATTTAGATGATTTTTTAACGGGAATAAAACTAATTCAAAACTGGGAAGAGAAATTAAGAACTAAGTATCCAGATCGAGAATTTATTTTATTATTAAGTTCCACAATTGAAGGCAAAGAAGCCGTAATCAGATTTTATCAAATAAGGTAATGAGGCTGGATGGATGGAACTGAACAATCTTGAAGAATATAAAGAGGAAGCCATATTAGTATTAGAGATTCTGAATGGAACTCATTGAAGCAAAGAGAGTTTCGTTAAAACCATATTCACACTTCGGGGCATTAACCCAACGGTCCGCCAGTAATAAATCCGAAGAAGTAGTTTAAGAGGAACACCTGCAAGGCTACTGTCGGCGTCACCTGGCGGAGTAAGTCCCTTTGCTTAGTAGCAGTACAGCTTAAGCCTTTTGGCATATCGTGAAAGAACGATATTAGAAATGACCGAAACCATGAAAGGAAACGAATGAAACAATTACCTAAAGGAATCACTGATTTCGGAAAACCAGAAGAAAATGAGTCGATTTCCGAATTAGAATTCAAACTATTTTGTTACAAGCTACTAGTTGAATTTAAGTATGTAGAATTAGAAGTCATTGAATTGAGCAGTGGTAATTACTATTTAGGAAAGTTAAAGACCAATAACAAAGAACTCTGTATTTTAATGAATAGGCATTATCCTATAGTTGGGTTGGCTGATTATTATGATTATGGGATTGCTAACTTCATTGATCATAAAGAAATATGTGAATATATAAATTCAGAGAACAGATTGTTAACTCTAGAAAGTACATATAAACATTATCGTTGTATGAGTGTGTTGGACTTGGAACGTGAAGTAGATGAAGTAACTTTAAAATTACTAGACAGTCAGGAAATCAGACAAATAAATTATTGGAAACCTCAAAAAGTAAAAGACATTGTATTTAATAATTGGGATTGAGTAACTCAGAAAGCCTAAGGAGCTATAAAGCAGATGAGGGTTCTTGAGTAAAGCTAAAAGGGGGAACTGTATCTGATGAGAGGGATCAGTTTTGAAATCCCAAATATGTACGGTAGATTTCTTGGGGACATACTCAAGCGTTTTGACATGGATAAGTACAATTGGCGAATTGGTGGGGAAGAAGCATATCGAATAGCTAATGGTACATTAGGAGATGCCCTTTTTCCAGAGCCTATAGACAGTATGGATGGAGGTACTCTGAAAAGCATAGTAGAGAACAACGATTACTATATAATATTTCAGGATCTGAAAGCTTTCCCTAAGGGTAAGGACACGATTGAAATAAAGACTTATGAAGAATATCTTGTCAGTGATTGTGAACTCGTGCTTTTGGTTATTGATAGTGTTTATGTTGCAATATACTGTAAGGATAGAAGAGTGACGGAGTATATTTATGGAATTTCGATAAACATGGGATATACAAAAGTTAAATATATAACAGACGAAAACGATTTTAGAACTCGTCTTACTGTTTGGTAAAGAAGTATTGAAGGATGCCAAAGGGACAAAGACTTGGGATAAAATCATAATTGACAAGCAAAAAGATTCAGAAGGAATTAAAATAGAATTTGAAGATGATAACTTTGTATTACCACTAATCATTAATACTAAGCCCGATATTAATTTTACCTGGGGAACCTCATTAGGACTTCAAAAATAAATTAAGACCAGATAAACCAGAGCTGAAAGTCATAAAAAAATTCGAGGTGTATTCATGCTAGACGCATTCACAAAGAAGAGAATAGAAAAAATAATGACAGAGTATATTGATAAGAAAATCCCGAAGCACTTAAGAGATCAGATAAAGCTCAATTATAAGTTCAGAGGCAAAAATGTGACTTTGGTTGAACAAAGACCAGCTTTCAAGGGAGAAGGTTGGGTGGAGTTAGATATTGCGCAATTCCGGCTAGATCAGAATAAATGGAAAGTATACTGGAGAGATAGCAAAGATAAGTGGCACTATGTAGAGGAAATAACGCCTGAAGAGGATATTGAAAAACAATTAAAAATCGTTGACACAGATAATAGAGGATTATTCTGGGGATAGAGCCGCGGGGCCTGACGCTATGGACTAAGCGTAGAAGATTAGAAATAGAGATGAAAGTGGGGGTCATTTTATTTTAAATCGCCTTGGCCTTAGGCATGCCTTTGGGAGAGTATGCTATGGGTGGTAAGTATCCGGGGAAATTACCATCACCATTACGTTTTGCTTGCTTCATTCTGATTGTCATTCTAGTATTAATAGCCTCAATTGTAATGGTTAGAACAGAATTATTATTCCCCGATTGGACAAGGTATGCGAATTTTTAGAAGAGATGAATCGAGCAAAGCTCGTGAGCGCTTTCATTAAGAGATAGTGTATACTAGATTTACTAACCGTGCAAAGGATGAATGGATATGAATCAGGACTTCAGCGGGCTGGGCCGCCGTCACTTACAAAATGAGTCTTACGGAATTGCAGCTTATTGTTTCTATAGAGCGATTGCAGAACAAGCAGCGGACGGAAGCGCTTGGAATGGTCTCGTGCTTGCGCTGAGCTTGATGCGTAAGGAGGTCGACACGCAGACGATTCTATCCAGGTATGCGCTGCAGCCGCAGCTTCCCTACGATAAGCAGCTGGTTCCAATTGCGTTCATGATGTTCCGTAATTATCCGCAGGCCATGGCTGGATGGGCTCGCTCAATGGTAGGGCGCCCCGGCGTAAGTTCGCAGGAACAGAAGTCCTTCGCTGGGATGGCGGAGGATATTGAAGCCCAATACCGCAAGCTGGCAGAGGAACGTGGAGAAGAGACTCTGAAGCGCGAAGGAATGTTGACGCTCGAGGATTATGCAGCAAGGGTCATCGAGCTGGACTTGATTGTGAAGGGAACAACGGATTCACTCTTCGCCCAGGCGGAAGCTTGGCTTAAGGACGATTCAATGGTGCTCACTGCCGTCCGTATGCTGTGCCTCCTGCCTGATCCACGTAGCGAGCGGTTGCTGCGCCGGGTGTGCCGCGATGAGTCTATTCCTGGCAAGATGAGAACACATGCGCTGCTTGCACTTAGATGGCTGGGCGTACGCGGGAATGTTCGTCTCCATAAGCTTGGCGAGTCGTTCGTAATCGATCTGGACAACCCGAAGCCTGAGCTTACCCTCTCGGTCCCTGAGGCGTACAAGCCTGCCTTGGATCGAATGTGTCTCTGGCTGGCGAAGGAGCAGGGGGCCGTCACATCAGAGGAATATGAGCGGTATGCGGGAACGGAGGAGACGGAGCTGCCCCAGCATCTTGCTGAGAAGGTGAATGCCGCAGATCTACCTGGACTTCTGCAGGAGGTCATTCATACGGTCATTCGAAGTGCTAATGACGAATATTATCCGTTAGTTCCTAGTATTAGCGGATACCGCTCGTGGAGCAACGCCTTCCTAATCGTGATGAAGCAGTATGTGGAAGCCTCCGGGGGAACGTGGAACTATGGGGCATTGGAGCCGGACGATACCGCAGTGCTCCATCGCAATTGGATGCTCAGCGCAACGCCTGACTTCCATGAGCAGATCGCGGCTGGCAGAAGCAACAGTTGAGTCTGAAAAAGTGGAAGCCGGCCCTTGTTACGATGACAAGGGCAGGCTTCCACCTTTTTGCGGTATGCTTCCTAATTTTAAGCAGTGGCTCCTCTCTAAGAGGAGAAAAAAATGGTATGCAATAATATTGTAGAAGTAACCGGAGAAGTCCATGATTAGGACACGACCCCGAGAATATCTAAAGAAGATTCTAGGAATCTTATAACACAATATCCACGACTAAAATAAGAACTTTAAGGCGAAAGACGAATGAAAGTTGCTTATCTTGAACCTAAAGGGACATTTTCAGAAGAAGCAGCAATACCGATCAAGAAAGGGCAAGATTCAAAGAACGCTTCTACATAGAAGAATTTATGCATTAGAATTAGTTGTTCAAACCATTGTTGATCATACTAGAAGAGAGGGCTGACGCTTGTGTTCGTCTTAAGATTCACTCAAGACCTGATGAAGGATATGAAAGTCTCGCCAACAGAGCATGCAGATACATCAGAGCTTTTTAGCTGGCATTCGCATATCTACAGACTGAATAATCGGAAGCATATTATCTTCATTAATGATTTAAGTCGACTGTGTGTAATCATTGATGGAGTTAGAACTGCGCAGATAAAACAGTTGAAACAAAAATTCCTCTCTACCCTTGAACAATACCTGTTATATGAAGACATTCATCAAGGTTTAGTTAACGCGTATGTGAGTAGTAAATCTGAGATCATAATCTCAAAAACGAATAGTAGAAGTGTTCTGGCAACCATGAAAGAAATTACAATGCATGAGACTGATGCCCACCTAGATTTAAAGGATAATATGGAAAGAATGAAGTGGCTAAATAGATTGATATATAAACCAATCGATTATAAAGAACCAATCCATGTATTTAAAGATGCCATACAAAACCAGTTCTAATATCGTTACTTCACAGGAGGGGTTTACTTGAACGAACCATGGTCGAATAGGATACCTGCCATACAATTCCGAGTTGCTAGACCAACCCATCAATTGAATAAGATTGTAGATTTCTATACTAACGGTCTTGGTCTAAACATTGTAGGATCCTTCCAAAATCATGATGGTTACGATGGTGTGATGCTTGGACTGCCTAGCATCAACTATCATCTGGAATTCACCCAGCATGAACATGCTATTCCCATTCCACCACCCTCTGAAGATAATCTCTTGGTATTCTATATACCTAACCTGGAATCCAGAGATGAAGTTGTATCCAGAATAATCTCTATGGGATACCCTGTAGTCGAGCCTGAGAACCCTTATTGGAAGCTTAACGGCATAACAATCTGTGATCCTGATGGATGGAGAATTGTATTACAGGCCACAAGTGGAATTTCATAGTTAATTGGGAGCTAGTTGTACGTAGAACTAGATGAGGCCGAGGAGGCTACATACATTCTTACAAATCATAGAATTCAGAAGCATAAACTTAGTTTTATTGTCTTATTGATCTCAATAAGTGTTGCGGTGTATTTATTTGCTTTCATATTGCCTTATGCAGACCGGAAAGGCTTTTTTAGTGAGAATGATGTGCCCAACAAAATAGAAGCCACAAAGTATTTGTTCTTATGTCTTACAATGCTAGTCGGTTATTCAGTGGTTTTAAGCAAATATCTTCAAAGAATAACATGTATCAGATTTTTAAATTATCCCTTGGCTATCTTCAATGTGTATAGCGGGTTCTGGTTAACCCTAATTTACAAGGGTGGTACAATACTATGGTTCATGATGCCTACAATTATTTTATTAGTAATTGCATTGCCATATGGCTTTTATAAGGGATTATTAAAAGATATACAAAGTCGAAAGTGAACTCGACAGGCAAATCGAGAGGATTTGTCATTGACTAACAAAGTTCCTCGATCAGGTAAATAAACGAATCCACTCGTCTATATGACGAATGTCTACACCGTTACATTATAAAACCAAGGCTGCCGGAAGACCGGCAGCCTTGAGTTCATTCCAGTAAGATGCAGGAACCTATCGCTTGCAACGAGAGGGGTTCTTCATAACCTGCATCAGCAAGCGTTAATCCCGATAGATGCGAATGGAATCGACATACAAGGTGCCCGGCCTGGCGATCGGCTGCGCCGCTTCCACATAGATGGTGAGCAGCTCACCCTTCCACAGTGGACTCACGGTCGGATCGATCGTGTAGGTCGTATACTTGTCGTCACGGGCCGTCATCGTGAACGGCACGGTACCCGTGAACGCATCGGAGAAGGGAGCTTGTTCATAGAGATTGACGGCGCCCTCCCGTACGTTCGACTTGTAGCGGAAGCGCAGAAGCCAGTCGGTTATATCCGTGTCGTTCTTCACCTTCAGCTCAATCTTCTGGCCGGGCTCCGCGAAGAAGTAAGCGGACCAGCTCTGGGACATGAGCCGCGGGAGCCCCGTCTCGAAGCGAGCTTCCATCACGCCGCCCGCGATAGGGAATAGGCCGGGGTTCGCCGGATTATAGAAGGCGTCGTACGTATAATCGAACTGCCAGGAAGCGAGCGTCTTCGTCTGCGTAACGGCGATATCGCCAATCTCGATCGCCCCGCTGTAGCCGTGCCCGGTGACCGGCTCGATGACGAGCTGATCAATGACACCTGCCCAGTTCACATTACGTCCAATTGGGAAGGCATAGGTCCTGTATTCGGAGTCATTAGGCACAACCGGTATCAGGACGGATTGCTCGGGCTTCCAGACGTCTGCCGACTTCCACGATACCTTCGCCATCGGAGAGCCGGTGCCATTCTTCAGGCGGAAGGAGATCAGCTGAGCCTTCGAAGCAGCAAGCTGCAGCCGGTCCGGCGAGGTCAGCGACTTGACGCCGAACTGCAGCCCCGCATGCAGCCGTCCGTCCGCAACTCCCACCTGCTTGAAGCCGCTCTGCAGCGTCCAGCCCTGCAAGCCGCCGTCCACCGTATCGCTGAATGTCCACCCTTGAACAGTTGGCTCAGGTGTCGGATGAGTGGCCTTCTTCACCGCCTGCTTGCGGACTAGAACTAGCGGAGAGACAATCGGCTGACCGTCAATCATGCGCACCTGAACCTTGTCGCCGGATGGCGCTTCCAGCTCAATTCGATATATCCCTTCCGTCTGCGGTGTGAAGTGTATTCGAACGGCAGACTTACCGGGAATAGACTGGAAGGTCTGCGCTTCACCGGCTGCCGACCATTGGTCTGTACCGAGCTTCTTGTACAGCCTGAAGTTAAGAGCTGTATCAGGCTTCACGCCTTCAATCTCGACGTCTACCCCGTTGAAGGGGCGCTGACTCTCAATAACAGCAGCCAAGGCATTGGTGCGCTCGACTGTCACCTTGCCGGTGCGTTCGGAGCGGGGCGCCTGCTCAGTCACATACCGATTAACTCGGTAGGCGAGATTGCCGTCCTCCGCCTTGTACCAGCCAACAGAGCCGGCCGGCCGATCAAGTACAATCCGGTAGGTGTCCGTCTCGAGTGTGCCGGGGACGGGAATGTGGAACCAGTCCTTGTCTGCTGGGTAGAAGTATTCCTTGGAGGTTACGGCCTTGAATGTGCCTCCAATCTTTTTATAGATTGTACCGGTCAGTCCATTGGGTTCGTTATTGGCCGTCCAGACCGGAATTTCTACCGAGCTTATGGCGGTTCCAGGCGGAACGGTGAACTCCAGGCTAAGACTGTCCGTCAGCACTTCGGCCTCGCTGCCCGGCAGCTCGGAAGTCACTTCTTCCTCCCGCCACTCGCCAGCAGGCACGAAGTTAATCTCGGCATAGCGGATCGCTTCTGTGCCGTCGCCCAGATCGTCGATGATCAGATCGTTCTGTACATCCTTGCCGCTGTTGCGCGGCGAATCAGCCCAGTTGGTATCATGGAAGACGGCCGTCTTCCACTTGCCGGTTCCGGTCTTCTGTACCGTGCCGAGCGTCTGCCAGGTGCCATCGCTGTAATGATACAGGGATAGGCTGAACTGGTCGCTGCCCTGATCGTAATAGTCGATGCTGATCGTCGTGCCGTACATCGTGTTATACTGCTGGCGGTCATCCACATCGAACAGGATGCGTGGATTGCCTGCTGCGGTCATGACCGTCTTCTCGCCGTTCAGCGTGGTGAAGACCGGTGTGGCGCCTGGTGCATCATATTGACGCAGACCTTGCCAGATATTACGGATCTTAACGGGACGCGTCAGCCGCGCCTGCTCGCTGGAGAAGTCTCCGAGCCTGGCGTACAGCTTGGTGAAGACCGCCCGTCCCATCTGCTCGTGTGCATAGTGGTAGTACGGATTAACCTCCTTGGAGGCAACATCGTAAGGGAACATATACAGCCCGTCCACACCGTCCAGCATGGCGCGATTAATGAACGAGATGGGGTGCCCGAAGAATTCATTCGTATTCTGCCCAATCGACGCCCCTGCTTCATAGATCGTCGGAATGCCGGGTCTGTGACGCATACGGTTCATCATATAAGAAGCATCCGTATAGGCGTCCCACGTATCGTAGAGCTGGCTCATGCCGTTCTGCTTAATGCCAATGCCGCGTTCGACAGCGAGCTGAGCCACACGGCGGTAGATGAAGTTGCGGTTGGTCTGCTCATGCAGGCCGTACGCCATCTGAATCAGAAGCTGCTTCTTCGGAAAATACTTCTTATACAGCTCCATGCACCAGCGGATATGCTCGAGATACATGTCCTTGTTATAGCCGAGCGACAGCCACTGCGGATCGAGGGTGCCCTTCACATCATTGTCGAGCATCACTTCCTCCCACCGGCCGACGCCGCCGACGATGATGCGATTAACACCTGGATGGTTCGCATAGCGCTCCGCCATCGCGCTGACAAGCTTCTCATACTTTTCCCGGAATACGGGATCGAAGTAGTTGGGGAAGCCCGGAATACGTAATACCTTAGGCGAGGCATGCGGAACAGCATTGATATGGTCGATCACAAGTGAACCAGCCCCATCCATACCCCATGCGAGCTTATAATCGCCGGTCTTGCCCTGAAGGTGGAAGGTAGCCGTCTTCGTTCCGGAGTCGCCAGCAGCGAGCGTCCACGAGTAAGTAATTGCCTCAGCTGCCGGATCGGCCGGTATGGCCTTCACCCACAGTGTCGAGTCAGCAAGCGCCTTGACGTCGAACTGAACGGAATAAGACAGGGGCGGGGTGATGGAATAGACCGAAGTGAGAAATCCAGGATGACCGGCTTCATCCGAGTCTACGGCAAGCGACCTGCTGCCTGCAATAACCAGCGACGGATCTTCCGTAAGCTGAGCAGGGGAAGCAGGAGTATATCGATTCCGGTTCTGTTCCCAATCCTCCCACTGGCCGTCGATTATACGACGGACATTATACTTTTCGAACAGCCATTCCGGCGTTACGTCAGCCAGATTGTCAGCCGTGGCGAGGGCTAGCGTCACTTTTTTGCCCTGACTCGACCAATTGCGAATGCCCTCATCGAATAGCTGCCAGTTGTAGACGCCTTCCGCATGCTCAATCATATCCCAATGCGCAGCAACCTCGACGGTTGCGATATCGGGACGAAGAACTCCTGCTGTCGACTCATAGGTGTACGTCTGACGGGCCATATTCACGAAGCCGTGATCCGGCAGGCTCTCGACCGGAACCGCCGAGAATCCTTGGCTGCTTGCCGCTCCTGATATTGGCGGTGGAACAATTACGGACATCAAGACCGCCAACGATAAAGCCTTGCCTGACCATGTTCTGCTGAATCTCACGCAATCAACTCCTGTAGAATAAGATAGCCGGATGTACCGGTTGCACCGGATTTGCCCGGTGGGCAAGTTAATTGTAAAGTTCGATGTAACCGCATTCAAGAGCAATTGTTTGTGCTTTGGGTTGGATTTTGCGGTGTATCCAGTAATTAGAAGAGAATGATATAATGGGAAGGTGAGCGTGATGGCTTGAACCAACCTGTCAAGTTGAATCGGATTTTCCAACAAGACCATATACAGCGCTTATCGAACAAGTTAGGATCTGGAAGAATAACTAAGTGGGAACGGCCAACAGATAAGAGGTATACAAGCATCCAACATGAATTTTTTACTGAAGGATTCATAAGTATGCCTGGTCCAGGTGACTTCGTTCTACTCGTCGGCAAGCATCTGTGTGAGTTAAGCTCTTCAATCAGGTGGGCCGCGTTCCTGGATAATGAAGAGATACAGGAAGATCTTCGAGCAATAGCATTCGAACTCTCTAGTTGGTTAGGCAATCCTCTCTACGCACCTGATCTGTTCGGCTTGAATGCCTATCTGTTCGACGAGCACACCATGCAAGAGGCAAGGATCTGGCTATACCGCGAATATGGTGACCCTTCGTCTGATATGAAGTCTATGCTGCATGATTGGAAAGCTGAGAATGAATATAGGAAGTACTACATAGATGAGTTCACTGACTAAGGGGGAAGCAAATAATGGAAAAGGAAAGTTGTGACTTAGTACACCCTAATGGTGTTAAGGAAAAGAAGCTAGAAGTGGTTGATGGCTACACGATCAAGTATCATGCGAATGGAAAAACAATGTGGTCCAAAGGAAAGGTGATTGACAATCAGCCGGAGGGTTACTGGGAGTGGTATCGTACCGACGGAACCCTAAAACGTTCAGGGTATTTCGACAAGGGCGAGCCGGTGGGGGAATGGGTTACCTATGACAGTAAAGGGATGAAGTACAAAACGACAAATCGTGGTAATGGCTAGGCTATGAGGGTGAACCAGAACAAACGTATTCGAGAGATATTGTATGTGAGCAGATGCGAAACAAATCATACATGCTTTCTTACAAATTGACGAGTTAATCGATGATAACATATAAGGTTATGGGGGTTTTTGCTGGGTTGATTTTAATCAAATAGAAGATCTCGATCAATTGAGTGAAGCTCATATTGCTGAATTGTTATATTTTGCATTGACGGGAAGCTCAATCATTCCTATCCCAAGCGATATATCGAGAGTTTTATTGAATTTCACGGAGGAAGGCTTGTTTATAGATTTATCAAGGATAAAGAGAGATCAGAATGACATTCAGATTCCAATAAATGTAGTTAGGCATTACAGAGACATGGATAAAGTTTATAGACTGAAGGATGAAATAAAAGACGGTAAAGCTTGGTTAGTTCTTTCAAAGGAATCGTGGAAGATTATACAAGAGGCGTGATTATAGGGAGCGGCGATGAATGAAAATCAATTGGAAATATTGCGTTATTGCTCTTTTATTTTTCAGTGTTACTTTCTTGTATTACAAAGAAAATCAAGAGAATAAGAAATACGAAAATTATCTGTCACAGGAATTACAAAATCGTCACAATGAACTCATTGGAAACCTATTTATTGTTAAAGACGAAACAACCTCGTTTCTTAACGAAACGTTAAATCCCGAAATGAAGAGGAACATCGCCGAACGATTCTATCGAATCTCAGTGCTCTCTCAAGAACTTAATTACTTTATCAGTAATGTTCAACAAGAAAAAAATGATCTATTAAAAAATCAAACTTCAAGTGTTTCAAGTGATTTAGCCTGGTTTTTTGAGAACCAAGACTTAAATTCATTATCTAAAGAAGATAGAGCGAAGCTTACCAGAATAAATGTAATTTCTAACGAGTATAAAGGGGTCAATAGAAAGAATCAAACAGAAATTAAAAAATACAATTCCAATCCTTTTATTAAGAGTGAGAAGTGGAAGAGTGTAATGGTTGGACTGGACGAAGTGTCAAGAGAATACAAAAATGCGTTTAGCAGTTAGCCATTAGAAAGGATGCTAGAGAAGTTGCTTAAAAGGAGAGTGGAAATCACTTGAAACCTCAGAACAGAAATCGATATATCGGTGTATCCATGATTATAGTTGGATTGTTAATTCTAATAATTGTCCCACAGCTTGATGATACGAGTACAGAAAGATTTTTTTATATAAGTGGCCATGGTGAACAAGTAGGAGAGGTTCCGAATGCTCAAGAAACGGTGTACTACTCCATAACCTTACAAAATCAAGATAATAAGACTTATAAGATTAAGGCGATTGAACCCATTATTCCTCTAGAGATAAGGAAACTTATACTAGATGATAAAGTGCAAATCAACAAACGAGCGACTTTGAAAAAGAACGGTGAACTTGAATTTGAAGGACAATTCATTATGAATACGGCTTATTTCAGTCAAAATGAGATAAAGGCACTTTTGCCAATGATTGATTTGTATAAGATTAGGTATGACGAAAATGAAGAAATATTATTAAATACAAAGGGTCAGATCGTGATGCAGTGAGACCTGGTTGACTTCATAAGTACAAGATCGCTATACGATTCCATCATATAAAAGTCAGGTGAGCTGGTTGACCCTTGCTGCTGTTGTTCTAGTCATTTTATCTGGACTAATTCATTCTGTTTGGAATCTCTTTGCAAAGCAAAGTATAAATAAAAACGTATTTCTTTGGTGTTGTCAGTTGGCTGCTATCCTTATATTTCTGCCAATGTCAGTCATTGAGCTGCGGACAATTGACACGGTCCCATTAGTAGGATACCTATTACTTCTGGCTAGTATGATATTACATGGTATTTATATATTCCTGCTAGCGAAGACGTATACGATTGGTGATCTATCTCAGGTGTATCCCATCATGAGGGGAACTAGTCCATTATTCGTACCTATCATTGGTGTGCTTATGCTAGGAGAGAATTTAAGCATTCAGGGATGGATCGGGATAATCATGATCGTAATAGGTATTTTTCTAACAGGGGACATTAATACGAAGTGGAGGTTCAATAAGCCAATCCTATTAGCCATTATGGTCGGATTAATAATTACTTCATATACGGTAGTTGACAAAATCACACTTAACTACATCCCTGCTTTTACCTTGAATGAAGCAACGAACATCGGAAATTTAATCGCACTTACCTTTTTAACTATGAGATCACAAGGTATTCGTACAGAATGGAGAGTCAATTGGAAAACGATTATTTTAGGCGGAATCCTTGCTCCAGGGGGATACCTGTTGTTTCTGAAGGCGTTAGAACTACAGCCAGTCTCACAGATCGCTCCGATGCGCGAGATCGGAACCGTATTCGGGACAATTTTTGGAGTCTTCCTATTGAACGAATCACAAGGCAGAAACAGAATTATAGCATCCATTATCATAACCGCGGGAATCATTATGCTTGCTTATCAGTAGGGGTAACCCAATGACTGAAGAATCCATTTCTAAACAAAAGGAGATTATATGAGAAGAACAATCATGATTAGCGATATTCATGGCTGTATGAATCAATTCAATCAAATGCTGCATCATATTCAATTTGATTCAAGCGCTGATCAATTAATCTTACTCGGTGATTATGTCGATCGAGGACATTATAGCAAAGAAGTTGTTGATAAAGTAATCGAATTAGTTGAGAACCATCAAGCTATTGCTCTTAAAGGAAATCATGACCAAAGATTAGTAGACTTAATAAAAGGTGATAATCTCTCGGTGAGATCAAAGTTTATAGAGCATGGAGGAGTCCAAACCATTCAAAGTTATTGTGGTTTAGATGAAATTGTAAACCATAGAATAACAGATGAAATGTTTGACCAATGGATAGCCTTTATAAAAACTCACTATAAGCATCATATAGACTTCTTGAGTAAGTTACCTTGTTATTATGAAGACAATCATCACATCTATGTTCATGCGGGATTAAATCCTAGTTATAGAGACTGGAAGGACCAACCCGAACAAGACTTTATGTACATTAAAGATGATTTCATTCAATCAAGTTTTAACTTAGACAAAAAAATTATCTTTGGGCATACAAGAACAATAGATATTCATGGCAAATCGGATATCTGGTTTAGTGGGGACAAGATAGGAATTGACGGTGGTTGCGCGTACGGAGAGCAATTGAATGGTTTGATTTTTCAGAATGGATGTTATTCTTCCGTTGTAGTGGCTTCGTCAGATGAGAAGGGATATGTTAGATGAAAACGATATATCTCATTAGACATTGTAAAGCAACTGGTCAAGAACCGGAGGCGGAACTTACACTTGAAGGACAGGAGCAAGCAAAGAAGCTCTCTGAATTCCTTTTACATGAGCAGATTGAATTGGTTTATTCGAGCCCGTATGTAAGGGCAATAAATTCAATAAAGCCATTATGTGAGTATTCGAAAATTCCGTTACATATTGATGTTAGGTTGTCAGAAAGAATTCTAAGCTCAGAAGACTTACCTGACTGGACGGATAAATTAGAGCAATCTTTTATTGATATGAACATGAAGCTGCCAGGCGGAGAGTCCTCAGCAGAGGCGGCTCTTAGGGGCCCTTATTGGCTTTGATTATCAAGAATTATAAAAATGATTTCGGATATAAAGAATGGAAAGAAATGAAGAACCCCGACATATTCAAACTAAATATAGAGGAAAATCAGTTTAGTATGGAACGAATGTGGAAGTAATATGTCTGAAGTTTAAGGAACTCATTTCAAGTCGTGCCGCGGCGTAAATAAATTTAAGAAGGGGTATCATTTTATGCATTTTGGCTTTAAATATTCCAAGGAAGAATACGTTAAGGCTATGAGAGAATCCTATGACGACTCTAAATTTATCGATCTACTTGTAGCTGTAGGACTATTGTCATTGGGCATATATTTATCGTTTACTGATTCCTATGAGTTATTTAGTGCCATTTTTATCGTTATTTCTTTGGTTTACATCTTTATGATTTTCTCGAAATATTTTATTCTGCCAACTATCGTATACAACCGAGAACCAAAGTTTAAAGAGGATTATGAGCTCTCCTTTCTAGAGAATGAAATACTATTTAAAGCAGGAGCAATGAATTCAACCATACCGTGGAGTTATTATTTTGATTATAAACAATCTAAGGATTTTATCTTTTTAAAATATGCTAAGGAGAGATACACCGTCATTCCGAAGAGAATTTTTAAAAATGATGAAGAAGCAAAAGAGTTTATAGACTTATTAAAAATAAAAATGGTTAAATAGAGGTTATTTTATATAGCTTGAACCTAAAAAGGAGCAGCCAATCCATGATGGGAAGGATTAATTCGGATAAATGGGCTTCGTTTCGGCACTTTATAGATAAAAGTAAAGTTCATAGCTGTCTAGTAAGCTCTGGAGATAAAATGGTTTATGAGTATTATCGGAACAAAAAGTCTCAGAAGAAGCTATATAAAATTAATTCGGTTACCAAGAGCATTACCTCCTGCCTCGTTGGAATTGCTATTCAACAGGGGCTGATTCGGGATGTACATACACCGATCGCTCACTACTTTCCTTCCATTCTCAAGGATCAAGATACTAGAAAACAACAGATTACCATTGATCATCTGCTCAGTATGACTGCTGGGTTCGACTGGCCAGAGCTGGGCGAGTGGAATGGTTGGCCACACAGATGATTCATAGCTCGAATTGGGTCAATTATGTTCTGGAGAGACCCTTACGTTCTAATCCCGGTGAGCATATGAACTATAATTCAGGCTGTAGTCACTTGCTAATTGCAATCCTCCAGAAACTAACAGGAACTAGTGCGAAGAGCTATGCGGATAAAAATCTATTCTCCCACTTGGGAATTAATGAGTACCTATGGCATGAAGACCCGCAGGGTATTAATATTGGCGGCTTCGGGTTACATATGTCCATATCCGATATGCATAAGTTCGGGTCTCTCTACTTACGGAATGGGGTATCGAATAACAAGCAATTGTTGAGCGATGAATGGATCACCTACACAACCAGACCCAATCTGCTTACTTATAATCACATTGGCTATTATGGTCGTCATTGGTGGGCACCCGTTCATTCTCCAGAACATCCGTATTATTATGCGATGGGCATGGGAGGGCAATATATTTGTATCGATTCAACGAATGAAGTCGTTATTGCGCTGACATGTGACACGTATGGTGATACACTGAAACCGCTCAGAGCGATTGATGAATTATTAGCTTAGTAAACACTTAATATAGGAGGCGGAAGTTATGGAGGTCTTTGAAGAATATGTATCAGGTATACAAAAAGAGGAACAGCGAGCTCGTGTGGTGGAGGTTTTTGAGTGGGTTAGTCAGACCTTTCCACACTTGGTGCCCAAGATAGCATGGAATCAGCCTATGTTTACGGACCATGACACGTTTATTATTGGGTTTAGTGTAGCTAAGCAGCATATGGCGGTTGCCCCTGAGAGGGCTGGGATGGAACGTTTTGCTGATGATATCGTGAAGGCTGGGTACGACCACACGAAGGAATTGATACGAGTTCGGTGGGACAGTCCAGTTGATTACTCGCTGCTTGAGAAAATAATTAAGTTTAATATCAAGGATAAAGCGGATTGTACGACTTTTTGGCGGAAATAGCCAATGTCCTGGCTTCTAGGAAAACTCAAGAGTAAGGTGGCACCGAATGAATCGCAATCGACAGTTGATGAGCTTACTTTTAAACTAACAATTGAAGTAAAAGATGAGTTTAAAAATTTTAGTAAATACAAACGAATAAAAGTTCCCGTTATTTATTTCAGCATACAAGTGTTTATAAATGATAACGAACTTGATCAAGTTTTTGTAGAAGATCAATTTCTTCAATCGTTGCTTCACGAAGGTAAGTACCCCATGTTCACATGTACCTGCGGAATTTTTGATTGTGGGGGTTACTACATAGAGGTAATTCATAGAAAAGATAAACTGTGTTGGTACGCAGAGGATCCTCCATTTAAGGACCTTGAAATAAAGTCATCTAATTATTTTCAGTTTGAGTGGGAAAATGTATTTGAATTTACAATGGAGCTAGTTGCTCAGTTAGATGAGTTGAATAAACTCTATGACTCAAAGGGATTAACAAGGCCTTATGATCTAAAGGAATACTATCTGACAATTGAAAAGTTAAAGAAAATGAGACATTGAACGAGGGGGAGACTCTGTGAATGAAAAAGAGCGAAGAGCCTATTTAAAGCTACTCCATTATGGCCTTATTGAAATTAGACATCTTTCTTCACAGAAGTCCTTGTTTCATTTCATTAAGAATCGTAAGAAAATAAACAATCTGAGTGACGTATTACATAACCTACCCATACTCTTGCATAGCGATAGATTTGATGAAAAACTTATCTGGAATCAATTAATTGACACTGTGCCAGAATACATAGAGTATTTTAGAGAAGTATATGAAGATGAACTTTCTGCGTATTTTGAGTTTAATTTCGCTCTAGTAGAGCCCTGGTGTGAGTTGTCCGAAGAAGCAAGAGATGTAATGACACGGGAACTATATAAGGAATTAAAGGATCGAGATTCGTTGTTTTTCAATAAATTTACTGCATTAGCACGCAGAATAGATAATGATGATGTTCTTTTTAGAGCTAAGAACCAAGATGAGGATGAGTTCTTTGTAGTCGCCCATCTAACCTGGAATAACACTCTGCCGTCACTACATATATATAAGTCCATTGAAGAATGGAAAATAGATCATATGATGAAGACGGGAAAGAGTACGAAGTATTAATCGACGAATAATGAGATTCCAGGATACCGAGTAGGAAGAGAGTTGTTAAAATTGCTTGACTATTTCAAGATAAACGCTCAAAAAGCATATCGTGAGATAATAGCTATATCAGAGTCTCCATGCTTTTTATTTTCTAATGATCCTGAATTAAGTTCAATTGAAACGAAAAATAACTATTACTACATTCATGGATTTAATAGATTAATAAAACATAACAAAATAGAAATTGACCGGATTGTTTGGGCCTTCGCTTACTTAGAAGACGAATTAGAAAAGTATCTCATTCGATTTTATAAAGATAAGAAATTTGTTTTAACTATTAATGCCGACATACAAATCCCCGCATTTACACTTCTAGTGAAGTCCTACCATAATGAGATGCTATTAACTCCATCACCAAGTATTCAGAATTTAGTTGAGTGGTACAAGACGGAGGCTTGTTTTACTGGACTTACCATCTCTGAGACTCAAGATGAGAATGAAACAGAAGACGAGCCAATTGACTCTTATAGATCTAATGTGAAAGTTATATGCACCTAACGAAAAATGATGAGGGATTTCATTGCTATATTGTTCATGCTAGGAGGTGAGCCGCTTGAAAGCATTTATATTTGATATGGACGGGGTCATCATTGACAGCGAGCCTATACACTTCGAGATAGATGTTCAAACGATGAAGAGATACGGAGTTACGATTACGCACTACGAACTAGAGAGATACGTTGGCATGACCAATCCTGAAATGTGGCAATTGCTGAAGCAGCAATACGAGCTGCCTGAAGAGATCTCAGACATTATTGAATATCAGCTATCATCAAAAATTGATATAATCCGGAACTTGGATATCGCTCCAATTCCGGGTATAGCTGAACTAATATCTGAGCTTAAATCAAACCAAATAAAGCTGGGCGTTGCTTCCTCTTCACCCATTAGATTTATCAATGAAGTCTTAAAGAAATTTGAATGGCTTGCTGAGTTTGAATGCGTAATAAGCGGAGAAGACATGGCAAAAGGCAAACCTGCACCTGACATATATGTTGCAGCAGCAGGGCTGCTAGAGGTTGAACCACAGGAATGTGTCGTACTTGAGGATTCCAGGAATGGAATCTTAGCAGCTAAATCAGCCAATATGACATGCATTGGATATTGCAATCCGAATTCCGGCAATCAGGATCTATCACATGCAGATCTGATTGTTAAGGATATTCGTGAGATTAAGGTAATTGATTTTCTTCATAAGGAGCATTGACAGAATGGAAGACCATTGGAGGATATCGCCTTATAATCCGGAATGGGCAGTAATTTTCAACGAGGTGGGGTCAAGACTTAGAGAATCTCTGCAGGAGCAGGCATTACGCATAGACCATGTAGGGTCAACCTCCATAATTGGATTAGAAGCGAAGCCAATTATAGATATACAAATCTCCGTGATGAACGTTGAGGATGTACTTCGTTATCGATCCCAGATTGAATCAGTTGGCTTCGTATACAGAGAAGACAATCCAGACAAGACGAAGAGATATTTCAGGGAGATTCCTGGGACTAGAAGGACTCATATTCATGTAAGGCAGTCCGGAAGTTACTCAGAACAGATTACGCTGTTATTCCGTGATTACCTACGATTGCACCCTGAAGATTGCCTTCGGTATGCTAAGGAGAAGCATAGACTGATGGCTCTGTACAAGAATGATCGTCCTAAGTATGTGGATGGCAAAGGCCCTATCGTATGGGATATTATTGAAAAAGCACATCAATGGTCACAAGAACAAGGCTGGAAGCCTGGTGTATCTGACAAGTGAGATAAATAGAGAGGATGAACTCATCATGATGGTATTCTTATTCATACTTGGTCTCATTGTGTTAGTGATCGGGCCGATTGTTGGGGTTATGAGCTCTGACTTAGCTACAGCAGCGATAAGTATAGCATGTGGTGGTCTGCTGATTGGCCTATCTAAACTAATAGAGATGGTTGAAGATATTAAAAGCAACTTACTCCGTGCGCCACTGACCACTAGTCAAGTTGCTACAATTATCAAAAACACGATGACCTATGAGATTGAGTCAAAAGGGCTTGAAATCGAACTTAACAGTGAGAACGAGAATGGATATTCGGTCATAAGAATCGAAGACGACTATTACATTGCTGTTAGCCTTTTTAGTAAGTATTTAACGAAAAATGAAGAGGAATATATATTTGCTTTACCTAGGCAGGATGTAATCACTCTCTACTTGGAATACAACTATTATAAAGAGGTCGGATTGTTTAAAGTAATGAATGAGGTCTATGTCAACTTAAGTAAACTGAATGTACAACCAATCTTCTCAGGGAATTCAGTAACTCTAAAATATATCCAAGACTAACTTCACCAATGAGGAGATTGTGGGGGCGGCTTGAATAAAGGTGAGCTTTAACCCATTAGGGTATAGGATCATCGTGTTTCCCCCTTTCTTATGCTATAATGAATGACAGTCATTCAAGTGAGATGAAATTGGAGTGGATATGCTTGCGTCTGAAATACTTAAATATGATTGCTATCTTACTAGGATCGGCCGTCATGGCGTTCGGAATTAACAGCTTCAACTTGGCTAATGGGCTGGCAGAAGGCGGAATTACGGGTGTAGCCCTGCTGCTCAAATATGTGGTCGGATGGGATCCAGGTCTATCGAGCTTGCTCATCAACGTGCCGCTGCTGCTGCTGGGATGGAAGGTGATGGGGAAGACGGGGTTCATCTACGCGCTGATAGGTGCGGTGTCCTTCTCCTTGTTCCTCGTACTCTTCGAGCCATTCTCCATGACGCTCGAGGATCCGCTGCTCGCTTCCCTGTATGCGGGAGCATTCGTCGGAGTTGGGCTAGGTGTGGTGTTCCGGTACGGTGGCATATCAGATGGGGTGGATGTCATTGCCCGGCTGCTCCATCAATCGTTAGGGTGGAGCTTCGGACGGACCCTCTTCCTCACCGATGCCCTCGTGCTGGCTGCTTCCCTGTTCTATCTGGATATTCAGCGAGCGATGTACACAATGATTGCAATCGTGATTGGGACCCGGTTAATCGATCTTGTACAGGAGGGAACTTCCTCAGCTAAGGCGGTAACGGTTATCTCGAAGCAGCCTGACCTGATTGCTGGCCAGATTCTGAAGGAGATGAAGCGCGGGGTCACATTCCTGAACGGCAAGGGCGCTTACTCAAGAGAGCCTCAGGAGGTACTGTATTGTGTCATTAGCAAGCGTGAGACGGGCAAGCTGAAGCAGATTGTGAAGGATTCCGACCCACATGCCTTCGTCATCGTGAACGATGTACATGAGGTGTTAGGCAAGGGCTGGGAGTCTGAGCATACTCTAGTCTGATTATGCAAAATAAACCAATAAACCGGCTGACAAGATCATCCGCCGGTTTATTTGGTTACCATACTATACGTTATAATGAATGAATATCAGTCATAAAACGATAATAGAAAGGGTCACATCGTGATGGTTGGCTCTTCGGTCTTGCTATCCAGCTGGAACTCAGCAGGCTTGACCTTGAAGAGCTTGGTCGTGTAGAGCAGGCAGATGAAGCCGAGCAGCAGCCAGACGAGTCCAAGAATCCAGGAGTTACGGTCAAGACTAAACCACATGATGACCATCGCTGCCGTCCCGATAATCGGAACAACTAGGTACCGCAAGTAGTCTAGAGCAGAATGCAGCTGCTTGTTCTTCACGACATAATGCGAGATGACCGATAGATTAACGAACGAGAAGGCGATGAGGGCACCGAAGTTGATGAATGAGGCGGCTGTCTCCAGGCTGAACAGAATTGCTGTGAGGGAGATGGCGCCGACCAGCACAATATTGAACAGAGGCGTGCGTGAACGTGAGTTAATTCGACTGAACCATGCAGACGGCATCATGCGGTCCCGTCCCATGGCATACATGAGGCGTGATACGCTCGCTTGAGAAGAGACGGCCGATGCGATCGTACCGGCGAATCCTGCAGCAAGGAACAGCACTTGGAAGAAGACACTTCCGAACTTGGCTGCGATCTCGGGTGTGGATGCTGTGAAGTCTTCGAAGTCTGCAGCAGTAGGGTATAAGGTCTGAACGAAGTAAGAGCTGATCATGAACATCAGTCCGCCCAGCAGAGCGGTAAGGAAGAGAGCACGCGGAATGGTACGCTTAGGGTCAGCTGTCTCTTCCGAGAAGCCGGCAACCGCATCGAAGCCGAGATAGGAGAATACAAGCAGCGTCGCTCCCGCAATGAGAGAGGAGGAGTCTATGCCCGTCGTGAAGATGGCTTCGGGATACCAGAGCTTGCCTTCCACCGTGCCGTTGATGATGCCCCAGGCAGCGAAGACGACGAATGCAGCGACCATGACAAGTTGGAAAATAACGAAAGTGGAGTTCAAGTTAGCCGTTCCCTTGACCGTCAGCAGGTTGATCAGCGTCATGACAACTACGAATAGGACGATGAAGATCCAAGTCGGAACGTCGGGGAAAATGGAAGCGAGATAGATCTGTGCAATCAACGCGTTAACCATGGGCAGGAAGAGGTAGTCCATTAAGGCCAGCCAGCCCACCATGAATCCGAGATGAGGGTTGAACGACTTCTGGGTGTACGTATAGGCCGAGCCTGCGCTTGGATAAGCCCGAATCATGAAGACGTAGCTCCCAGCAGTGAATAGCAGCGCTATTAACGCTAGGATATAAGCACCTGTCACATGCCCGCCGGTCATGTCTGAAGCAATGCCGAACGTGTCGAAAATAACCATTGGTGTCATAAACCCTAGTCCCAATACTACCAGCTGCCACACGCTTAACGAACGTTTAAGTGTTGTCCCCGTGTCTTGCATACCATTCCTCCTTATGCTTTCTGTGTAATAGTATATATCGCAAATCTTCAAGCTTTCAACGATTATTTTTGGTATCATTTTGATGTAACCCTTTTCATCTAACCTCTTATGTAATAAAACTTAACATTAAACTAACTCTTGAATTCATTCATGGGATGTTATATATTGGAGTTACCAACATTATGACTGATGTTCAGTCAAGCTGCAGGAGGTCCATCATTGAGTACCGCTACGCAAGATAAGTACAAGTTAATTCTACAAGCTGCGATTGAGATTATCTCGGAGAAAGGCTTGTACAACACGTCGATCTCAGACATTGTGAAGAAGGCGGGCGTAGCCCAAGGCACCTTCTATCTGTACTTCCGCTCTAAGAACGCCTTGATTCCTGCGATTGCGCAGAACCTGATCTCCATCACGATGGAGAAGATGAAGGACAATACGGATAAGCATGAGGACTTCTCCGCGTTCCTGCAGACGTTCATTGAGGCCATCTACAACATTACGGATGAGTACAAGGATGTCATCGTGCTGTGCTATTCCGGTCTTGCGATTGACCATTCGATGGAGATCTGGGAGTCGATCTATCAGCCGTATTACGAATGGTTCGAAGCCGAGCTGAAGCGGGGAATCGAGCAGGGCGCCATCATTACTCAGTCGAATGTGCAGTGGACGGGCAAGCTCATCATTAACCTGGTTGAGAACGCAGCTGAGCGGTTCTATATCGGCCGAGATCAGGATATGACCAAGGAGCAATCGATGACAGAGGTGTTCCACTTCGTTCATCGTTCTCTAACGGCGAAGTAACACATAGAGTTCATGTATAGGATTTGTGCAAAATTGATCGGGAAACCGGTCATTTTTTGGAACATTAATGACTGATAGTCATTCATTAAAAGGATGTGAGGCTCATATGAGAAAAGAGCTCGTGTCTATCGCGCTCATCCAGCTGGGGTGTGGGCCGGATATTCTGGACAATCGTGAACGAACGCTGAGGCAAGTGGAAGCGGCCGCGGTTGAAGGAGCACAGATCATCTGTCTGCAGGAGCTGTATGATGGACAGTACTTCCCCCAACGGGTATCTCCTGAAGGGTATACGCTGGCAGAGTCCGTGGAGGGTGAGCATCTGAAGCAGATGGGCGCTCTGGCGGAGAGGCTGGGTGTTGTCCTCATCGTCCCGTTCTACGAGAAGGCGGGCAGGGGATTGTACTACAACAGTGCAGCCGTGTTCGATGCTGATGGCAGCCTCCTCGGCGTGACCCGCAAAAATCACATCCCGGATGGGCCGCAATACCACGAAAAGTATTACTTCATTCCCGGCAATACGGGGTATCCGGTCTATCACACCGCCTACGGTGTCATTGGCATCGGCATCTGCTGGGACGAATGGTTCCCGGAGACGGCTCGCCTCCTGGCGCTGCAAGGCGCGGACATTCTATTCTTCCCCTCGGCTATCGGCTCAGAGCCGGACTATCCGGAGCTCTCCACGAGGAGGGCTTGGGAGAAGGCGATCTCCGCGCATGGCATCTCCAACGGGGTGTTCGTTGCCGCTGTCAATCGTGTCGGCCAAGAGGACGACATGACGTTCTACGGCGGGAGCTTCATCAGCAATCCGCTGGGAGACATTGTGCAATCCCTAGACAATGAAGAGGGAATGCTGCTTCAGACAATTGATCTGAAGGAGATCGACTTCGCTCGTCATCTGCTTCAATTCCTACGAGATCGCCGGCCTGAGACTTACGGACCCTTGCTCACAAGGGACGCTAGAGCTTGAACCACAACAAGGAGGAATCATCCCATGTCCATTCAACAACCAATAGCAGGGCAACAGACCGCCGTAACAGAAGAGACGCAAGCCTATATTAAGCGGGTACTGCAGCTCATTGAGAAGAGCGAAGTGACGAAGGAAGATGCGGAGTGGATTACGAAGGAGACGGTCGAAGGATTTCGGGAGAACGTCAATCCTGGATTCCTGGAGTATCGGAAGACGGTAACCCAAGGCGGCCAGTTCGCAGCGGTGGAGTGGTCGGACAATGGCTCCTGCTTCAAGGATGTGAATGGCAAGGAATACATCGACTGTCTCGGCGGATTCGGCATCTATAACGTCGGGCATCGGAATCCTAAGGTCGTGAAGGCGGTCGAGGATCAGCTGAAGCGGCAGGCGCTGCACAGTCAGGATCTGCTGGATCCGCTTCGGGCGATGCTGGCCAAGATATTGGAGCGTATTACGCCGGGTGACCTCAAGTATTCGTTCTTCACGAACAGCGGGACAGAGAGCGTCGAGGCAGCCCTGAAGCTGGTTAAGATGTACAGCGACCGAACGACGATTATCGCAACAACACGCGCCTTCCATGGCAAAACGCTTGGCGCGTTGTCTGCGACAGCGAAGGGGATGTTCCGGAAGCCGTTCCTGCCGCTCATCGCTGGGTTCAAGCACTTGCCGTTCGGGGATATTGAAGCGATGCGGTCGACGTTCCGGTCTGCCGCGGCAGTCGGAGAAGATATCGCTGCTGTCCTGCTGGAGCCCGTACAAGGAGAAGGCGGCATTATCCTTCCTCCACCAGACTACTTGCGCCAGGTGCGGGAGCTGTGTGACGAGTATGGCGCCCTGCTCGTGTTCGACGAAGTGCAGACCGGCATGGGCCGAACGGGGCGGATGTTCGCTTCCGAGCTGTATGGTGTTGTACCGGACATTCTCTGTCTAGCTAAGGCGTTCGGCGGTGGCGTCATGCCCGCAGGGGCGGTCGTTGCGAAGGAGAAGGTGTTCAAGAGCTTCTTCCCTAACCCATTCATGCACACGACGACGTTCGGCGGGAATCCGCTCGCCTGTGCGGCCGCGATTGCCACGATTGATGTACTGCTGGAGGAGAAGCTGCCTGAGCGAGCGGCGGAGATTGGCCTATACTTCCTTGAGGAGCTTCGCAAGGCGAGCATGGGCCATGAGGACAAGGTGATGGAGATACGAGGCATCGGTCTCATGATAGGCATAGAATTCCACCAGGACGAGGTCGGTTACGAAGTGTCCAAGGGGATGTTCGACGAAGGGGTACTTGTTGCGGGGACGCTCATTAATTCCAAGACGATTCGAATTGAACCGCCACTGACGATCTCGAAGGACGATGTAGACCGAGTGGTGTCGACGTTCCGCCAAGTACTAAGCCGTACTAATTCCTTGGTATAAGGAGGGCTTCGTATAGATATGGCAGAGACGTTGTTAAGCACGCCGAGACAAGATGGATTCCGCATGCCGGGTGAGTTCGAACCCCATCAAGGGACCTGGATGCTGTGGCCGGTGCGGACGGACACCTGGCGGCTCGGCGCCAAGCCTGCCCAGGACGCGTTCGTGGCGGTGGCGCTGGCGATATCGGAGTTCGAGCCCGTGACAATCGGGGTCTCCGCGATACAGTATGAGCATGTGAGATCTGTATTCCCTTCCCGGGTGCGTATCGTGGAGATGTCGTCGAATGACGCTTGGATGCGAGATATCGGGCCGACCTTCGTCAAGAATGACGAGGGCGAGGTTAGAGGGGTGGATTGGGGGTTCAACGCTTGGGGCGGGTTGAATGGCGGACTGTACTTCCCATGGGATCAGGATCTGCTCGTGAAGCAGAAGGTGCTGGACATGGAGAGCAAGAGCCGATACGACTGTCAGTCGTTCATCCTCGAAGGCGGTGCGATCCTAGTAGATGGGGAAGGGACGCTCATTACAACTGAGCAGTGTCTGTTGAATGAAAATAGGAATCCTGGCATGAGGCGTGCAGAGGTGGAAGAGAGGCTGCACGAGTACTTGAACGTGGAGAAGATTATATGGCTGCAACAAGGGCTGATGTATGACGAGACCGACGGCCATGTGGATGAGGTGGCCGCCTTCATCAGACCGGGGGTCGTCGCGATGAGCTGGACGGATGATCCCGAGAGCCCCCAGTACGAGCGGCTGAACGCTGCCTATGAGGTGCTGAGCGGGACAACCGATGCGAGAGGCCGGCAGCTGGAGGTGCATAAGATTCATATCCCTGATCCAATGAAGATCTCGGATGAGGAAGCAAGGCTCATTGACCGAGCGAGGAGGAGCTATAACCGGGCAACGGGAACGCAGTTCGCCGCTTCCTATGTGAACTTCTATATATGCAACGGAGGGGTTGTCATGCCTTCGTTCGGCGATCGGCATGATGCTGCCGCTTATGAACAGCTATGCGGGTTGTTCCCGGAGCGTAAGGTGGTACAGGTTAACACGAGGGAGATTGCACTTGGCGGCGGCAATATTCACTGCATTACGCAGCAGCAGCCGAAGTGAGAGGATGGGAGGAATGGAGACGATGGCAGAGAATCTACTGAAGATGTTCATTCATGGGGAGTGGACAGAGGCGGCATCTGGAGAGACGCGGAACATTGTGAATCCAGCGAGCGGCCAGTTCATAGCGGTGGCTGCGGAAGGCGGCGAAGAAGACGCGAATCGCGCAGTGGCTGCAGCTAAGTCGGCCTTCTACCAAGGAGGCTGGTGGGGAACACCAGCGGCAGAGCGAGCTCGCCTGTTGTTCAAGGCTGCGGACCTGCTGGAGAGCCGCAAGGAGGAGTTCGCCAGGCTGGAGACACTGAACAATGGGAAGCCGCTGCGCGAGGCGGAGTTCGATGTGAATGATACGATTGCTTGCTTCCGCTACTATGCGGGACTCGCGACGAAGCCGCATGGACAATCGTATGAGGTGTCTGACCCGATGCAAGCGGTTGTCGTGCGAGAGCCTATAGGCGTATGCGGTCAGATCATTCCGTGGAACTATCCGCTCTTAATGGCAGCCTGGAAGCTGGCACCGGCGCTCGCTGCTGGCAATACGGTTGTGTTCAAGCCGGCTGAGATTACTCCGATCTCGGCTGTGGAGCTGTTCGGTATACTTGAGGAAGCGGGATTCCCGCCTGGAGTTGTCAACCTTGTGTTAGGAGCTGGAGCGTCGGTGGGACAGACCTTAGCAGCACATGACGACGTTGACAAGATTGCCTTCACAGGCGGAACGGACACGGGAAGGAAGATCATGCAGGCCGCAACCGGCAACTTGAAAAAAATATCACTAGAGCTAGGAGGCAAAAACCCCAATATCGTGTTCGCGGATGCCGACTTCGAAGCGGCTGTGGAATATGCGCTGTTCGCTGCTTACGCCAACTCCGGTCAGGTGTGTGCGGCGGGCTCCCGCTTGCTGGTGGAAGAGTCACTCTATGATAGATTTATTGCTCGCCTTGTCGAGCGGACTATGGCGATTAAGGTTGGTCCCGGACTGGCCGACGGAACAGAGATGGGGCCGCTTGTCTCGGAAGCGCATCTGAACAAGGTGCTGGGCTATGTGGAGATTGGCAAGGCCGAAGGCGCGACGCTGCTCTGCGGCGGCAGCCGCTTGACCGGCGGGGAGTATGAGGGCGGGTTTTATATGGAGCCTGCGATTTTCACAGATTGTGAGCCTAGTATGAGAATAGTTCGTGAGGAGATCTTCGGGCCGGTGCTGGTCGTGCAGACCTTCAAGAATGAAGAGGAAGCGATAGCGATGGCGAATGACACGATCTATGGGCTGGCCGGTGCAGTGTTCACGAGCAATGGGGCGAAGGCGCAGCGTGTGATTCGGAAGCTAAGAGCAGGCATTACGTGGATTAATACTTATCATCCCACTTATAATGAAGCGCCATGGGGCGGCTACAAGCAGAGCGGCATCGGACGGGAGCTGGGCACCTTCGGCTTCGAGGAGTATACGGAGGTTAAGCAGATTAATACGAATCTTGCAGTCGAGCCGCTCGGCTGGTACAGCTCATGATGAAGGAGACGACAACGATGGGGATCGCACGTCAATTCGTAACTGGAGGGACTGACCTTCCGGGACCCAAGACACAAGCTCTAATTGACAGACGGCAGCAAGCTGTAGCCAAGGGGGTAGGCAATAATCATCCCTTGTTCGTGCAGAAGGCGGAAGGGGCGCTGCTGGTTGATGTGGATGGGAACCAATACCTCGACTTCGCAGGGGCGATTGGAACCGTTAATGCCGGACATTGTCCGCCGGAGGTGGTGGAGGCGCTGCACAAGCAGCTGGATCAATATCTCCACACTTGCTTCCATGTCGGCATGTATGAGCCCTACGTTGCGCTGGCCGAGAAGCTGGCACAGATTACACCGGGGACTCATGCGAAGAAGGCGATGTTCATGAACAGCGGGGCGGAGGCGGTTGAGAATGCGGTCAAGATTGCTCGCAAGTATACGGGCAGACCCGGTATTGTCTCCTTCACCCGCGGCTTCCATGGCCGTACCCTGCTAGGAATGTCACTGACTAGTAAGGTTAAGCCGTACAAGTTCCAGATGGGGCCGTTCGCTCCAGCCACGTATAAGGCGCAATTCCCTTATCCTTATCAGAGGCCGGCGGGGATGACAGAAGAGGAGTATTCGGAGTTCTGCGTGAAGCAGTTCGAGGACTTCCTCTTGACGGAGGCAGCTCCTGAGGAAGTGGCGGCGGTCATCATGGAGCCCGTGCAAGGAGAAGGAGGCTTCATCGTTCCGCCTGAATCATTCGTGCAGGGGATCTACCGCATCTGCCGGGAGCATGGGATCCTGTTCATCGCGGATGAGATTCAGACGGGCTTCGGCCGCACGGGTGAGATGTTCGCCAGTACCATCTTCGGCATTGAGCCGGATCTGATGACGCTGTCGAAGTCGCTCGCTGCGGGATTCCCGATCAGCGCCGTCGTCGGCAGAGCAGAGATGATGGACGCACCGAATCCGGGTGAGATTGGCGGCACCTATGGTGGCAGCCCGCTGGGCTGTGTGGCTGCCCTTGCGGTTATTGAGAAGATGGAGCGGGAGGACCTGCCGGCGAGGGCTCGGGAGATGGGGGAGATGATCCGGGGAAGGTTCGGTGCACTGCAGCCGAAATATCCGTGTATCGGTGAGGTTCGGGGTCTAGGTGCGATGTGCGCGATTGAGATCATTGATCCGAAGACCGGGGCGCCTGGCAAGGAGCTGGCTGCTCAGGTGATTCAGTCGAGCTTCGGCAAGGGGGTTGTGCTGCTCAGTGCGGGAGTGCATAGCAACGTCATTCGATTCCTGGCACCACTGGTCATATCCGATGAGCAGTTGCAGGAGGGTCTCTCTATAATAGAAGAAGTTCTTGAGGAGCTTCATGCGGAGTCTGCATTGAAGCAGTGGTAGTAGACAGATAGGAAGAGGGGGAAGAATTGAATGATTAGACATCTGTTCATTAACGGCGAATGGATGGAAGCCGAGTCTTATGTGACCCTGTACGCTCCATATAGCGGGGAAGCTATTGCTGAGGTGCCTGCAGCGTCGGAGCGGGAGGTTGGACTTGCGATCGCAGCAGCGGAGCAGGCGAGAGAGACGATGAGGCGAATGCCCGCTCATCAACGTGCTGTTATCCTGGAAAAGCTCGCCTTACTGCTAGGGGAGCGACGTGAGGAAGGAGCACGGTTAATTGCTCTGGAAGCGGCTAAGCCGTTCAAGACAGCATTGGCCGAAGTGGACCGGACGATCCAGACGTACAAGTTCGCCGCAGAGGAAGCGAAGCGAATTCACGGGGAGACGATTCCGATGGATGCGGCTCCAGGAGGGGATCATCGGACCGCCTACACCGTGCGGGAACCGATGGGCGTCGTAGCGGCGATTACTCCGTTCAACTTCCCGATGAACTTGGTCGCTCACAAGGTTGGTCCTGCGATTGCTTCGGGGAATACGATCGTCCTTAAGCCAGCTAATCAGACGCCGCTGTCGGCGTACTTCATTGGCGAACTGCTGCAGGAAGCGGGGCTGCCGGCCGGTGCGCTGAATATCGTGACGGGCAGCGGCAAGGCGATAGGAGACATTCTTGTCACGGATCCTAGGGTAGCGAAGATAACGTTCACCGGCAGTCCTGAGGTAGGCGCTTCGATCAAGGCCAAGGCGGGGCTTAAGCGAGTAACGCTCGAGCTTGGCTCGAATTCAGCGCTCATCGTCGATGATCATGTGAGTGTGGATGCCATTATTCCTCGCTGCGTAATGGGGGCTTACGCTTACCAAGGGCAGGTGTGCATCTCCCTGCAGCGGGTGTACGTCGTTGGAGAGGCGAAGTTCACGGAGTTCACGGAGAAGTTCGTTGCGGCGGCGCTGGGGCTGAAGCTCGGAGATCCGCTTGATGTGAATACGGACGTGTCTTCTCTTATTACGAAGAAGGATCTCGCCCGTTCATTGGATTGGATTGAGCAAGCGAAGCAGCTGGGAGCTGAGGTTGCGTTAGGCGGCTACGCGGCAGAACATGGCATCCTGCGTCCGACGGTGCTGCTGCATGTTGGTCCTCGGGCGTGGGTGTCCTGCAAGGAGGTGTTCGCACCGATCGTGCTTATTAATAAGGTGGACTCGGTAAGTGAAGCCATTGAGCTAGTGAACGACTCTGACTTCGGTCTGCAGGCCGGCATCTACACCGAGAATCTGCGAACGGCAATGGATGCGGCGGAGCGGCTTCAAGTAGGCGGCGTTATGATTAATGACGTCCCAACCTTCCGCGTTGACCATATGCCATACGGCGGCGTCAAGCAGAGCGGTATGGGCAGGGAAGGCATTAAGTATGCGATGGAGGAGATGACGGAGCTGAAGCTCGTTGTCATTAATAGGAACTAATAAGAGGATTCCACAGTCGGCAGGAGAGACTGTGGGATTTTTTTGTGCTGCAAGAGTTCGACTGGTGGGTGGATGGGCGGCACTCTCTTTCTCCTTTTGCACACTATCCCATTCACTCAGGCACAGGATGATAGAGCTCGGAATGTGATGGTGCGACGCCTGCAACGCCAAATATAAGCGTAATTGACATAGTGAGGAGAGTTAAGTGTGAAAACGGTCATTGACCTCGCTTGACATTATTAAGATAATCAGGAAGTAAGCGTCTAGTCTCAATCTCTAATGAAAGCCACATAAATTCATTCGAATAGAAGGGAGAGATAGCATGTTCACTTATCAACTCAGACAGGATATCCATCTTCAATTGCTTGAGACGCGGCATGCTCTCACTGTGCTAGAAGTGATTGAGGCAAATCGAGCGTATCTGGGTCGATTCTTACCTTGGGTATCCTCTACCCATGACGAGAATGATGTACGTTCATTCATTCAAGTGGAATTGAAGCGCTTCTCTGAAAATAAAGGATTCTCATGCGGAATCTTCTATAATAATCAGTATGCAGGCAACATCGGCGTTCATGATATCAATTGGGACTCAAGGTATACCTCTATCGGATATTGGCTCAGCGAGGAGCATCAAGGCAAGGGAATCATGACCGACGCTTGCAGAGCAATGATTAACTACTTGTTCAATGAATTAGGCTTGAATAAAATTGAGATTAGGGCCAGAACAGATAATCCTAAAAGCCAGGCCATACCGATACGGCTAGGGTTCCAGAAGGAAGGGACTCTCCGAGCCATTGAGTTCAATGATGGACAGTATCATGACCATGTCGTGTATGGGTTGTTAAGAACAGATTGGAGGACAAGCCATGCTTAGTCATTCCATTCAACCATGTATTATTAGCTCCATTAGCCACAAATCGAGAGCTTGCTAATTAAAAATAAGGAGAGCAGCCAACATGAGCAGACCAAGGGAAGTCTATCAATTCAAGATATCGTTGAAAGGTGCGAAGCCGCCTGTATGGAGAAGAATTCAGGTGCCTAAATCCTATACGTTCTGGGATCTGCATGTCGCCATACAAGATGTGATGGGGTGGCATGACTCGCATCTTCATGAGTTCTCTATCCGTAATCCTAAGAACGGAAGGAAAATGGCCATCGGAGTTCCCAATTATGAATTCGACTCTCGCGAAGTGCTTCAAGGCTGGAGCAATAAGATATTGAATTATTTTAAACCGGACAATAAAGTGGCCTCCTACGTCTATGACTTCGGAGATTACTGGGAGCATCGCATCGAATTCGAAGGGGTGTTCCCTAGCGAGAGCAGTGTGGAGTACCCGATCTGTCTGGCTGGCAAGAGGGCTTGTCCACCAGAAGATTGCGGCGGAATCCATGCCTATCAGATGATTCTTGAGAATGACCATCCGATGCAAGAGGAGTACGACTGGTTCGAGCCGGACAGCTTCAACAAGAAGGAAGTCGTATTCTCGGATCCGAAGGCCAGGTTCGACCAGAACTTCGAGCTCATAGAGGATGTCGAATGAGAAGGGTGCCGCAAGCGAGATGAGGAAGAAGCAACCGGACCGATTAACGACTGAGGAATACATGAACTCCGGCCACATGCAGATCTACAGAGGGACGCATGACGAGACGATTGAGCTGCACTGGCATGAATTCTATGAGCTAAGCTATGTGGTGTCAGGGAGCGGGACCCATCACTTGAATGGACATGCGCTTCCTCTGACCGCGGGTACGATCTTCCTGCTCACTCCCGCTGACTTCCATGAGCTGACGATTGACAGTGGCTCGCTGGATATCTATAACGTCATCTTCTCAGAGCGATACATTAATGGTACAACTCTGCAGCTGCTCTTCCACAATATGCGCCAGCTGCAGTATACCTACCCTGATTCCATCCGAGAGCGTACGGTGTGGGAGTATGATCGAATACGGCAAGAGCTCGCAGAACCGCGTGTGGGCAGTGAGGAGATGATTCGGTGCACGCTGGAGCGGCTGCTCATCGATCTATATCGGGGAAGCGAGCAGGTGCAGCTATCCAGACTTCAGCATACCCAGATGGCTCAGCCCAACCTACAGAGCGCCCTCATGTACATTCATCTTCACTTCCGTGAAAATATTACGCTCGAACAAGCGGCCAAGCAAGCGCAATATTCGGCCAATTACTTCAGCGGATGCTTCCGGGACTGGGTAGGCATGTCATTCGTCAGTTATGTACAGCAGCTTCGGCTGCAATTCGCAGAGGCTCTGCTGCAGGCTTCGAACCTACCCGTGACGGAGATTGGATTCGCGTCGGGGTTCAATACGTTAGGACACTTCGAGCGGGTATTCAAGGAGAAGTACGGCGTCTCACCAGTCAAGTACCGCGGCCTAGACAAGAGGAAGATGAAGTAATCTGAAAAAATGCATACTTTCACTAAGGAAACGCCGAGTAGGTTCTCGGCGTTTTATTTTATAATGAGACCAAGAACTTAATCGAACCTTAGGAGGCAACAACGATGAATACAAGTGTGACGTTGACGCAGGAAGAGACGAACTTCTATAACGAGCAGGGCTATTATCTGTATAAGAAGCCATTATTCAGTGCGGAGAAGATGAGCTTGTTGAATGGAATATTCGAAGAACAGCTTGCCCAAAAAGGAAGCAAGCTGTCGGATGAGCTGGATACCCCCCACTTCCGCGATGAGCGTCTGCTAGACTTCTTGTTGTCTGAAGAGGTGCTTGATCTAGTAGAGCCTATCATTGGTCCGAATATCGGTCTGTGGTCCAGTCACTTCATCTGCAAAGATCCGATTGTTGGACGCGCGACTCCTTGGCATGAAGATTCTGCCTACTGGAATGGCCGTCTGAGCTCCTTCGATAAAATCATTACGGTATGGCTTGCACTCGACAAGAGCTGGGAAGAAAACGGATGTATGCGCGTCATTCCTGGCACGCATCGCAACGGCTTCTCCGAGTATGAAGAAATTGATGGAACGGTAAATACGTTCAATACACAAATAAAAAAAGAAAGCGTAGATGAATCTCAAGCGGTGTACTTCGAGCTGGAGCCGGGCGAGTGCTCCCTGCATGATTCGCGTATTATTCACGGGGCAAAAGCAAATACGAGCCCTTACCGCCGCTGCGGGTATACGATGAGATACTTCTCAACAGAGGCGCTTGTCTACCCAGACAAAAACCCAGACTTCAAGATCTGGCTGGCTAGAGGAAAAAACATTGCAGGAAGCAAGTTCGTAAACGAATAACAATCGATTAGAAATAGGAGATTCCGAAACATGGAGATTAACATTCATCAAGCCTTGTGGGGACTTGAAGGCAGCTATAGAGACCAGCTCGCAATGGCGGCTGCGAAGGGATATGCGGGAATCGAGGCTCCCCTTCCTCCAGAGCATCAAGCTGAGGAGTTCCGTGGCTTGCTTAAAGAATTAAGTCTGACGTACATTGCTCAAGTCGTCACGTCTGGTAACCATGAGGAATCTTTCGCTGAGCAAGCGCACAGAGCTGCTGAATTCGAGCCGATCCTCATCGTATCCCATAGTGCTAAGGACAGTATGCATTGGGATAAGCAGCTTCAATTCTTCGAGTCTGCGCTCCGTGTAGAGAAGGCTATCGGCATTCAGGTCGGACATGAGACGCATCGATCACGTGCTATGTTCACCCCTTGGGCAACGGCTGCGCTGCTGCGGGCATTGCCTGACCTTCGTATTACAGCCGACCTGAGCCATTGGTGCTGTGTGACGGAGAGCTTGCTTGAGGATAATGAAGAGGATCTTAAGCTTGCTCTCGAACGCGCTATCCATATTCATGGCCGTGTCGGCTATGCTGAGGGGCCTCAAGTTCCTCATCCGGGTGCCCCTGAGTATGCAGTTGAGTTGAATCGCTTCCAGACTTGGTGGCAGGAGATTATTCGGCTGCGCAAGAGCGAGGGCAAGGAGTTCATGACCATTACACCAGAGTTCGGCCCTGCCGCATCGGGATATATGCATACTCAGCCTTACACGGGCCAGCCAGTCGTGGATATGATTAAGGTGAATGATTGGATGGCTGAGCGAATTCGAACGTTTGAAGTGTAATGAAGCGATAGAATGTAATGAGAATGCGGAAGAGTCCTTGCATGTGCAAGGGCTCTTTTGGCGTGGATAGACATAGAGGCAATCTATGTCTATCCCATTAGAGGAGATATGTGGTAAGTTGATTATATCAATTCACCATGAGGTGGCAGGAGACTTATGATGCCGATAACTAGACTTACGTATTATGAGAAGGAGAAGTGGTACCGACAGCCGCTTTCTCTTATTAGAGTGTTTATTTTTGCCGCATGCCTGACGGAGATAATATGGCTGAAGTTTACGACTGTTTATGGTATTAGGCTTACATGGGAAATATTCCTTCATTCGTTCGGCATCTATCTCTGTACTTACGTAGGCAGCTTTGCCAAGAGTAATAAACCTCAGCGAAGAGCTTGGGAAGTATTAAGGTACATCATGAGCTGGATCATCATGATTCCCATCCTTGTATTAAGCAGCATTGCTCTGTTATTCAACGTGGTAGACGGTTATAGAGGACCGGTGATGGTAGAGGTTAAGGTTATAGATACCTATGATCAACACAGGGGCACGAGCATGGTTATAACAGATATTGGAACGTTCGCATTAAGAACCTATGGAGAAGAGGTAGAACCTCGTAAAAGGTATAGAGCAGCCTTGTTTGAACTGTCAGATGTGCTTGTAGTAATCGAATCACTTCCTGCTCCGTCAGCTTACTTGAATTCATCGCTAGTGGAGGCTGGAAAATGAGTAGAAACCACAATAGAATCAAATACATATTCATGATTACGGTGGCGTCTTTCATCGTATTTTTTGCCACTTCCATCTACCTAGACGAAAATATTAATAACACAAGCAGGACATTATTATATTTTGATGATCATCCACTTACAGATGAAGAGATGCAGGGATTAGAAGTAGATATAGTAGCTCAAGGCTTTCCTGGCAAACCGTATAAGATTACGAAGCTTCCTACTTATATGATCTTAAGGACATCGACGCAAGAAGTATTATTGGTTACGAATGAATTGGATGAAATTAGAGATTACTTAAAAAAATCACAAGTAATAAGGGGTGGGACTTTGAAATCATTTTTTACAAGATTATTCTCTAAAAACTCAGAGTCAGCCGTCGACTTGAAACAGATGTCAGCAGAAGCATCACCGACTACAATAAGCACGATTCCTGACAAACCTGTACCATTCGGTTACAAAGTTCAGTGGTTAGCTATACAAACATCCGATACGGAGCATGTTGTTCGGCAATTAGAATTGCACAATGTTCAAGCTGCAAATTGGAGCTCTGGAATTAACAGTGCGTATGATGGGATGGTATTCGTCAGTCCTCCTGTGCATGGCTGGACTCTAGTAGTATCAACCAGCATCCCGGATGCGAGCAATGATGGACTTGACGCTCTCCTTAATCGTATAGCGGCAAATTATGAGTCTGCACAGTATTTCGGATCTCATCGAGTTGTTGAGTATCATGCTTGGGTGAAAATCGAGAAAGGCAAGTTCACAAGAAAATTTGCTTATTCAGGTGAATCAGGTGAACTCATATGGAATGATGGAGCCCTTACGGAAGAGGAAAAACAACTAAACTTCAGAGTCTCTGATATCAGTCAAGAGGATTATGACAAGTTATGGTCGCCTAGTGAAGAAGACGTCATGTCTCTCGCCGGCTTATGGAGTATTAATCCACAGGAAGATTATCCGGATGTTGAAGAGGGTGTCGGATTTCTTGGTGAGTGGTGAGGGAAGTTGTTTCGATGAACTGGTATAAAAAGGGAACTTCTATTCACGAGCAACTGTGTAGTCTTAACGAGTTGGGAATTAACTTTAATATTCATGTGATACTTGATGACTTTCTAGTTTTTCTGAAAAATGATGATATGGACCCTTTCCTCTTATTGCTCATATGATATGGAATCTCTCTTGAGATTTAGGGGGCATTATGAAAAGAATAATACCAAACCAGAAACAATTATTGCTATTTGTTTTATGTGTTGCAGTGGTACTCTTCTGTATGGACTATGAACAGAACAGCTTATGGAGCAACGATAATATAAATAAGCCGATTCAGATTCGAGAGATTTCCACAACAAAAATGCAAAAAGCAGTCTACACGAGCGATGGTGATGGAGCACGAATCAAATTCGAAGATATTGATCTAACCCATGATGAGATATTAAGAATTGTGCAGTGGATTAATTTATCCCCAAAAGCTGACATTTCCAAGCTGGTTGCTGTTCCTGCAAATATAAGCATGGGAATCGTTATTCGAATGAAGTCTAAGCGGGAAGTCCGCATACAGTACAACCTCGAAAGTATATTTATAACTAAAATTGATGCCATAAAGGGTCAAGTCCAGTACTCCATTAAACAACCTAAGTTGAAGGAGTACTTTGATCAGCATCTTAAGGGATTTTACTTTGGACAAGACATGGTGAAGAAGCTTTAACATTAACGAATAGGAGGAGTACCAATCCTTATGTCTTCTTGTGTATTTTGTAACATTGTTTCGAGAGAAGTCCCAGCAGATATTATATATGAAGATACGGATGTGCTTGCTTTTTACGGACTTCATTTTATGGCTCCGGTTCACGCACTTGTCATTCCCAAAAAACATATAGAGAGCATTATGGACATTAAAGATGAAGACCAATCGGCTATCTATCGCTGTCATGTTAGTATTCAGCAAGTAGCGAAGAAGCTTGGAATTGCTGAATCGGGGTTCAGAGTTATAACGAATATTGGTAAAGACGGACAGCAAGAAGTTCCGCATTTGCATTATCATGTGATTGGCGGAAGGGAATTATCATGGCATATGTGATGAGGGCAGAGTATTGAAGTATTTCAGGATTGAGCTATGGGAAGGGCTGCAAACGATCGAAAGCAAACAAGAAAGCCGAAATCAATGGATAGAGAACGAAAAGCAATATATATTGCAGTTGGAAAAGTTAAAAGAACAATTGAGTTCTAGAAATTATCGCTTCTTCAGATTTGAGAGTCTACATGACGGACAGCTTGTAGCTCAGACAATATCAATACTCTCCAATATGAAGTTTTATTCAGCAGTGGTGCAACTCTGAAAATTGAATTCGGGACGTTCAGTTATAACAGAAGAAGATTTATGTTGTAAGTCTTGGGAGGTCTTGCCTTGATACATATTCGAGACTATATATCCACTGATCTCAGTGCAATTGCTGTGTTAATGGGGGAGCTAGGATATCCTACATCCGAACATGACATGGATAAAAGAATGGCTATCATTAACTCTGATCCTTCGTATTTCACCTTTGTTGCTGAACATGAGGGAATTGTTGCAGGAATGATTGGAGTGCGTCTTCTAAGTAATTATGAGATTGATGGTCCTGTGACCCAAATATCTGCATTAGTCGTTCATTCGGAGTACAAGGGAAGAGGAATAGGTAGGTCCCTAATGGGATTTGTTAATAGCTGGTCAGCTGAAAAAGGGTCATCCGTGTTATATCTAACAAGCGGAATGAAGGAAGAACGAAAAGCGGCGCATAAATTTTACAAGGGAATGGGTTATGAGATTACGGGTTATCGCTTTGTTAAACTAAGACAGTGATAAGGGAAGGGGGCACTACTAATGGCGCTTGATTCAAGCTTTTTCTATAACCCTAATCGGATACATTATATGGATTCTAAGCCTTTATCGGATGCTTCTATGGTTCCCCTTATCATCTGCCCTGGATTGTCGGAGACAGCGGAAGAATATGAAGATATGTTGATGGAGCTTCTGCCTAGACGTGGCATTGTACTATCCTTCCGCGGGAGAGGTCAGAGTGAGACTCCTCTAACTGGTTACGATCTGCATGATCATGTTGAAGACTTGGAAGGATTAGTTGAACATCTGTCGCTCAGGACTTTTCACCTGTTAGCTAATTCGAGAGGAGTCTCCTATGCCTTAGCTTACGTTGAGCGCAACTCTAGCAAGGTTAAGAGTATCCTATTAGAAGATTACCCTCCAGAGCACAAGGCCATGCCAGATGGTTGGGCTGACGAATACATTCATAATTACTTAATTCCATACCGTAGAGTCACAAATATTACTCGGACAGCAGTCAGGGGGATTCAGGAACAATCCACTCAGCTGTATCTAACTCACAAATTATATATGCCGACACTTATTTTAAGGGGGATGTTAGAGGATAGTCTGATCTCAGAAGAGCATATGTCGAGATATCGTGAGATGAGTGAGGAGTGCAAGGAGGTCCAGTTTCATGAGTCTGGACATAATATTCGGAGTACTGAACGGGAGAAGCTTCATCAGACTATACGTGAGTTTTTAATAAAAGCTGACTGAGGCTTATCCAGGAATGAGCTCGGAAGCAGGTTCGTTAAGAAGCAGATTGATTATCCCTATCAGAAACAGACAATCACCAATGTCAGTAAGGAATGAACGTTATGAAGTTAGGCAAGGCCGTCATGATTCGCTTTATTATTTTTCAGGTGTTGTTTTTTATCCCCGTCATAATAAGTGTGCTTACTATTGCAATACAGGTTAAGGCTTCGGTCTCGGTAAGTGAGCTGCTTGGCTTTACCAAGGAACCATATGACTTCATGAGCAAATTTAACATGAATGCAGAGGATGTAGACATTATTGAGTTTTTTGCAGATCCTGAGCGGATTCCTGAGGGGTTCCACGACGAACAGGAACGAGAGATGCTAAGAGACAATGATTATCCAGTCCCTGGTTACTTCTATGCATCTGTCATACTCCTTGTCATCTATGCCGCCTCCTACTTGTTCCTTGTCAGCAAATTACATGGACCCTTCATCTACAGATGGCTGCCAATGCTAGCTACTATCACAATAAGTGCTTATCTCCTCTACAGTTATGCAGGAAACTATATGGTCTTAACTAACACATCTGAGTATTATCTCTATCGAGTATTGGAGAGTGTTGGGCTGTAAAAGCTGGCTTGTCGTAAAGTGTACCAAGAATGAAAAAGAGGCTAACCTTCAAACAAAATGAAGGTTAGCCTTTTTTAAATAAACGCTGGTTACTTCAACTTACTCCTCATCATCTGGCTCAATGGTTACAGTGACAGTTGCAGTTGTTGTTCCCCCGCGCCCATCCGAGATGGTTACAAGGAAGGAGTCTACACCTGATACATTGGCATTCGGCACGTAGATGAAGCTGCCATCAGCGTTCAGCTGTACGATACCGAGATTCGGACCTCGGCTGAGCGAGAAGGTGAGCGGGTCACCATCAGGATCACTGGCTGTTACTGTTCCTCGTACTGGTGTATTCTCCAGGGTGAAGATCGATAGATTGCTCGCTGTCGGAGGCCGGTTGCCAGCCGCTGGTGCATTGCCTCCTATGACATTAACTGTAACGGTAATAATGACCGAACCGCCATTCCCATCGGATGCCCGAATCGTGAATCTCTCTGTACCTACGAAGTTCGCATTCGGAATATAGGTGAAGGTACCGTCGGCGTTCACAATGGCCTCTCCGTTCACCGGAGGTTGATTCAACGAGTAGGTGATGGCATCATTCTCTGGATCTGCTGCAATAGCGCGTCCGCTGACCGGAACGCCTTGCGGAGTCGTTAGTGTAATATTATCACCGTATGGCGGGATGTTCGGCGCGAGCGGCGATACATTGACCACGACCTCGGACTGCGAAGTTAATCCATAGCCGTCGTATACCTGGAAGAGGAAGCTGTCGGGTCCGACATAGCCTGGATTAGGGGTATAGATGAAGCCCCCATTCTCAATGTCAACCACAACCGATCCATTCGTCGGGTTACGAACGATGGTATAGAGCAGCGGATTGTTATTCGGATCCGTACCGGTCACGATGTTGATGGTTGGTGTATTGAAGTAGACGATAATTGCAGCTGCATCCGCTCTAGGCGGCAGGTTATATACGCCAACTGTAATGGTAGATAGTGCGGTTGCGCCATGAACATCGGTCACGAGCACGGTGAATACATCAGTGCCAATGAAGCCTAGATCTGGTGTATAGAAGTAGCTGCCATCCGCGCTAAGGAGCAGGGTACCACTCTTCGGAGGAGTCTGTACCGTGTAAGTGAGCGGTCCTCCGTTCGGGTCCGTAGCAACAATCTGACCTTGTGTCCGAATATTCTGCGGTGTGGAGATGACATTGCTCTCTGCGATCGGCGGGATATTGAGTACGTTAATCGTGACTGTGGCCACACCGGACGCGCCGCCAACATCTGTACCAAGCACGGTGAAGGAGTCTACCCCGACGAACCCGAAGTTAGGGGTATACGTGTAGGTTCCGTCTGGATTCACGAGGACTGTTCCGTCCGTTGGCGGTGCGTTAAGGCTGTAAGTGAGTGGCCCGCCATCCGGATCCACGCCAGTTACTGTACCACCAACTGGCGTTGTGCCTGAAGTAGACACTTCAATATTCTGCAGCACTGGCAGTCGGTTAATGACGTTAATCTGAACGGTAGATACGGCTGTGCCCCCGGTAGGTGTCGTCACCAAGACGGTGAAGGAATCTAGACCGCTGAATGAAGGGGCCGGGGTGTAAGTGAAGGTCCCGTCCGGATTCACGAGGACTGTTCCGTTCAGCGGCTGAGAATTAACGGTGTACGTAATGGGATCTCCGTTAGGATCAGTAGCTACGACCTGACCGTTCAGCGGCGTATTCTGGAACGTAAGATAGGCATAAGCCTGAACGATTGGCGCTTGATCGAACACCGTAATCGTAATGGTACTGACTGCCGTCAGACCTGCCGGATCAGAGACAATGACGGTGAAGCTGTCTGTACCTGTGAAGCCAGCATTAGGCGTATACGTGAACTGTCCATTCGGATTAACGACCGCTGACCCATTCAGAGCAGGAGAGTTCAGGGTGAAAATAAGCGGATCATTATTCGGGTCAGTTGCACTGACCTGACCTTGTATGGCCGTTGCAGCTGGCGTGCTCAGCGTAATGTTCTGAGTGACTGGCGGCAGGTCGAATACTTCAATGATGACACTGGCTACAGCTGAGAGCCCATTCGGATCGGTGACCAATACAGTAAAGGCATTCGTACCTACAAAGAATGGATTAGGTGTGTACACGAAGGATCCATCTGGATTCAGTACGACCGTTCCGTTGCTTGGCAGCGAATTAAGTGTATAGGTCAGAGGGTCTCCGTCCGGATCAACTGCGCTCACCACACCGTTCACCGGAACATTCTCCGGGGTACGGAGAGTGATGGATTGAGCAATTGGCGGTTGATCAATGACACTAATGACAACAGTAGCGACGGAAGTTAATCCTGCAGGGTCCGTAACGACGACCGTGAAGGAATCCGTGCCAACGAACTCTAAGTTCGGAGTGTAGGAGAAGGTGCCGTCTGGATTCACAGATGCCGTTCCATTCACAGGTACAGAATTAAGGGCGAATACGAGCGGGTCACCGTCTGGATCAATGGCTGTTACCTGACCGGTAATAGATATATTCTCTGGTGTCGTCAAGCTTAAGTTCTGAGCAGTCGGCGGCTGGTCGAACACGTTGATGGTAATGGTCGCGATTGCGCTAGCGCCCGAAGGATCACTAACCGTGACGGAGAACGCATCTGTACCAACGAAGTTCAGATTCGGCGTGTACGTGAAGCTGCCGTCTGGCGCAAGAGCTGTCGTTCCGTTCAATGGTGTATTCGTTAATGTGTAAGTGAGCGGGTCGCCATCCGGATCAGAGGCGGCAACTTGTGCGCTAACGACCGTATTCTGAGGTGTATGATAGGTTGCATTCTGTGCAAAAGGCGGCTGGTCGAACACGTCAATGGTAATGGTCGCTATGGCAGAGAGCCCGGAAGGATCGCTTACCCTCACAGTAAAAGCATCCGAGCCTACAAAGCCAAGATTCGGCGTGTACGTGAAGCTGCCATCCGGGCCAACGACTGCCGATCCATTCACGGCTTGCGTATTCAATACGTAAGTCAACGGATCGCCATTCGGATCGCTAGCGATGACTTGGCTCGAGACCGGAATATTCTCCGGCGTCCTCAGGCTCAGGTTAGACGTGACTGGCGGCTGATCGTAGACGGTAATGGTAACCGTCGCGAAGGCAGACATGCCGAACGGATCTTGAACTTGGACGGTGAAGGAATCTAAGCCAATAAAGTTCAAGTTCGGTGTATAAGTGAAGCTTCCATCACCATTAATCAATACTTGCCCATTCGCTGGTATTGAATTCAAGGTGAAGGTGAGTGCATCGCCGTTCGGGTCGCTCGCTGTTACTTGGCCGCTGACAGGGAAGTTCTCCGGAGTCGTCAGAGACAAGTTCTGGGCTGTTGGCGGCTGATCGAATACGTTAATCGTAACCATGGAGGACACGATTCCGCCGAATCCATCGTTCACGAGCACAGTGAAGGAATCTACTCCGACATAGCCTGGTTTCGGAGTGTAGGTGAAGTTGCCATTCGGTGCAACGACTGCGACTCCATCTGTTCCAGGCGAATTAAGGGAATAGGTTAGAGGGTCGCCGTCTGGATCGGATGCCGTTACCTGTCCGGATATAGCAATATTCTCAGGCGTGTTCAGGTACACATTCTGAGTCGTCGGAGGCTGGTTGAACACCGTCACCGTCACGACAGACAGCGCCGTTCCACCCAGCCCGTCGCTGACGGTAATGGTGAACGTATCTGTTCCAATGAAGTTCAAGTTAGGCGTATACGTGAAGGTTCCTACTGGATTCGCTACCGCCGTACCGTTCGCAGCTGGAATTGTGACGGCATATGAGAGCGGGTTGCCATCCGGATCTGAAGCTGGAATTGGGCCGCTAACCGGCACATTCCTAGGCGTAGAAGCCGCTGTATCTTGTGCGACGGGTGGCTGATTGGAGACGTTGACCGTAACGGTCCCAATGGAGGATGCGCCTTGGGAATCAATTACGATGACAGTGAATGTATCCGTGCCAACGAATCCAACGTTAGGCGTGAAGGTGAAGGTGCCGTCTGGATTCACGATGACGGTGCCGTTAGCTGGAGGAGTGTCCA
Source organism: Paenibacillus sp. GCM10023252 (assembly GCF_042653305.1). Classification (NCBI taxonomy): domain Bacteria; kingdom Bacillati; phylum Bacillota; class Bacilli; order Caryophanales; family Paenibacillaceae; genus Paenibacillus; species Paenibacillus sp. GCM10023252. Next base: position 63,465 of record NZ_JBHSHW010000021.1, read on the forward strand.
AGGCGAACGTAATCGGATCCCCATCCGGGTCGACCGCAATGACCTGGCCGTTAACCGGCACATTCGTCGTCGTGTTCACGGTCAGATCTTGAACGATTGGCGGTTGTGTAACGACATACACCGTTACGGTAGAGACAGCCGTTCCCCCATTCGTATCCGTGACGAGCACCGTGAAGGTATCCTGACCAACGAATCCGACATTAGAGGTGTAAGTGAACGTTCCATCCGGATTCACGAGCGCCGTACCATTCGCAGGCGGAGTATTCAGGGTGAACGTAATAGCATCCCCGTTAGGATCAGTAGCAGGCACTTGACCATTAACAGGAATGTTCTGCAACGCATTCAAGGTCACATCTTGTGTGACAGGCGGCTGGTTGAATACAGTCACCGTAACATTGGAAGTCGCACTTCCGCCAGAAGGATCCGTTACAGAGACGGTGAAGGTATCAACCCCGACGAATCCGGTATTCGGCGTATAGGTGAATGTACCATCCGTATTCACGATTACTGTACCTGAGGCTGGAGGAGAGTTAAGGGTGAATATTATCGGATCGAAGTTCGGATCAGTAGCCGTCACTTGACCGTTGACAGGGAAGTTCTCAGGTGTAGCGATAGCAATATTCTGAGTAATCGGCGGAAGATTGAATACGTTGACAGTTACTGTTGAGATGGCACTAGCTCCGAATGGATCACTGACGGTTACGGTGAAGGCATCCATACCTACGAAGGAGTTGTTAGGCGTATAGGTGAATGTCCCGTCAGGATTAAGGACAACTGTACCGTTCACTGGTGCTGCATTCAGGGTGAAGACGAGTGGATCCCCATTCGGATCGGAAGCCGTCACTTGCCCGTTAACGGCAAAGTTCTCCGGTGTACTAACGGCCAGATCCTGTGTTACTGGTGGATTGTTGAACACCTCAATTCGCACGGTAGCAATATCCGATAGTCCAGCAGGGTCGGATACGATGTAATTGAAGGCATCCGTACCAACGAATGAGGCAGCTGGTGTATAAGTGAAGGTACCGTTCGCATTCACTACTGCTGTTCCATTCACAGGGGAGGATAGCAGGGCGAAGGTAAGCGGATCTCCATCCGGATCAGTAGCCGTCAATGTGCCGTTGATTGCCGTATTCTCGGGTGTGGAGTAGGAAGCATCCTGGGCAACAGGCGGCTGGTCGAAGACGGTAATACGAATGGTTGCAATATCCGATAAGCCGAACGGATCCGTTACAATAATATTGATGACGTCTGATCCGATGAAGGCAGCATTAGGCGTATAAGTGAAGGAGCCATTCGGATTCACGACGACCGTCCCATTCGATGGTCCTGAGAACAGGGCGAAGGTGAGCGGATCTCCGTTAGGGTCTGTAGCCGTTACTGCTGAACTGATCGGTACATTCTCCGGGGTCGACAAGTCTAGATCCTGAGCGACAGGCGGCTGGTCATACACATTAATGGTTACTGTGCCTACATCCGACTCATTGCTAGGGTCAGTTACGAGATAAGTGAAGGAGTCTACACCAACGAATCCATTGTTCGGAGTGTAGGTGAACGTTCCGTCTGTATTGACAATGGCTATACCATTAGCCGGAGGTGAGTTGATCGCATACACAAGCGGATCCCCATTGGGATCGGTAGCGACAACTTGGCCGCTGACAGCGAAGTTCTCTGGTGTGGTAATCGTATAATCTTGAGCAATAGGAGGAAGGTCATAGACGGTAATGATGACCGTACCTGAGTCGTTCAGACCGAACGGATCTGTCACTTGGAAGGTGAAGGAATCATTGCCTACAAATCCTGTTGCAGGTGTATAGGTGAAGGTGCCGTCTGAGTTGAATACAAGAGTCCCATTGCCTGGAGTTGAGCTCAAGCTGAATACGAGCGGATCTCCGTTGGGATCCGATGCTGTCACTGTACCATTAACCGGGAAGTTCTCAGGCGTAAGCAGGGTTAAGTCTTGAGCGACAGGAGGAAGATCATAGACGTTAACAGATACCGTTGAGATGACGGATGCGCCATTGGAGTCAGTAATGAGTACCGTGAACGTATCCGTTCCGACGAATCCAGCCCCTGGGGTATACGTGTAGCCTCCTGTTGGAGTAACCACAGCCACACCGTTCACAGCAGCTGAGTTCAAGGTGAAGGTCAGCGGATCTCCGTCTGGGTCTACAGCTGTAATCTGCCCATTGACTGCAATATTCTCCGGTGTGGAGATCGTCACATTCTCGGATATTGGTGCTTGGTTGTATACCGTTATGGTCACGGTGGACACCGCAGTTGCTCCGTTCTGATCGCTTACCAACACGGTGAAGGAGTCCGTGCCAATGAATCCGAAGTTCGGTGTATAGGTGAATGTCCCGTCGGATTGAACGACAGCCGTACCGCTGGTTGGCGAGGAATTCAGCTGGAAGGTGAGGAAGTCGCCATTCGGATCCGTAGCACTCACCTGGCTCGTCACCACGGTGTTCTCCGGTGTCTCGAAGCTTAGATCGGAGGTGACGGGCGGTTGATTCGTTACGACGATAGTTATCGTAGAGATGGCTGTTCCGCCTTGGCCGTCGGAAGCAAGCACGGTGAAGGAATCCGTGCCGACGAAGAAGGTATTCGGTGCATAGGTGAAGCTGCCGTCCAGATTGACGGAAGCTGCTCCGGCGGAAGGATTGGAATTCAAGGTGAAGGTGACGGGATCGAAGTCAGGATCCGTAGCGGTCACTAGTCCATTAACGGAGAGATTCTCCGGAGTAGTCAGATTGTAATCCTGTGTAATAGGCGGCCGATTGCCTACGGAGGTATTCACTCCATTAGAAGCATTCGACCCGGACGTGATGGGCGATCCGGGGAAGCTCTGGAAGGAATAATTAACGAATGCAATATTCGTCAAGGTGGAGCCGACAGGACGAGATAATACCGATGTGGAATAGGTAACCGTCCTCGATACGCCAGGGGCAATGGTACCCAGGTCAACGCCAGACTCCGGACTTAGTCCAGGCTGAGTCACACCATCAATCGTCACACTTCCGGGAATGAACGCTGAATTATCCGGTATGGCATCGCTAAGCAGCACTAGATTAGCGGATGCGGTTCCCGTGTTCTTGGCCACCACGGTATAAGTCAGTGTCTCTCCAACGAGTACGGTCGTCTTGTCCGCGCTCTTGGTCGTGACGAAGACCGGGGCATTCACATCAACCTGAAGCCCAAGCGCGTTAATGACATATACATCAACGGAGGACGTACCTTGCAAGGATGCAGAGGATTGGGAGTTGGTCAGGAAGGGAGAGACATCTACATTCGTTATATCCCAGCCTTGACGACGGCCAATCTCTGTAGCTCCGAGCGGGCTGTTCAGATTGCCGAAGGTGCCGCTGGTGTCCAGCAATCCATCGTCACCATTAATCTGTGAACAGAAGAAGTTGCCTACGGGATTATTCGGACCAGCGATAGGCTGCAGGCCGGCTGGATTCGGCCCGAATCGCATCTGATCGCCAACATTGCTAGAATCGCCCTCTTGAGCGCTCACCATTAATCTGCCCTTAATAGCTCCTGTCACCGGAGTAAGGAAGCCGCTGACGGTTGCTACGTTGCCGGCGACTCCGTTCACGAGCTCGGCCCCGACGAAGATCGTCATATTGCGTGAAGGCAGTGTTGGGTTCCCATAGATGACAGCAAGGGTCCATCCGCAGTTATTCTCTGAATTGCTTAGCGGAGCTACAATGCCGGGAACACGTCCGCAGCTGTAGGCTCCCGCGCCTCCCTGCTGAACAAGCTGCGTAACATTAGCAGAGCGAACATAATATTGTCGGGTAGGGGCTAGATTGAAGGCGGTGGCAGGATCGGGCGCAACGCTGAATCGGCCTGCTGGTGTTGCGAAGGTAACAGAATCGTTAATATTGGAGCTTACACTGACATTCCCGAACGCATAGCTGGCTGCCCATAAGAGCTCGGCATAGATGACGGTACTCATGCTAGGCATCCTTAAGAAGGCTAACGATTCGTTCAAGCGGTAATCCAAGGTGGTCCCGGCAGGATAGTTAGTGGCGCGGAGGGACGTATTGAGTGTAATGAAGGCGCCGATTGAATCTCGTATTCCTTGATTATTCGTGTTAAGCTCCTTCGCTAATCCCATCGTGTTGCCAGTGAAGGTGACGGCACCATTAGCCGTTGTGTTGAATCGAGTGATATAGGGCATGACTCCTCCTTATAGATAAGAATGTAGATCGTTGCACTTTTACATACTTATTCGCAGGCTCTTGCTGTGTATACAATAATTTTCCAATAAAATCCCAATTCTTGTCCCGTCCAAAATGATGCAAAGTTCTGTAATGATGTGCAGTACAGTTGTGTATGATATAATGAATCCGGTTCTATACGATTCAGAAGGAGCAAATAAATGATGATACCATTCTTACAACATAATCCGACCAAGCTCTGGTTCGGAGCCGGACAGATTGACAAGCTGCAGCTAGAGATTGGTAAGGGTGCGCGGGTGCTGCTTGTCTATGGCGGCGGGAGCATCAAGCGCAGCGGGCTGTATGGCCAAGTTATGGATCAGCTTAGCCAGATTGGAGCAGAAGTGGTGGAGCTGGCGGGGGTTGAGCCCAACCCTAGGCTAAGCACCGTGCAACGCGGGATTGAGCTATGCCGGGAGCGTGAGGTCACGATGATCCTCGCAGTAGGCGGGGGCAGTGTCATTGATTGTGCGAAGGCGATCTCGATCGGAGTGCCGTACGAGGGGGATGTATGGGATATCATTACCCGGAAGGCGACTGCGTCGTCTGCCCTTCCATATGGGACCGTGCTCACGCTCGCGGCTACAGGCTCCGAGATGAACAACATCTCCGTCATTACGCATTGGGAGAAGAATGAGAAGCGCGGCTGGGGGAGCCCGCTCGTCTACCCTGCCTTCTCCATCCTGGATCCGGCGTATACAGTAACCGTCCCGCTCGATCAGACGATCTACGGCATCGTAGATATGATGTCGCATGTGCTGGAGCAGTACTTCCATCGGACGGCTAACGCTCCCATGCTGGACCGATTCATGGAGTCGGTACTGCTGACCGTCATGGAGGCTGCTCCGAAGCTGGTGAAGGATCTATCTAATATAGAGCCTAGAGAGACAGTCATGTACGCAGGGACAACAGCGTTCAATGGCCTGTTGTCGAGTGGAACGGATGGAGGAGACTGGGCTTCCCATCAGATCGAGCACGGATTGTCAGCGGTATACGATATTCCTCACGGGGGCGGACTTGCGGTCCTGTTCCCTAACTGGATGGCACACTCCGCAGAGTATGATCCATCGAGAATGGCTCTGCTTGCGGTTCGTGTACTAGGCGTTGATCCAGCAGGCAAGTCTGAGCTGGAGGTAGCGATGGATGGGGCAGAGGCGCTCCGCAGCTTCTGGAACAGTCTGGGTGCGCCTAGCCGGCTTGCAGACTTCGACATTGACAGCAGCAGGCTGGATGAGCTGGTGGAGAAGTCGTTCATGAAGGATTCCATTGGCGGCTACAAGCCGATGACCCGGGACACCGTTAGAGATATACTGATTCGTTCCATGTAGCAGGATAGGTAATAATGTTTGTAAGCCAAGAGCCCAGCCTTCAGCAGTCGATGCCGACTGTATGATGGCTGGTTTTTTTTTGTGACGAGCAGCTCATGGATCAAGACAGAGTGAAGGCGGTGTCAACGCTTCTTCACTTGGGAAGGCGGAATGCCGGTTACCTGCTTGAACTGCCGGCTGAAGAAGTAGATGCTCTGATAGCCGAGCGCATCCGCGACTTCCCCGACGGTCATACCGTGATGGCGAAGCAGGTATTCTGCTCGCTCAATTCTCCTCGCAATGGAGTAGTTCTCGGCGGTAATGCCCATCACTTCCTTGAACTTGAGGGAGAAGTAACGAGGAGAGAGGTGGGCGATTGCTGCAAGCTCGGCTAGATTGAAGCGGCGGCCTGGATTCTCTCGTATGAAGACGGCAACGTCTGTCATAGCTGCGGTGAGCGGGTGGGCCGTAGAGCCGTCATGTTCACGAGCTCTAGCCGCTTCGCGCTCATACGTGTGAAGCATGAGATTCATCAGCAGATTAGATTCCTGCTCATAACCTTCCGCATGCCGGTTCATGGCGACTACATAACGGTCCAGATAAGCTTCAATCGCAGTAGGATCATCGAACGTTATGCGTGATGGAAGGCGTTCCAACGAGTGATTACCTTCAGGCGCAGAGAAGTGAATATACGTCACGTGGAGAGGGTTATTCGGATCATGTCCTGCATAGGTCAGATCCTCCGGCCGGAATAAGTAGCAATCACCGCGATGCACCTGCTCCGTTCTGCCATTCAGATGCATATAGCCTTCGCCCCTCCATACATACCACAAGTCATAATCGGTGAAGGGAAGATCCATTCGCTGCCACTTCCAGGAAGGCTCGCACACAGTCTTCCCATAGGCAAGAGGATTCAGCTCCCACTTGGTATAAGGTATCATCTCTCGTATAATCCCTCCTTCACATAAGTAGTTAAGTGCAAATGATAAGGATGGTTGGTGCATTTCATAATAAGCATATTGTACGTAAAATACAGATAAGGAACAACACTAAAGTTCAAATCAGAGAGGGGAAGGTACAATGGCAGAAGCCTTAACACCTGAACAAATATCGGAGAAGCTATATCGGTTCGATCGGGTCGCTGATAAGCTTGAACGGCTGTCAGATATCGGGGAGGAAGCGCTGAAGCAGTACCAGACTCAGGGGTTCTTGGGCATTAATAAGGCGCTGAGTGAGCAAGAGGTTAGTACAGCTATAGCAGCCATCGTCGACATTATTACTTATGAGAATCAAGGAGCTAAGCTGCAATATGTGAAGCCGCTAAGCGAGCTGCCTACAATCGAGGATCGAGAGCTGGCCCTTCGCAAAATCTACGACTTCACCTCAGAGGATGGTAATGAGAGGCTGAAGGCCATCGCTAATCATCCGAGTATTCTTGCAGCAGCAGAGAAGATTCTCGGGGAGAAGCCTAAGCTCGTACAGGATATGGCGCTGCTGAAGCCGCCGCATGGCGGAGGGGAGAAGCCTTGGCATCAGGATATGGCCTACGGCAATCTTGCTTATGATAAGTCCGTCGTGGGGGTGTGGATTGCACTTGATGATGCGGACCTCGATAATGGCTGTATGCACGTTATTCCGGGTTCGCATGCAGGGGGAGCCATTCCCCACTATGCTATCCGAGACTGGCAGATCTGCGATCTGCATGTGCCGGTGGAGCGGGATGTTGCTGTTCCGCTCCCATCAGGCGGACTCATGCTGTTCCATGGCCTGCTGTCGCACGGAACACCGTACAACCATTCTGTGAAGCGTCGCAGAGCGCTGCAGTTCCACTATGTCGGGGAGTCGGCCGTGAGACTGTCGCCTAAGGAATATAAGAGATTCTTCACGAACGAGATGACTGGAGCAGAGTGTTAGAAGGTCTTCGTTCGTCCTGCTAGGCAAGCAAGAGCCCAACATCCGACCGCTAAGACAGCGATCGTATGTTGGGCTTTTTTGGTCCAGACATGTATCTGTTAAGCATAGTAAGGAGAGATCATCAGGTACACAATAACGCCCGACAGAGAGACATACAGCCAGATCGGCATCGTCCACCGCGCAAGCTTCCGATGCTTGTCCACCTTCATCTGCAGACCGCGCACGACCGTGAACAGAGCGAGCGGTACGATAGCTGCGGCAAGGACAATATGGGTAATGAGGATGAAGTAGTAGATGCCAGCAACCAGTCCTTCCCCGCCGAAGGAGGTAGATTCAGCCATGGAATGGTAAGTAAGGTAGGACACCAGGAAGAAGGTGGTCGTCGTGAAGGCCGCGAAGATGAACCGCCTGTGCCACGTAATATTCTTCTTAGCCGCTATCATGTAGAGAGCAAGCAGCAGGAACAGGAACGTGAAGCCGTTCATGACAGCATTGAACAGCGGCAGCAGGATGAGGGTATCATGCTCGGCATCCCCTAATTGAGGCAGGAACAGCAGGGCAAGCACAATGCCGTTAATTAGAGCAGTCAACCCAATAATAATCCAAGTAATGGCTCTCTCTGGTATAGCTCGAGTCGATTTATCCATGTGTGACATATCCCCTTCTGACCTTATATGAAAATAAGTGAACTAAGCTAATTGTAATGGAATCTCGTCATAATTCAATGAACAAGGGAGGGCAATTGTGTGTAGATCTATTGAACATTAGACTTCCATGATTCACCAATCCTTATTCTGGGTTAATGAATAGATACATATATTCTTACAGGGGTGCGGTCTGCCTGCTGGAGGTACTAGGCTACATGAAGACTGAGGAGAGGAGGAAGAGGATGATTGAATTCCGGAAGGTGGACAAGTACTTCGGCAAGTTCCAGGTGCTAGCTGACATTAATCTGCATGTCGAACAAGGAGAAGTGGTAGTCGTCGTCGGACCTTCCGGTTCGGGGAAGAGTACGCTGCTTCGCTGCATTAACGGGCTGGAGCAGATCTCGAGTGGAGAGCTCAAGGTGAATGGAGAGCTGGTAGGCGGCAAGCAGACGAACATGAACAAGCTGCGCAGTGAGATCGGCATGGTATTCCAGCACTTCAACCTGTATCCCCATCGGACTGTGCTGCACAATATTACGCTAGCCCCGATGATGGTCCGAGGTCTGTCGGAGAAGGAAGCGAAGGAGACAGCGATGCTCTACCTGGAGAAGGTAGGCATTGCGGAGAAGGCTGACGCCTACCCCTCTCAGCTGTCGGGCGGTCAGCAGCAGCGGGTAGCAATCGCCAGAGGGCTGGCTATGAAGCCGCGCATTATGCTGTTCGATGAACCAACCTCCGCGCTAGACCCGGAGATGATTGGCGAGGTGCTTGAAGTCATGAAGGCGCTGGCCCGTGAGGGCATGACGATGGTTGTGGTCACACATGAGATGGGATTCGCCAGAGAGGTTGGGAGCAGGGTAGTGTTCATGGATGAAGGCAGGATTGTAGAGGAAGCTCAGCCTGCAGCCTTCTTCGCAAGTCCGAAGGCGGAGCGGGCGAAGCTGTTCCTGAGCCGGCTCATTAATCATTAAGACTATATGTTACATATAGAAGAGGAGATGCGAGATGGAGAGAACAATGAAGCTTCCACTGGTCCTTATTGGTATGATGATGATGCTTGTGCTGGCGGCGTGCGGCGCTAATAATGCAGACCCTGCGAACAATGGGAATAATGCGCCGGCCACGAACGGGAACACTGGCGGCTCGGGCGGCGAGGAAGGCAGCGCTACGCTGGATGCCATCACGGAACGCGGCAAGCTGGTCGTCGGCGTGAAGTTCGATACCAAGCTGTTCGGTCTGAAGGACCCAGGCTCAGGCGAGGTGGAAGGCTTCGATATTGATATCGCGAAGGCGATTGCAGCGAAGCTGGTTGGAGATGAGAGCAAGATCGAGCTGAAGGAAGTCACGTCCAAGACGAGAATTCCTATGCTGAACAACGGCGAGATTGATCTCATCGTAGCTACGATGACGATTACAGAGGAGCGGAAGAAGGAAGTCGACTTCTCTGACGTATACTTCAAGGCTGGGCAGTCGCTCTTAGTGAAGAAGGGCAGTTCGATTCGCAGCATTGAAGATGTGACCAAGGACACGAAGGTGCTCGGTGTGAAGGGTGCCACTTCCATTAAGAATATTGAGGACCGTGTGGAAGGGCTGCGCGTGCAGCAATACGAGAATTATCAGGACGCGTTCACTGCGCTGAAGGCTGGTCAAGGTGAAGTGTTGACAACGGATAACGCGATTCTTTTCGGCATGACGAAGCAGGATCCCGGCTATGAGGTCGTAGGCGGAACCTTCACAGATGAGCCGTACGGGATCGCGATGAAGAAGGGCAGTGCTGCACTCAATGAGAAAGTGAATGAAGTGCTGAGCGACCTGAAGACGAGCGGAGAGTATGACAAGATCTATGAGAAGTGGATTGGCGAGAAGCCTCCTGCTGAATAAGTCAAGCAGCTTAAGGAAGTGGAGGGCACGTGCATGATTGACTTCGACATCTTAACGAACTATTCGGACTTATATCTAGAGGGCATTGTACAGACGATCTATGCGAGTGTCCTCGCCTTGGCAGGAAGCTTCGTCCTTGGAGTCCTCATCGCCATCATGCGTATCACGCCTGTTAGAATGCTCAATGTGCTTGGAGCAGCCTATGTGGAGTTTTTCCGGAACATCCCGCTGCTCCTCGTCGTCTACTTGTTCTTCCTGGGTCTTCCTGCGCTCGGAATTGTACTCGATGGCTTCGTCTCCGGCACACTTGGGCTCATGATCTACACCTCATCCTATATTGCAGAGGCAGTTCGAGCGGGCATCCAGGCAGTGCCCAAGGGCCAGACAGAGGCAGCACGCTCATCCGGACTAAGCTATGGACAGACGATGCGAGCCGTAATATTGCCGCAAGCCATCAAGATCGTCATACCGCCGATTAGCAATCAGTTCCTGAATCTAGTGAAGAATTCCTCCATCCTTAGTGTCGTATCCGGCTTCGACCTCATGTACTTCGGTGATATTGTCAACTCGGAGACGTATGATACAGTTAGTTCGTACGCCTTCGTCGCGGTCTTCTACCTCATCCTGACGATTCCGCTAAGCTTCGCCTCCCGTACGCTGGAGCGCAGGCTGCTGCGGAGCGGATAGGGGGAGGGGACAATGGATTTTACAGCTGCTTATTCCAGTGACAATCTAGCGTTCCTGTTCGAGGGCTTCGGGCTGACCTTATGGCTGGCGCTGCTAGCTATCGTGTTCAGCTTCATTCTCGGCTGCTTGCTGGGCATTATACGATTCATGAAGGTTCCTGTGCTGTCTCCGGTTGTGGGGCTGATGGTGGAGATGACCCGCAATCTTCCGCTGCTGCTGCTTATCTTCTTCGCAAGGTTCGGCTTGCCGGAGCTTGGCGTGAACTTGCCTCCGTTCTGGGCAGCAATCGTTGCGCTAACGGTATTCGAAGCAGCAATGATTGCCGAGATTGTGCGAAGCGGGTTGCTGTCGGTTGACAAGGGAGTGGTGGAAGCGGCGCGCTCTTCGGGATTAACGTATGCGCAGACGATGCAGCACATTATACTGCCAATCGGCCTGAGGAGAATGGTACCGCCGCTCGTTAGTCAATTCATCTCCTTGCTGAAGGACACTTCCCTCACCGTCATTATTACGCTTGGCGAGATGATGCATCATGCGAATATTATTATGGGACAGAATCCGAATATCGTCTTCCCAATTCTAATTCTAGCTGCATTGCTGTATTTTATCGTCAACTATGGATTATCTATCGTTGCCAGGAGGCTTGAAGCAAGGCAAGCTTAGAAGCCATGTCATGTGTCCCGGTGTTGCTCCTTGTGGAGCGCAGCGGGATTGCGTACTATTATCGGGTGTTAATGGACAGCAATACTTGTGGGAGGGACTATCTATGAAGATTACAAGCATCGAACTGTTCAAGGTGCCGCCGAGGTGGCTGTTCCTGAGAATGACGACGGATAACGGTCTCGTCGGCTGGGGAGAGCCAATCGTGGAGGGTAAGGCGGACACGGTGAAGGCAGCAGTGGAGGAGCTATCCGTCTACCTCATCGGCCAGAATCCCCAGCGTATCGAGGATCTGTGGCAAGTGATGTATCGAGGTGGGTTCTACCGCGGCGGCCCTATTCTTGCAAGCGCTATCTCTGGTATTGAGCAAGCGCTCTGGGACATCAAGGGCAAGTATTACAACGCACCGGTATATGAGCTGCTGGGCGGTTCTTGCCGGGACAAGATTAGAGTGTACAATTGGATTGGCGGAGACCGTCCGTCAGATGTACGTTCAGCAGTTAAGCGCCAGATGGAGTCCGGAATTACAGCAGTGAAGATGAATGCAACGGAAGAGCTGCATTATATTGATTCACACAGCAAGATTGATGGAGTCATCGAGCGTGTAGCTGCTGTAAGGGAGACAGGCGGGACGGACTTCGGGATAGGAATTGACTTCCACGGGCGTGTGCACAAGGCGATGGCGAAGATGTTGGTCAAGGAGCTTGAGCCGTACAAGCTAATGTTCATTGAGGAGCCCGTACTCCCCGAGAATAATGAGGCGCTGCGGGAGATTGCACGCCATACGACCATTCCGATTGCGACAGGGGAACGAATGTATACCCGCTGGGGCTTCAAGGAGCTGCTGCAGCAAGGGTATGTAGATATTATCCAGCCTGATGTCTCTCATGCAGGGGGCATTCTCGAGACTCGCAAGATTGCTGCCATGGCTGAGGCATATGATGTTGCGTTAGCGCCTCATTGTCCGCTAGGTCCAATCGCGCTTGCTGCCTGTCTTCAGGTGGATGCTTGCTCTCCGAATGCCTTCATCCAGGAGCAGAGTCTGGGCATTCATTATAATCAGGACGGAGATCTGCTCGACTATCTGGTGGATATTGAATGCCTGCAGTATGAGGATGGGTTCGTATCGATGCCGCAAGGGGCGGGACTCGGTATCGAGGTGCATGAGGAGAAGATTAGGGAGCTTGCGAAGCGAGGCCATGACTGGCGCAACCCGCTCTGGCGGAATGAGGATGGCACGGTAGCGGAGTGGTAAGGTGAAGGAGCGTGTGGGAGCCCGTGGAGGCTCCCTTGTCTCACGTATGGAAGGTGGAGCGATACTCTGTAGGCGTATAACTAGTCTCCTTACGGAAAAACTTCGCAAAGTGATTCGTGTCCTTGAATCCCGTCTGATCGGCAATATCCTTGATGCTCATCGAAGTTGTTGCAAGCAGCATTTTCGCTTTCTCTGCTCGTTTGCGGCTTACGTATCTTAACGGGGAGATCCCGAAGTTCTTCTTGAAATAGGCAATAAAATAATTCGGGTGCAGATGCAGCTCCTTCGCCAAATCTTCGATGCGCATAGAGGCGCTCAGATGCTCGTTAATATAGTGTTGTATGAGCTTCATCCGCTCGATATCCTCAGATCGATGCTGCAGCACACGAATGGGCACGCTCTCTAAGTATCGAGCGATAATCTCGAGCAGAATGGCCTTCTCCCGCAGCCTGGCCAGCGAAGAGGCATTCCTATAATGGTTGCGCAGTTCCTCGAATAATCCGGCCATCTCCTCTAGATTCTCAACTTGAATACTTAAGGGGACCCCAATCCATTGGAACAGATCAACGGGTCCTACCATAGCTGTGAAGTGGCACCAATACTTCCCGTAAGTATGCTCGCTCACGGTAGAATAAGATTGCTTCGTATAAGCCGGCATTAGACACAGCTCTCCAGCCTTCGGATACAACTGCTGGTCGCCTATACGAAGCCAGCCGTCACCCTCTTGAATAAAGTATAGCTTATTGTATTCGGGGGTATAATCGACATCTCTCCAGCTTGCCGTGCATTTGGTATAATGCGCGGCAAGCACCTGCACCTGCAGCGTCTGGAGCAGATCAGCTACGGTTCGGTCCTCGCTTCTGGCGGGCATTAGGCTGGCAGTCCCTTCTGTTCGTTCCTTCCCTTCACTATAATGGAATATCACTGATTTGAACATGATGATGTTAACTTTATACAGCTACTCCTTAGCTTCATCCATAGGAATGGATTCGCTTCCATTCTATACTGAAGAGGAAGTGATTCTTACAAGGAGGCGAACAGATATGGGGCAAGACGCACCGCTGTTATTAACGGATGAGCAGATGAGATCATTCATCTTGAACGGTTATCTGCTTCTAAGCACAGACTTCACACCGGAGTTCCATGAGAGGCTGGTTGAGCAGTTGAACCATGTATACAAGGAAGAGGGGAACCCAGGCAACAATATCCTGCCTCGCATTCGTGATCTGCAGAGAGTGTTCGAGCATCCCGTCATTACAGGCGCTCTGACGAGTGTGCTCGGCCGGAATTATCTGCTTCATACGCATCGGCACGGTCATTACAATGCCGTGAGCACCCCAGGCGGCTGGCACAAGGATTCCTATTGGGGGCACGCACGCATGCGGAACCATCATCCGTGGTGGGCAATGATCATGTACTTCCCGCAGGATACCCCGGTGGAGCTCGGTCCGACTGGAGTCATGCCGGGCACTCAGTATGAGTCGAGCCGTACGTTCGCCGAGGACGAATCAACAGAGGAAGTGCAGGCGAGCGGTCAGGCAGGCACCTTCGCCCTCATCCACTATGATATCTGGCATCGCTCCACGCCTAATCTGTTAGGCAAGCCTAGATATATGCTGAAGTTCGAATTCATGCGGACCGAAGTGCCTGTATCTCCAACATGGAATAACAAGCAGCTGGAATGGGATAAGCTTGCAGCTGGTGCAAGTGATCATGCTCGTAACGGGGTAATTGCAGAGGAAGTCTGGAGCTGGCTGTGCGGCCGTGTTGGAGGACTGGCGGGAACGAAGCAAGGGGATCAAGGACAGCTGGATGACTTGAAGGCCCAGTTAGAGAGGGAGGAAGAGAAGGCTGCTCTTCAAGCGGCTTATACGCTAGCTCGATATGGTGAGCCTGGTGTTCAAGTACTTCTTCAAGCGCTCCATCATGAAGAGGTCGCCGTATCGCGAACTGCGGCGTATGGATTATCCACAGCCGGAGGCGAAGCCGTAAGCGGTCTGACTGCTGCCTTAGGAGATGCCAGGAATGAGACGGTCATTCATGCTGCTCATGCCTTAGGAGAATTGAGGGAATATGCAGTAGAGGCTATTCCCCAGTTGCAGGGGCTGCTGCAGCACTCCTCGGCAAAAGTTCGACGAGCGGCTGCGGATGTGCTGGGCATGTTCGGAGGGAAGTCATCCGCTGCAGAGGCAGCGGTTAGCGGACTGATAGAAGGACTGTCGGATGAGGATGCTCAGGTTCGATTCATGTCGGCATTATCACTGACGCGCTATGGCAAGAGCGCTGCTGCGGCCGTACCTCATCTCGCGCAAGTGCTCGAGGATGACAATCGGTATGTGAGAGGGCATGCTCTTGAGGCCCTTCGGTATATTGGCACTACGGAAGCGAATGAGATTCTAATGAGAGAATTGTTCAACAGTCGCTGGTGCTCATCCACCACGCCTGCGAGCACATTCTAGCTGGAGGTTAAGCTATGGTGCATAAGGATATATCGGCCGGAGCAGATGCCATCATCATGGACAATCGTGACGATGTAGCAACCGCGCTAAGAGAGTTGACAGCCGGACAGTCAGCTCGATACCGACTTGAAGATCGTCAGGCAGAGACCTTGCTGAAGGATGACATCCCGTTCGGTCATAAGTTCGCCATCAAGCCGATTCGCAGCGGAGAGCCTGTTCGCAAGTATGGGGAAGTGATCGGTCAGGCGACATCCGCCATTGAGGCAGGCTGCCATGTTCATGTTCATAATCTGGAAGGAATCCGGGGGAGAGGCGATCGAGCTGGCTCGGACGTTGACCAGGTGACTGCAGGATGAGGACAATACCAGGCTACATCAGACCTAACGGGGAGATTGGCATTCGCAATCATCTCTTAATCATCCCGACAGTCATCTGTGCGAATCAAGTGTGCAATCGAATGATGCAGATGGTGCCGGGAGCGATCTCCATTCCTCATCAGCATGGCTGCAGCCAGATTGGCTCAGACAAGGATCGTACGTTCGATGTGCTCGCCGGGACGGGAATGAACCCGAATGTCGGAGCCGTCATTATTGTGAGCTTAGGCTGTGAAGTGGTGGATCCTGCCGCCTTGGCAGATCGGATTCGTACGACAGGCAAGCCGGTTGAGGTGTTCGATATTCAGTCCGTCGGTGGTTCCCTTAAGGCTATCCAATATGGGGTCGAGATTGCGAAGCGGCTGCAAGCGCAATTGGACGATGAACCTAGAGCTGCGGTGCCTCTGAGCAAGCTCAAGGTCGCTGTGAAGTGCGGAGGCTCCGATGCGACATCGGGGATGGCATCGAACCCAGCGCTAGGGAATGCTGCTGATCTGTTAATCGGAGAGGGCGGTACGATCGTCATCGGCGAGACGACAGAGATTATTGGAGCAGAGCATGTGCTGGCTGAGCGTTGTGCAAGTGATGAGACAGCGAGTGAGCTGTACCGAATCGTGCATCGCTTCGAAGCGGAAGTAGAGCGGATGGGGGCGGATATGCGCGGCGGCAATCCAAGCCCCGGCAATATTGCAGGAGGACTATCGACGATTGAGGAGAAGTCTCTGGGGTGTATTAGCAAGTGCGGCACAGCTCCGATTCACTCCGTCATTGAATATGCAGAGCAGATTCCAGAGGGTGGACTGTACTTCATGGATTCGCCTGGCAATGATATTGAATGTGTATCAGGCATGGCGGCCGGGGGCGTGCATCTCGTATGCTTCACGACTGGACGAGGAACGCCAACCGGCGCCGCGGTCGTACCCGTCATTAAGATTACGGGCAATCAGAATACGTTCAGCAAGATGGAGGACAACATGGACGTCGACGTCAGCGGCATGCTGGACGGCACGCTCAGCTTAGCAGAGGCAGGAGAGCGAATCTGGCGGGAGATTGTAGAGGTAGCGGAGGGTCGCTGGACTAAGGCGGAGCTGCTAGGCCATCAGGAATTCAGTATTAACCGAATCGGACCGAGCCTATAATGGTGTGTTGAGTGAAAAAAAGGCACCACAGAACCCTCTTATCAAGAGGTAATCTGCGGTGCCTTGTGCTAGGTCTATAAGTATACAGCCTTGCCAGTACGAGATGACTCGTAGATGGCCTCAAGAATCTGAGACACCACGTAAGCTTGCTCCGGTGTGACGACCGGATCGGTATCCTCGTCTATCGCCTTAATCCAAGCTCTCATCTCCACATCGGGAGCATCCTCGGTTGAACCGCTGTAGAACGCTACGCCGCCTGCGGACAGATCAACTTCAGTCGTATACAGTCTGGAGTTCTTCTCGCCGTTGATGCGCAGGCCGCCCTTCATATCAGCACCTGCTTCAGTTCCGCATAGTGTGCACTTCGCCTCGTCAACCTCTAGGGAGTTAAGCGCCCAGCTTGATTCCAGGACGATGCTTGCGCCATTCTCCATGACGATCATGCCCATCGCGGAATCTTCAACCGTGAACTTCGCTGGATCCCAAGGGCCCCAAGCGTTCGCAGCATTCTCAGTCTGAGACAGCTTGTGGTAGGACGTCCCAAGCACAACCTTCGGCTTGTAGTTATCCATCATCCACAGGGTCAGGTCAAGAGCATGCGTCCCGATATCAATGAGCGGACCGCCGCCTTGCTTCTCCTCGTCGAGGAATACGCCCCATGTCGGAACCGCACGACGCCGGATAGCATGCGCCTTCGCATAATAGACCTCGCCAAGCGCGCCTTCTTCGCACAGCTTCTTCAGATGAAGGCTGTCCGGACGGAAGCGGTTGTTGTAGCCGATCGTCAGCTTCTTGCCCGTGCGCTTAGCCGCTTCAACCATACGCGCTGCATCTGCAGCTGTCTTAGCCATAGGCTTCTCGCACATGACATGCTTGCCCGATTCCAGAGCAGCAATGGCAATGTCCGCATGAGAGTCATTCGGTGTGAGGACATGAATAATATCAATCGTATCGTCCTTCAGCAGCTCGGTATAGTCGGTATACACACGGCTGTCAGCAGCGCCGTACTTCTCAGACGCTTCTGTCGCCTTGTCCTCGATAATATCACAGAAGGCAACCAGTTCGACGTTCTGCAGCTTCTTCAAGCTAGGCATATGCTTGCCGTTGGCAATCCCGCCGCAGCCAATAATTCCAATGCGATAAGTGCGTGACATAATGATGGTTCTCCCCATTCGTATAAGGTAGTGTAAGGGCATACATATTCATTCAACATTACTAATTTAACATAGTTCGGAGGAGGATATTAGTCTAAATTAGAGACTTAACGACTACAATATTACGACATCAAGACATTCGCAGACATTCGTAGTCTGTCATGCGGCTAGTGGCTGCTATCCCCATATTCGGCTTATTATTGAGGGATAGATTGGTGGAACCGGGCTGTCGTCCCTGCTGGACAGGTGCAAAAAAAGGACTAATCTCGATTGCTGAGATTAGCCCGCTTGAATGCTTGCTTATTCGCGCTTGTAGACGACGGAGCCGTTAATCCAAGTGGTGAGCACGCGGGCTCTAGTCCGGAACGGGTGCTCCGACCATAAGACAAGATCGGCATCCTTGCCCGGCTCCAAGGAGCCTACACGGTCGGCTACTCCGCACAGGGTCGCAGGATGAATAGTAATGGCACGTAGTGCGGCAAGCGGGTCCAGCCCATGCTTGACCGCTTCCGCCGCACAGAGAGATAAGTGTTGAATGGGCGTGTAGGGATGGTCGGTAATGATGGAGATTGGAATGCCCAGCTCATGCAGCTGCTTCGGCGTGGACAGATTCATGTTCCTGGTCTCATGCTTGGTCGATGGACCCATGAATGGGCCGAGCGTGACCGGATGTCCAGCGTTCTTCAGCGCGTCAGTCACTCTCAATCCTTCCGTGCAATGCTCAACCGACAGCTGAATATCGAACTCCTTAGCTAGGCGGAGCGCAGTGGCAATGTCATCCGCCCGATGGGCATGGATGCGCAGTGGCATCTGACCTTGGAGCACTTGAATGAACGGAAGATACGGATGCTTGCCTGACGGATACAGCTGCTCGAAGGTAGTTGTTCCCTGCTCTAGCAGCTTCCTCCCCTCGGCGAAAGCATCTCGAATCAGCTGTGCGATAGACATTCGTGAGAAAGGGCCAGTCCCCTTGCGAATGCCGTAAGTCATCTTCGGATTTTCCCCAAGCGCGCACTTCAGACCGCTGTCCTGGCGGATAATCATGTCATCGGCGATTGTTCCGACTGTTTTCAACACGGCCCATACTCCTGCTACCGGATTCGTGCTGCCCGCGCCGCACTGAATGGTCGTTACGCCTGCAGCCCTTGCGTCTTCGAAGGCCGGGTCGAAGGGATTAATTCCGTCAACTGTGCGCATGAGGGGGGTGAAGGGGACCGAGGATTCATTAATATCGGATGTATCTCCAGGTGCCGTGCACATGCCGACATGCGTATGGGCATCGATTAGACCAGGGGTGATGACCCCGCCCTTCGCATCGAGCTTCTCTGCATGAGCAGGGATCTGAAGGTGCGAGCCAATGGCGAGGATACGCCCTTCATCAAGCAGGAGCTCGCCTTGCTCGAATACCTCATTGTTCTCATTGGCTGTATAGATGGCGGCATTATAGATATGCAGCATAGTCGTTATCTCCTCTCTCGTTCGTAGGCGATGCTGCCATTGATAATCGTCATGCTGATCGTGGAGGTCAGCTCTAGCGGCTCGCCGTCCCACAAGAGCAGGTCAGCATCCTTGCCGGTTGTCAGGGAGCCGACGCGATGGTCAATGCCAAGCGTTCTTGCCGTTCCCAGCGTTAATCCGTATAGTGCCTCTGTGAAGGGAAGCCCTTCTCTAATCGCCAGCGAAGCCTCGAGGGCAAGATAGCGAATAGCGGAGGTCGGATGGTCGGATGCGAAGGAGATCGGTATCCCTGCCTCATGCATGCGCACATATGCGGCTGGGTTCACATGCTTCACCTCATCGCGCTGCCGATCAATGAAGTATGGACCTCCAATGACAGGCACACCCGATTCTGCAATAGCCTCGCTGACAAGGTGGCCGTCTGTCGCATGGACGATCACTACCTGGATGCCGAATTCACGCTTCAGCCGCAAGGCAGTCACAATATCATCAGCACGATGGGCGCGAATGAATAGGGGAATGGACCTGTGTTCTTCGAACAAGGCTGACCACAGATCATCGGAATGGTTGGTGCTTGCCGTTCGAAGTCGATCGCGAACGAGGGCAGCTATACCCATGCGGCTAACCGGAGCTCCTGCCAGCTTCATTGCCTTCGGGATCTCTCCGAGGGAGACAGCTGCTCCTAGCAGTGGGAGGAGGGTCATATCCTCTACTGTGGTGCCCGACGGCTTCAGCACAGAGGTCGTGCCGGAGATGATATTCTCCTGCCCTGGCCCGATATGCAAGGCAGTAATGCCGTATTCCCTTGCTTCCTGGAAGCTGGGGTCGAACGGGTTGATTCCATCAAGTACCGATAGGGAAGAGGCATTGCGGGAGAAGCTGATCTCATAGGAGTCGTCGCCTTCCTTGCGGATACCCGTCTCCTTAAGCCCAATACGGCTGTAGCCGTCGATGAAGCCGGGAGTGACCCAAGCGCCTCCAGCATCAATAGCATGACAGCCGTCAGGGAGTTGAATGTCTTGTCCAGCTTTTATGATGATTCCGTTCTCCCAGAGCACAGCGGCTCCTTCGAGAGCGGTCTTCGTCTCACTGTCATATAGTGTCGCATTATAGATAGCGGTTACCATTGTGTTTGAACCTCCTGCACTGTTGATGTTGAATAACTAGCAAGTATTATGCCGGATCGTCGTGTTTACAAAAGCTTATTTAATGGTTGTTAATTGTAAGCGCGTGCAACCATTTAAACCGTTTCCAATCTATTTCTGTTGTAATATAAGCTGACATATCATAGAATTACGGGTATGAAATAGATCATTTGGTGTTTGGGGGAGTTGGCATGGTTTTTGCTTAATCTAACATCATGTAAAGCTGCTGCGATAATAGAGCGAGAGGGATGGTCACCATGCTAACGTTGTCTCAAGAGCAAACTTATAGACTTGCACTTACCCCAGAGCTGCGCCAATCTGTTCATATCTTACACCTGTCGGGCTACGAGCTTATTCGTTACTTAGAGGAACAATCGCAGGAGAATCCGCTGCTTGATATTGAATATCGCAATGACAGCATGGCTGGTGCGAGGAGCACAAGCGGGAAGATGCTGCACTCGGACTATGATCCGATCTGGCGTGCGGCGGTTAGTGAAGAGACGCTTGAGGAATACTTGCTCCAGCAGCTAAGATGTCTGACATTAGAGCCACAGGTGATGCGAGCGGCGTCCTTCCTGGCTGGCAATATAGATGAACAAGGTTATCTGGATATCTCTCTGCAGGAAGCGGGTGACAAGCTGGGGATTGCTTCGCATCTCATGGAGCTGGCCCTTGCCCAATTGCAAGCGCTGGAGCCGGCTGGTGTCGGAGCGAGAGACTTCAAGGAGTGCCTGCTGATTCAGATTCGCAGAGATGAGAATGCTCATCCGCTGGCTGAAGTCATCATTCAACAGCATCTTAGATCGCTTGCCCATGGCAGACTGGCAAGCATTGCTGAAGATATTGGCTGTTCGAAGGTGGAGAAGGTCGCCGCGGCACTGCAATACATTCGTACGTTGAACCCGAAGCCCGGACATTCCTACAGTACAGCAGATCCGCATTATATTATTCCGGATGCGGTTGTGCTGCAGGAGGACGATCGGTATGTCATTCGGATGAATAATCGCTATTTGCCGAAGGTTAGCATTAATTCATTTTATACGAGGTATGCCCAGCTCGACAGCACAGCAGCCTACTTGAAGGAGCGGATGAAGTCTGCTGAATGGATTATGCGCAGTCTTGGGCAACGCGAGCAGACCTTAACTCGAGTCATTGAGTTCAT
Source organism: Paenibacillus sp. GCM10023252 (assembly GCF_042653305.1). Lineage (NCBI taxonomy): Bacteria > Bacillati > Bacillota > Bacilli > Caryophanales > Paenibacillaceae > Paenibacillus > Paenibacillus sp. GCM10023252. Next base: position 84,933 of record NZ_JBHSHW010000021.1, read on the forward strand.
CATTAATAAGCAAGTGGGATTCCTAGTCCATGGCGAGCGAGCGCTTAAGCCGATGAACTTGAAGGAGATCTCAGAGAGTCTGGGCTTGCATGAATCCACCATATCTAGGGCGGTGAGCAATAAGTTCATCAAGATGCCCTCGGGTACCTACGAGCTGAAGTACTTCTTCTCCACCGGGCTGCAGACGGATAATGGAGAGGCGGCATCGGCTACTCGCATTAAGGCTCATATCCGCTCGTTAGTGGAGAAGGAGCCGCGGATGAAGCCGCTATCTGACCAGCGGATCTGCGAGCTGCTGGAAGCGGACGGCGTGCAGATCTCCAGAAGAACCGTAGCTAAGTACCGCGAGGAGCTCAAGATTCTGCCTTCAAGCATGCGCAAGCAGATTGGATGAATGGGGTGGATGGGGAGAGTTGTGGGCTGGAAGGGCTGGAAGGGCTGGAAGGGCCGGTGGGCTGGAAGGGCCGGTGGGCTGGAAGGGCCAGTAGGGCGGGATGAAGCGGTAGGGACCTGATGGACCGGGATGAATCGGGATGGATTGAGATGTATCGGGTGACCTTAGGGTCATCCGGTTTTTTTGTTTTTGAGGGGATTCTGGAGTGATGGTAGGGAGGGCGCGTGCTCACTGCTTGAGCTCCGCTCAAGTTGCAATAGCGCCAGAATCTGGCGCTGCAGCGGCCGGAGGAGGCCGGCCGAGGGCAATAGCGCCAGAATCTGGCGCTGCAGCAGCCGGACGAGGCCGGCTGAGGGCAATAGCGCCAGAATCTGGCGCTGCAGCAGCCGGACGAGGCCGGCCTAGGGCAATAGCGCCAGAATCTGGCGCTGCAGCGGCCGGAAGAGGCCGGCCTAGGGCAATAGCGCCAGGATCTGGCGCTGCAGCAGGCGGACGAGGCCGGCGGAGGGCAATAGCGCCAGAATCTGGCGCTGCAGCAGCCGGACGAGGCCGGCTGAGGGCAATAGCGCCAAAATCTGGCGCTGCAGCGGCCGGATGAGGCCGGCTGAGGGCAATAGCGCCAGAATCTGGCGCTGCAGCAGCCGGATGAGGCCGGCTGAGGGCAATAGCGCCAGAATCTGGCGCTGCAGCGGCCGGATGAGGCCGGCTGAGGGCAATAGCGCCAAAATCTGGCGCTGCAGCGGCCGGAAGAGGCCGGCAGGAGGCAATAGCGCCAGAATCTGGCGCTGCAGCGGCCAAGCCGCCCCTCCGGCCGCGCCGGAAAATCGCCCACAAAACGCCAAAAAAAGAGATAGCACCATTGCTGGCGCTATCTCTGCTCTCGGCTGCTGGCGGCCGAGATTACGATGGCAGTGGAATAGCCTTAGACGGCATCCATTGCAAACACTTGCTTCACCTTCGCAATCGCTGCATCCAGATCCTGCTTCTCAATGATGAGAGGAGGGGCGAAGCGGATGATGTTGTCGTGGGTCTCCTTGCACAGGAGGCCGAGATCCTTAAGTGCCTCGCAATACTTGCGGGCAGAGACGGTCAGCTCCATGCCGATGAACAAGCCTCTGCCTCTAACCTCGCGAATGACAGGGTAGTTAAGCGAGCTAAGCTGCGCCTTGAAGTATTCACCTAGCTCCTTGGAACGCTCAGCCAGCTTCTCTTCTTCAAGGACATCCAGCGAGGCGCTTGCAACTGCGCAGCCGAGAGGATTGCCCCCGAAGGTCGAGCCGTGGGAGCCAGGCTCGAATACGCCGAGTATGGACTCATCCGCCGCTACAGCGGAGATCGGGAACACGCCGCCTCCAAGCGCCTTGCCCATAATGTACATATCCGGCTTGACACCCTCCCAGTCACAAGCGAAGCGCTCGCCGGTCCGTCCGAAGCCGGTCTGAATCTCATCGGCGAGCAGCAGCACATTATGGCTGCGGCACAGCTCTTGCGCCTGCTTAAGGTAGCCATCCTCTGGAATGACAATTCCAGCTTCGCCCTGAATCGGCTCAACGAGGAAGGCTGCTGTATTCGGAGTAATCGCTGCCTCCAGAGCGGCGATATCGCCATAAGGAATAATCTTGAACCCTGGCGTGAAGGGTCCGAAGTCCTCTCTGTACTCTTCGGAGGAAGAGAAGGACGTAATCGTAATCGTGCGACCGTGGAAGTTGCCTTCGCAGACGATGATCTCCGCCTGATTCGCGGGGATTCCCTTGCTCCGGTATCCCCAGCGACGTGCCGCCTTAAGCGCAGTCTCTACAGCTTCGGCGCCTGTATTCATCGGCAGAATCATATTCTTGCCTGTATACGCAGCCAGCTTCTCGTAGAAGTCGCCGAGTGTCTCGTTGTGGAACGCCCGGGACGTCAATGTGACCTTGTCGGCTTGATCCTTGAGAGCCTGAATAATTCTCGGATGACGATGCCCTGCATTAAGGGCGGAATAAGCGCTAAGCATATCCATATAACGGTTGCCCTCTGGATCCGTGACCCAGATTCCTTCCGCCTCGGATATGACGACAGGCAGTGGATGGTAGTTCTTCGCGCCGTATTGCTCGGCCTTGTCAATATACTTCGATGTAAGTCCCATCATGGTAGTCCTCCTTGCGAGCAGCAGCTGACGATTGCTCTATTAATAGGTATGCACCTATCATAGCAATAATCATGCCGGAGCGAGGGGATAACCGGAAGTCATCAGCTTATCAAGTCCCAGCTTCGTCAGCTTAATGCCCGTACGGCCGCGTATGACGAGCAGCATACCGCTCTTCTCCAGAGCATCAACCCGGTGTCTGATCTGCTGTTCCGAGAGCGGCTTGGACAGGACGCTGGAGCACTCAGCAATCTTCTGCCTGCCAATCGGCTCGCCTCGGCGATTGTATTCATACACCTTGTGCAGGATGAACAGCATCTCTTCCTCGTCCGTCACCGCTACCGCTGCTTCCTCATTCTTCGGCTCACCAGCAGCCGCAACATCTGAATCGGACCGATAGACGAGCTCACCTCGCTTCGTTGCCGCACTGCGCTGGAAGAAGCTCTCCTCTGGAATATCATTGAGCGTAATTCGGTCGTTCTCACATACGGCCAGCATATAATCCAGCGTATTCTTGAGCTCGCGAATGTTGCCATACCACTCGTATTGGGTTAGGCGGCGCAGCACCTCGGGAAGGATGCGAATGTGATCTCGTCCGCTCGAGTGGATGAAGTGGCGGATGAGGCCCTCGATATCCTCCTTGCGCGTGCGCAGCTTGGGCAGATGCACGTACAGCACCTTAAGCCGGTGATACAAGTCCTCCCGGAACTTGCCGAGATCAATCATTTTGAGCAGATCCTTATTGGTTGCTGCGATTACTCTTACATTAATAGGGATAATCTTACTGCCGCCGATACGCATAATTTCTTTCTCTTGAAGCACCCTCAGCAGCCGGGCTTGCAGCTTAAGACTAATATCACCAATCTCATCTAGGAAAATCGTCCCCCCATTAGCCTGCTCGAACAGCCCGGTCTTGCCGCCTTTTTTTGCCCCGGTGAAAGCGCCTTCCTCATAGCCGAAGAGCTCGCTCTCAATCAGATCTTCGGACAGTGCGCTGAAGTTGATGGCCAGGAACGTCTGGCTGCCGCGCAGCGATTCATTATGCATGGCGCTGGCGAACAGCTCCTTGCCCGTACCACTCTCCCCTTCAATAAGGACGGTCAAGTCATTACGTGACAGCTTGCGTGCAATGTCCTTCGTCTTCGTCAGGGCAGGGCTGTCGCCAATAATATCATTGAAGGTATACTTGGCGACGAATCCTTTTTTGACCAATTCCCGTCTTAAGGTTCGCTCGATCTTGATCGTCTCATGCACGTCCTTGAAGGTAGCGACGATGGAATTCTCACCCTTGAGGTGAATCCGCTGGACGACGAAGTCGGTCCCGTTCACGGTGAATACTTGATTCGTATCATCGGAGTCATGAAGGATGAAGAGGATGAGCTCCTGATTGCTAATGACGCTGCCGAGCGGCTTCCCGATGGCGAAGCGCGAGGTCACCTTGAGCGCCGATTCCATAATATCGTTGAAGACAGTGACCTTGCCGCTGCCGTCAATGGCTAGGATGCCGTCATTCACGCCGTCGAGCACCTGCTTGAAGTGCTGATTCAGCTGCCCGGTCTCATAGCTCGTATGAGCGAGCTTCTTGCTTAATTCTATGATTTTGCGTATAAAACGCTTGGAAATCTCCAGTCCCTTCTGCTCAGGGAGCTTCAGCTTGCGAATGATTTCCATAATGGTTGTCAGGTCGATGAGCCTCGGTCCAATATTAACCACTTCGGATACGAACTCCGGCACCAGGTCTACTTCTCCAGGCGTGATGGCCAGGGACACCTTTTGCAGGTTTTTTTTGCCTGGATAGTAGGGGATATATTCAATATTATCAATGCCGAGGTCTAGCAGGTTGCCAATGGATTCGGACACCGTCTCCGGGTAGTCATTCACATATAGGGCTCTCGTTCCGCTTGGATAGAACAGCAGCTTATCGATATGCTCGTAGTTGGCGATCCGGTTCGCTACAATAATCTGGCAATCCTTGCCGATGTAGTCCGCGACTTCATCCTCTATGTGCTGGGAGGAGAGAATGACGAGCTTGCGATTAATTTTGGCGGGAATGCCGGGCTCTTCGATGGAATAACTTTCAATGTCTACAAAGTCACCAATAATATCCTGCAGCTGAGCTAGAAGGGTTTTGCGTGTTTCTACAGTTCCAGTTAGTAAGGTTATCGATTGATTAGGCATGGAGAGAGCTCCTTCCGGATCTGGCAAGCAATTGATGGTTGTGATTGGGTGCCAACTATGACCATATAATATCAGAATGTGAGCAAATCTATCAATACTTTTTAGTGAAAGATCGAAGGTAACGGTTACAAAAAAATTAAATGTCAGTTAATCTAACATTGAAAAAAAGTTGGCACAGAAGTTGCTATGAGTAATGAGCAAAGGGATCTGAGCAATTGCGGGGATTTCTTAATATTCAACTTAAGGGGAGATTGGCTTGAGAAACCAAAAGAAATGGCTGTCCACGTTGTTAGTACTGATGCTATCCATCTCAATCCTGGCTGCATGTTCGGGCAAGAACAACAATGCCGGTGAAGGTGCGAATGCATCAAATTCACCAGCACCAACTGTTGAACCGACTGAAGCACCGAAGGCAGAACCACAGCCGCTAGTCGTAGGTATTGAAGCAGAACCGACTTCTCTGAATCCTTACAACTCTACAGATGGCAACTCTACAGGTGTTCAAGGCAGCATGTTCGAAGGACTGCTGAAGCTGGATGTGAACATGAAGATTCAGCCAAGCCTTGCTACCGAATACAAAGTAAGCGACGATGCGAAGTCCATTACGTTCACGCTTCGTGAAGGCGTAACGTTCCACGATGGAGCTAAGCTAACGGCTCAAGGCGTGAAGGATGCGCTGGACTTCGTACGTACAGAAGAGAACCAGCAAGCGCGCAAGAGCTTCTTCTCCTTCGTTGATACGATTACAGTAGCAGACGAGACTCACCTGACAATCACTTCCAAGGATCCTAACTCCGCGATGGCGGCGTACATGACTCACTCGGCTGGCTCCATTATCTCTCCGCTGGAGCTGGAGAAGAAGAAGGCTGATGCGAATTACAACCTTGACCGCAATCCGGTTGGCACAGGCCCTTACAAGTTCGCTGAGTGGAAGAACGGCCAATACGTGAAGGTTGTTCCATTCGATAACTATTGGGACAAGGAACACGCAGCTAAGCTGGCAAGCATTGAATACAAGCCAGTTACCGAAGCATCTACCCGAATCAACATGCTGAAGACCGGCGAGCTTGATATCGTGAAGAATGTTCCTTCTCTAAGCGCTAAGGAGCTTGAGGGAAGTGCTGATCTTGATATTAGCAAGACACCAAGCATGGATGTCTACTATGTAGGACTCAACTTGAAGAATAAGCAGTATAACAAGGAAGTTCGTCAAGCGATCAACTACGCTCTTGACAAGGATCAACTGATTACTCAAGTTGTGAACGGCTATGGCCGCGTTGCGGACTCTGCAATTGCACCTAACGTAGTTGGCTACAAGGCACAGACTCCTTATCCATTCGATGAGGCTAAGGCTAAGGAACTGATGAAGCAAGGCGGCTATGAGAAGGGGTTCGAAGCGACGCTGTGGACACGTAATGAGACAGAATTCGTTGCCATTGCTGAGAACGTATCGATCCAGTTAGCTAAGGTAGGCATTAATGCCAAGGTTGTACCACTAGAGTCCGGTACGATGTTCGACAAGCTGGATGCTGGGAAGGAGACGGATATGTGGATTGGCCGCTGGTCACCAGGAACAGGTGAAGCGGATTGGGGTCTACGTCCGAACTTCCACTCCACACGCGTACCGCCGAACTACAACAACAGCGGATTCTATGTGAACGCTGCAGTTGACAAGCTGCTTGACGATGCACTGGCTACACCAGATGCAGCTAAGGCTCAAGGCTTCTACGATGAGATTCAGAAGACCGTATTCGAAGAAGCAGCATGGGGCTTCCTGTACAGCCCTGAGTCCATTATCGGCAAGAGCAAGAAAGTATCGAATGTTGTCGTAGTCCCTACTGGATACCTTGATCTGAACAATGCTGTAAAAGAATAATAAGCTTAACAGGTGTGGCCCTCAGCAGATGCTGAGGGTCTGCACCTTCCCTTGTATCTTAATCCCCGTTACAGAAAGTAGGGAGTCGGTTGTTCGCATATATTGTAAAACGCGTCTTAGGGATGATTCCGATTCTGCTTCTCGTCTCGATTCTGTCCTTCTTCCTTATTCGGCTTACCCCTTCGGATCCCATTCGAATCATCTATGGGAACGACCTAGATAAGGCCACCTATGAAAAATACAGGCAGCTGGAAGGCTTCGACGATCCGCTGATTGTTCAATACGGTAGATATATGGTTAAAGTGGTGACGGAATTCGACTTCGGCACTTCCTATCGAACGAAGTCGCAGGTTACCGAGCAAATAAGTGAACGCGCAATCTCCACCTTGATTCTAACCTTCGCTGCCATGGCGTGGGCCATCGTAATTGGGCTGCTCGTTGGAATTGTATCCGCGACGAAGCGTAATTCCATCTGGGATCGACTAGGCATGGTCACGACTATAACGGCGTTAAGTGTACCAGAGTTCTGGTTCGGACTTGTGCTCATGCAATTGTTCTCGGTATACCTTGGCTGGCTGCCTTCGGCAGGAGCAGGCACCTGGCAGCATCTCATTATGCCATCGCTGACGCTCGGACTCGGCGTTGCAGCCGTTATTGCAAGGTTCACAAGAGCAAGTGTATTGGAAGTATTGAGAGAAGATTATGTCCGTACAGCTCGTGCTAAGGGGCAGAAGGAAAGCGTCATCATTGGCACGCATGTGCTGCGTAATGCGCTCATTCCGGTCGTCACGATGGCAGGTTTGCAGTTCGGCTTCTTAATCGGCGGGGCAGCTGTCGTAGAGAGCGTTTTTGCCTACCCAGGCCTAGGCGCCTTGCTCATCGATTCTATATCTTCCCGGGATTATCCAGTTGTTCAAGCGTTAATTCTGCTGTTCTCCGTGCAGTTCCTAATCGTGAATCTGCTAGTCGATATTAGCTACGGCCTGCTTAATCCGCAAATTCGTTATGAGTAAAGGAGAAGGAAGATGTCAAACAACTCGAGAGCGTATTCTCCTTTCCGTGCTTTCTTAGCTAAGTTCCTGAAGCAGCGGCTGGCTGTCGTTGCGACTGGCGTCGTCGCCCTGATTGTATTAGTAGGAATCTTCGGACGCTTCTTGACGCCTTACAACCCTGTGCTGCCCGTTACGGATCAATACGAGGAGAAGGGCGTTAAGGTCACCTCACTATCCTCGTGGCTCGTTCCACTGTCTGGACAGCTAAGCGATGGGACTGCGGTTAAGGCTGCTGAGCTGGAAGGGCTGTCCGGCGAGAGTGAACGCAAGGAGATTGCCAAGTCAAGATTAGATCGTGAAGGGCTTCGCATAGGGGCCGTCACCAAGGGTACAACAACGGTTGTTGTACGCAGCGGAGATGTATCCGCCGTTGTAGAGGTTGGAGTATCAACCGAAGAGCGTCATGCTGTGCTGTCTCAACTATCAGCTAAGCCTAAGACCGACTCACTTCAAGCCGGAGAGAAGACCGTCATTGAACTGAACGGTGTCATGACCGATGGCCGTAAGCTTGCTGGAGCAGAAGAGATTGCGTCCGTACTGCCGCAAGCTGCTGAAGATGACAAGAAGTCTACGGACAGCGGGTTCGTCACTTCGGATGCAGCAGCTAAGCATTCAGGCATTACTTATGAATCTACGACTCCTGCTGTTATAGACGTATCCGAGGCAGGGGAGATCAGCGCTCTGAAGCAAGGGAGCGGCCGTGTCATCGTACGGGCGGGCGACGTATCGTCTCTAGTGTTCGTACAGGTTGGAGGTGCTGCGTCAGCGGAGCCTGAACTGACAAGCTTGCAGCTGGAAGAGAGCTATACCCAATTAGAGGACACTTCGAAGCATCAAGCTCCATCCTCTCGTCATCTGCTCGGCACGGATCACGCGAACCGTGATATATTCAGCCGCTTAATTGCAGGGACGCAGCAGACGTTAATCATCGGCTTCGTATCCGTTATTATCGGTGCGACAATCGGCGTTCTGTTCGGTCTGTTGTCCGGTTATTACGGCGGACGATTAGATATGCTTATTACCCGCGGATCAGACATTCTGTTGTCCTTCCCCGGCATGCTTCTTGCCATATTCGTCATTGCGGTGTTAGGCCCTGGTACGATTAACGTAATATGTGCAGTGGCCATCTTCACCGTCCCAATCTTCACGCGTATCGTACGCGGCAGCGTGCTGTCCCTTCGGGAGATGACCTACGTAGAGGCTGCGAGATCCATTGGAGTTCGCAACTCCGTCATCCTGGCCAGACATATCTTCCCTGGCACGGTATCTGTCGTCATCATCTATCTGACGATGCGGGTTGGCAGCGCCATCTTAATTGGGGCAGGCCTCAGCTTCTTGGGTCTTGGAGCTGACGTTACCGCTCCGGAGTGGGGCTCCATGCTGAATGCAGCGAAGAACAACAGCCATGGATTATTTTTCCCATTGCTGTCACCTGGTCTCGCTATTCTAATTACCGTGCTATCCTTCAATATTATGGGCGATGGACTTCGAGATGCGCTCGATCCTAAGCTGAAAGACTAGGGGGCTAAGGCTATCATGACTAACAATGTATTGGAAGTGGAGGAGCTCGTCGTTACGATGTCGAACGGAGGCCGAGACCTGGCTGTCGTGAACGGCATATCGTTCAATATTCGGGCAGGGGAGACGCTTGGCGTAGTCGGTGAATCCGGCTGCGGCAAGAGTGTAACCTCTCTGTCCATTATGCGGCTCATTCCATCACCCCCCGGTAAGATTAAGTCAGGCAAGATCAGATATAACGGTCAGAATCTGCTGGAGCTCAGAGAGAGCGAGATGAGGAAGGTTCGCGGCAACGAGATCTCTATGATCTTCCAAGAGCCGATGACATCGCTTAATCCGGTACTTAAGATTGGCAAGCAGCTCGATGAAGCGATTCTGCTTCATAATGAGGTATCTGACAAGGAAGCCAAGCTGAGATCCATTGAGATGCTTAAGACGGTAGGGATTGCTCGAGCTGAGCAAGTGTATGCATCCTTCCCATTCCAGCTCTCAGGCGGGATGCGTCAGCGGGTTATGATTGCGATGGGTCTCGCATGCAAGCCTAAGCTGCTCATTGCAGATGAGCCGACTACAGCTCTAGACGTCACGATTCAAGCCCAGATTCTAGACTTGATGAAGGATCTGAAGGAGAAGACAGGCACGGCAATCCTCTTCATTACCCATGATCTTGGTGTAGTGGCAGAGATGTGCGACCGCGTCATGGTTATGTATGCGGGTGAGATTGTGGAGGAATCCGACGTGGATACTCTCTTCAACGACCCTAAGCATCCTTATACGAGAGGCTTGCTAGCCTCCATTCCAAGTGTTGAACATAAGCGTGATCGATTATTCTCCATTCCTGGTCAAGTTCCGCCAGCAGGATCTATCGTGCAAGGGTGCCGGTTCGCAGATCGCTGCAGCGAAGTCATGGATATATGCCGCCAGCAGGATCCAGCGCTTATTGTCACGGAAGCCGATCATAGAGTCCGATGCTGGCTGCATCAACCGTCTGGAGCTCAAGCGGAGGTGTCCACATCATGATTGCTGCGAACGAACAGCTGCTGCTCGACGTCCAAGAGCTCAAGGTTCATTTTCCAATACGGACAGGTATTATCCCTAAGGTAACAGGCCACGTCAAGGCCGTAGATGGCGTATCCTTCCAGCTGAATGCGGGAGAGACGCTGGCAATTGTCGGTGAGTCAGGCTGCGGGAAGTCAACGACAGGGCGTGCGGTGCTCCAGCTCATACGTCCAACTGGCGGTGAAGTGCTCTTCCAGGGCGATAATCTGCTCGAGATGTCAGCTAACCAGCTCAGAGCGCAGAGGCAGCATATGCAGATGATCTTCCAGGATCCTTATTCTTCCCTTAATCCTAGGCTGACGGTAGAGAAGATTCTGCTTGAGCCGCTCATGGCGCATGGTGTGGGCAGCAGGCAGGAGCAGCTCACGCGGATAGGCGAAGTGATGGAGCTGTGCGGACTGAACAAGTCGCATCTGAATCGGTATGCCCATGAGTTCTCCGGCGGTCAACGGCAGAGAATCTGCATTGCACGCTCTCTCATGCTTAGCCCTCAGCTCGTCGTTGCGGATGAGCCGGTGTCTGCGCTGGATGTGTCTATTCAGTCTCAGATTCTGAACCTGATGCAGGATCTGCAGCGAGAGCTCGGAGTAGCCTTCTTGTTCATCTCCCATGATCTCGCGGTAGTCCGTCATATTAGTCACCGGGTTGGCGTCATGTATCTAGGCAGGATGGCCGAGCTCGCTCCAGCGGAAGAGCTGTATAACAAGCCTCTGCATCCTTACACACAGTCCCTGCTGTCAGCGATACCAACGTCCAATCCTCGCATTCGCAAAGAAAGAATCGTACTGAAGGGAGATGTTCCTTCTCCTGCAAATCCTCCGATCGGCTGCGCATTCTCGACTCGCTGCCCGCAGGTGATGGACGTCTGCAAGGCTGTTCGTCCAGAGATGATAGAAGCCGAACCAGGCAGATATGTCGCCTGCCACTTATATGAGGGTAAGCAAGGCTAGTCTACGCGGGTAAGGTAGGGAGAGGGGAAGAGATTCGAATGGACCATATATTGACTGTCGTGAAGCGTGGTCAGACCATTGAGAGTGTCCATCAAGGCCATATCGCGATTGTCGATTCCTCCGGTCAATTGTTGTATGCCGCGGGTAACCCATCGCATCGTACATTCGCACGTTCAGCGCTTAAGCCTCTGCAAGCATTTCCACTCATCACTTCGGGAGCGGCAGAGCACTTCCTGCTTAATGACAAGGAGCTGGCGATCTGCTGCGGCTCACATAATGGGGAAGATATGCATGTCCAGACGGTTAGATCCATTCTCTATCGGTTAGGCTTGGAGGAAGGCGGCCTTCAGTGCGGGGCGCACCTGCCCTATGATGAGAGCAGCTCCCATGAGCTGCTGCGCAGAGGCGTGCAGCCAGGTGCTGCTCATAATAATTGCTCCGGGAAGCATGCTGGCATGCTGGCGCTCGCTCTTAATCTTCATAGTGATATTGAGCGCTATCATGAGCAGGAGCATCCTGTACAACGGCTAATTGCCAGTGCGCTCGGTGAGATGACTGGCATGACGGAGGGAGACTGGGAAGTTGGGATAGACGGCTGCGGCGTCCCGACGTATTCCTTCCCGCTAGATAAGCTCGCACTGCTGTATGCGCGGTTCGCTGAACCTAGCAGGCTGCCTAAGGGTCGCCATCAGCAAGCTGCCAGGCAGATCGCCAAGGCAATGACCTCCTATCCGGAGATGGTAGCCGGCACGAATATTCTTGACACGGATCTCATGCGAATGACCGGCGGGGACATTATTGCTAAGGGCGGAGCAGAAGGGGTCTACGCCATGGGCATTGTAAGCCGTGGAATAGGCATTGCCATTAAGGTCGATGACGGCAATCTGCGAGCGGCGTATCCTGCTGCGGTTGAGATTCTCAGTCAGCTCAACTTGATTGATGCAGATATGAAGAGTCAGCTGGACAGCTACTGGCATCCAGTCATTAGGAATCGGCGGGGAGAAGCAGTTGGAGCCATTGAACCCGTCTTGCGATTAACTGCTGCACAGAGAGATATGCTGGGATAGAGGATGTGTACCGATGCGGGGTGTGATAGGAGTGTTAATAGAGAGAAAAAAATGGTTCTACTCGATGAAGGTTCGAATGTATGCCATAGTAGGTGTTGCCATTGCTGCCATTCTATTGCTCTCCATTGCGGTCTTGTACACCCAAGCTCAGAGCAAGCGTATGGACCGTGAGATGAACAACGTATTCACAGCTTCGCAGAAGGGCAGCTCCACAGAGGCCGCTCTCGAAGCTCTCAAGATGGGAGAGCTGAAGCTTGCCAGCTCGCTGAATATATCGGAAGCGGAGCTAGTGAGCAAGAAGCTGGCATTCATTGTTCAAGCAGTGTCTGAACAACAGAGCTTAATGGCCATGCTGAGTAGTGAAGCCGAGAGGGAAGGGTTGCAGGCGCTCGGGAAGCTGAAGGAAGGGACGGTTGCTTATCAGGATGTCTTGAATAAGCTGACTGACAACATTACGGCGGTGAATGCCTTAACGACAGATATGATCTACTCTGCCAGCTCCTTCGAGAACTCCGTTCGAGGGCGTGGTGAGTTGAGCTTGCTCTCACAGATGCTAATGCTCAGGCAGCTCGAGAAGGACTTCCTATGGCGAAGAGATACGGGCAATGGCGACCCATTCAAGAAGACGATGAAGGATATGGAGCTGCAGCTGAAGCAATCTGCGACATTCATGGAAGCAGAGCGAACCATCCTACTGCGCAACATCGCTAAGTATGGAGACTCCTTCCAGAGTCTGCTCGAACTCATCCAGGTACAGGAAGGACTGAAGACGGAAGCCTCTCAGCTGAATGCCGGGATGCAGACACAAGTAACGGCGATTAACGAGATGCTTCGGTCCGAGTTGACCCGAATAGAGAACAAGAAGTCAGCCCTGACCAAGCAGCTGAATGTGCTATTCGTAGTGTTCTCTATGCTTGCCATTGCTCTCATGTGCATCATTGGTGTGCTGCTCGGTCGTTCGATTATTGCGACCATTCGTACACTGCAGAACGGTGCTAGAGTAATCGGACAAGGAGATCTGTCTCATCGCGTCATCGTGAAGGATCATGGAGAACTCGGTGAGCTCGCCGCTTCCTTCAACGAGATGGCCGCTAAGGTCGGGAGCTCCTTCCGCAGTGTTGTCGAGGTATCTGGACAGCTGGCAGCCTCTTCACAGACACTGTCTGCTGCCTTCGAGGAGACGGCGGCCCATACCGACCAGGCGAATCACACGATTCAAGCAGCAGCGGAACAAGCATCCGAACAGAGCCATACGATGAATGAAGGACTGCTCTGGATAGACCGTATTGACCGTCAGCTTAAGGATGTCCACCAATCTTCAGAAGACATTAACCGCCTTACGCAGCGCTGCGAACAGAGCAGCATGAACGGAATGGAACAAGCCTCCGTCATGGAGAATGCCTATACGGATCATATCACAACTTCCGAACAGCTGTCTGTCCATATACAAGAGACCGTTCAATGTGCGTCTGATATTACTCATATGGTTGGCGCCATTAAGGACATATCCGATATGATCGGACTTATCGCGCTCAATGCATCGATTGAAGCGGCACGCGTAGGGGAGGAAGGTCTGGGATTCGCCGTCGTCGCGAAGGAGATTGGTATTCTCGCGAAGCAGACGAAGAGTCAGCTGACTGGTATTCAGAACATCACTTCGAAGCTTGCAAGTCAGATGACCCAGCTTACTTCTGGTGTACAGCAATTGGAAGACAGCGGTAAGAAGCAAGGGCAAGCTGTAAGGGTGACGAAGGCGTCATTCGCTGATATTGCCGGCCAGATGGAAGGAGTAGCCTCCGAGATCCTTCGCATTGGTCAAGCCATCGCCGAGGTGTCACAATCATCGAGCCAGCTTGTCAGCTCTATGCACAATGTGAAGGCACTCTCGAGTCAGTCGGTCAATCTCTTCCAGGACATGTCCGCAGCCAGCCTGGAGCAGCTTGCAGCAGTGGGACAGATGAATGAAGAAGCAGCAGAGCTAGCTGCTCTATCGGAGAGATTGATAGAGGAAGCAGAACAATTCAAGCTATAACATCGGAGGGCTTACCATGAAATATCGCGTAGAAAAAGACTTTCTGGGAGAAGTACAAGTACCGGCTTATGCTTATTACGGCATTCAAACGATGCGTGCGGTCCAGAACTTTCCGATTACCGGTGTACCGGTCCATAAGGAGCTTATTGTTGCCCTTGCTGAAGTGAAGAAGGCGGCTGCTATGGCTAATATGGAGACAGGCAAGCTTCGGGAGAAGCTTGGCCAGTTCATCATTCAAGCAGCCGATGAGATTAAGCAAGGCCGCCATCTGGAGCACTTCATCGTAGATTCCATTCAAGGCGGAGCTGGCACCTCCATTAACATGAATATGAATGAAGTGTTGACGAACCGAGCTCTGGAGATTATGGGCGAGAACAAAGGCGACTACTTCTATTGCAACCCTAATAATGATGTGAATATGTCTCAATCGACGAACGATACGATTCCTACAGCGCTTCGGCTCGCGGCCTATCGGCTAACGCAGTCGCTGCTCGTTGTCATGGAGGACTTCCAGAAGAGTCTATACGCGAAGGCGCTCGAGTTCGACGATGTCATTAAGATGGGCCGCACCCACTTGCAGGATGCCGTGCCGATTCGCATGGGACAAGAATTCCAAGCATACGGGAGAGTAATTGGACGCGACAGGAAGAGAATAGCGGAAGCAGCTGAAGAGCTGCTCGCTATTAATATGGGAGCAACAGCTGTAGGAACAGGACTTAACGCGAAGCCACAGTACATTACAAGAGTAAGTGAGCTGCTGGCTGAGCAGACCGGAATAGCGGTGTATACAGCGGAAGACCTCGTCGATGCGACGCAGAATACAGATGTGTTCACCGCACTGTCCGCTTCCCTGAAGGTATGCGCAGTGAACCTCTCGAAGATATGCAATGATATTCGAATGATGGCTTCAGGTCCACGGGCGGGTCTCGCCGAGCTGAAGCTGCCGCCAAGACAGCCGGGCTCCTCGATTATGCCGGGCAAGGTTAATCCTGTTATGCCTGAGGTCATGAACCAGATTGCCTTCCAAGTCATTGGCAATGACCATACGATCTCACTAGCTTGTGAAGCAGGACAGTTCGAGCTGAATGTGATGATGCCGGTCGTCGTGAAGAATCTGCTTCAATCGCTGCAGATTCTGCATAATGGCCTCGCTGCCTTGGGCGAATACGCCATTCAAGGGCTGGAAGCAGACCGTGAACGCTGCCAAGAGTACGTCGATCGGAGCTATGGCATCATTACCGCACTGAATCCTCATCTCGGCTATGATGTCGCTTCACAGCTCGTGAAGGAAGCGGCGAAGACAGGGCTCACGATTCGGTCTATTATTGAGGAACGTCAGCTGTTAACTCATGAGGAAGTAGCGGCGATCCTTGATCCAGTAGCAATGACCACGCCTGGTATTGCTGGAGAGCCTAAGGAATAGCTAGCATAGGGTTCATATGATCATAAGAAGGCCGTCTGGCATGGACCGTATATCGGGTCCTTCCAGACGGCCTTCCTGCATGTAAGCTGGCATAGAGAAGCACCGGCTGCTCGCCGGTGCTCTGAAGGGAGTCTATAAGATGCGCTCGCCTAGGAGGGAGCCGATAAGTTCAACGACAAGGCGGGAGGTGCGGTGGCCTTGATCAAGTGTAGGGCTGACTTCGACGAATTCGGCGGATGTGACGATGCCTGATTCATAGAGCATCTCCATCGCGAGATGAGCCTCGCGGTAGCTCAGTCCTCCTTGGACCGGAGTTCCCGTGCCTGGAGCGATGTTAGGGTCTACACTGTCGATGTCGAAGGAGACGTGGACACCGTCAGTGCCTTCACTCGCTACTCGTATCGCTTCTTCCATCACACGAGGCATGCCCAGCTTATCAATATCGGTCATCGTGAAGCATGTAATGCCTTCCTTGCGAATATACTCGCGCTCGCCTGGATCGAGCTGACGAGCTCCGATAATGACTACGTTGCGAGGGCGAATCTTAGCTGCGCTGCCGCCGATGGAAGTGAGCTTCTCTACCCCTTGGCCAAGGCTCACAGCAAGTGACATGCCGTGAATATTGCCGGATGGAGTAGTCTCTGGCGTGTTCATATCGGAATGAGCATCTATCCAGATGACACCAAGCTGGTTATAGTGCTGAGCCAAGCCGGCCAGGGTGCCGATCGCAATACTGTGGTCACCGCCGAGGACGAGCGGGAAGGAGCTGCCTCCAGCAATGGAAGCGACGCGCCCAGCTAGCATCTCGTTAATACCTGCGACCTCGTTCAGATACTTCAGCTCCGGAATATTCCCCATATCCTTCAGCTCAAGGGGACCGACTGGCTCTTCCACGGTTGCTGCAAGACCTAGATTCATCAGCTTGCGCTCCAGGCCGGCCTGAATAATCGCTTCCGGTCCCTGGCTTGCGCCGCGGCGCGAGCCTCCCCCGTCGAAGGGTACAGTTACAATCGATACGGATTCTACTACTCTCATCCTACGGTCACCTCATTCTTAGAATTAACAATCCCATGCTGTTCGGCGAATTCTCTCTGAATCTCGATTAACTTCTCTGGATGCTGAAGCAGGTGAAGCCCTGTTGCGGCAAGCGCCTTAATGCCTGTCATCAGAGCCTTCTCTCCATCTGGACCACCAACTGCGTCGCGGAACTGGATCGTGTGTACGCCATAGGGGCAGTTCGGAACCTGGATGTAAGGGTGGATAGCTGGAACCTGATGGCTGACATTGCCCATATCCAGGGAGCCGTGATCGAGTCCATGCTTAATCTCATCAGGCTTGACTCCAAGGGCAAGCAATTGGTCGACGAACACGCTGGACAAGGCTTCATTCGTGACGAGATTGTCATACCCCAGCTCATAATTGCTAATCTCCACTCGGCAGCCAGTAGCTAGAGCCGCTGCCTTCGCACAATTGCGAACCTTCTCCACGGTTGCGGTAAGTGTGGTCTTGAGGCCGGTCCTGACGTAGAACTGAGCCTGAGTGCGGTCCGGAACGATGTTCGCCGCCTCTCCACCCTTCGTAATAATGCCGTGTATGCGTACATCCTTCGTTACATGCTGACGCAAGGCGTTAATACTGTTGAAGGTCTGGATGACGGCATCCAGAGCATTGATTCCATTCTGCGGCTGAGAAGCGGCATGGGCGGTTCGGCCATAATAATCGAACTGGATGGCCTCCATCGCCAGTGACTTGCCGCTGCGCTCATAGGAGTGATAGGGGTGTGCCATCATCGCTGCATCTACGCCTTCGAAGTAGCCTTGCTCCGCCATGGTCACCTTGCCGCCGCTGGTCTCTTCGGCCGGTGTGCCGAATAAGATGACCTTGCCTCCATATTGGTTGACTGCATCTCGGAGGGAGATAGCAGCGCCCAAGCTCATCACACCAATTAGATTGTGTCCGCATGCATGACCAAGACCGGGAAGGGCGTCATACTCGGATAAGTAAGCGAGTGTCGGCCCAGGCTTGCCTGAATCATAGATTGCCCGGAAGGCGGTTGGAAGTCCAGCGCTTCCCGTCTCCACATGGAATCCATACTTCTCTGCTATAGAGGTAAGCAGCTTCGCCGCCTGGAATTCTTCATGGCCGAGCTCGGGATTGTCCCAGATCTTGCGGCTAGTCTGAACCCATAGGTCGCGGTGCTCTTCAATGACATTCATTAATCGATGGTTCATGTCGCTCATACAACCTCATTCCTTTACGAAGACTTCTTCTGTCGTTCTGTCTTCTCTACTAAGCAAGAAGGGTGCCAAGGTGAGTGGGCGGTCATTCCTGACTGCTGTGAAGGGCAGTTCTGCGACTTGGCATCAAAATTGCTTCTTAACCATACCGTTAGACGAATAAGCTGAAATAAGGGATAAAGGGAGGCGGACAACGGATGATGGAGCAATTTGTGAATGAACCGTTTACCGATTTTACGAAGGAAGAGAATCGTAAGGCTATGCTGGAGGCGCTTCAGCTCGTAGAGTCACAGCTAGGGAGACATTATGCGATCGTCATTGACGGTGAGCACATCGATACAGAACGTAAATCGACTTCGATTAATCCTGCCAACACGAAGCAGGTAGTTGGGGTAGTTGCTCAAGCGGATGCAGCGCTTGCTGAGCGTGCCATTGTGCAGGCAGCGGCCAAGTTCGAGAGCTGGAAGTGGACGAACGGATCAGAGCGCGCACGTATTCTCTACCGTGCAGCAGCGATTATGAAGCGTCGGAAGTTCGAGTTCTCTGCATGGCTGGTCTATGAATCAGGGAAGACTTGGGCGGAAGCGGATGCCGATACGGCTGAGGCGATTGACTTTATGGCCTTTTATGGACGTGAGATGGAGAGGCTTGGAGAAAAACAACCATTAACCAGAATTCCGGGTGAAGACAATGAATTGACATATCTCCCATTGGGTGTTGGTGTGGTCATTCCTCCGTGGAACTTCCCATTAGCCATATTAGCGGGGATGACAACGGCTTCGGTCGTGTGCGGCAATACGGTGGTGCTCAAGCCTGCCAGCCCAACGCCGGTCATTGCTGCCAAGTTCGTCGAGCTGCTGAAGGAAGCAGGACTTCCGGATGGCGTCGTGAACTTCGTGCCTGGACCTGGCGGCGAGGTGGGAGATCTGCTGGTCGATCATCCGCTTACTCGCTACATCTCCTTCACCGGTTCCCGTGAGGTTGGCCTTCGTATTAATGAGAGAGCGGCTAAGACCCAGCCGGGTCAGCGCTGGATTAAGCGTCTAGTTGCGGAGATGGGCGGCAAGGATGCTATCGTCGTGGACAGCGATGCGGATCTGGATCTGGCAGCAGAGTCTATTACGTACTCGGCCTTCGGCTTCTCCGGCCAGAAGTGCTCCGCTTGCTCCAGAGCGATCGTGCATAAGGATGTGTACGATGAGGTGCTGAGCAAGGTCGTTGAGCTGACGAAGAAGCTGACGATTGGCGATCCTGCAACTGGCCAGTCCTATATGGGTCCAGTTATTGACGAGAAGGCGTATAACAAGATTCTTGAATATATTGAGATCGGCAAGTCAGAGGGACGTCTGATGACAGGTGGCTCAACTGGCGACGATAAGGGATACTTCATCGAGCCGACCATCTTCGCAGATGTGGATGGCCATGCGAGAATCTCTCAAGAGGAGATCTTCGGACCTGTGCTTGCGTTCACGAAGGCAGACAGCTATGACCATGCGCTAGAGATTGCGAACAATACCTTGTTCGGCCTGACAGGTGCGGTCATCTCGAACAACCGCAGCCATCTCGAGCAAGCACGTCGCGAATTCCATGCGGGCAACCTGTACTTCAACCGCAAGTGCACAGGTGCGCTCGTAGGGGTACAGCCGTTCGGCGGATTCAATATGTCGGGCACGGATTCCAAGGCAGGCGGACGCGACTACCTGCTCTTATTCACTCAAGCTAAGCTTGTATGCGAGCGTATGTAAATGAACTTAACAGAGGAGGCCGCCTATGGAACGGCTTAGCGGCAAGAGTATAATACTGCGTATGGAGCTGGATGCCGCAACCGGCAAGTTCGGTGAGCTGGCCTCCGCCATTGCCGAAGCAGGCGGTGACATCATTGCATTAGACGTCATTGAGACGAGCGACAAGACGAGCGTGAGAGACATTACCGTTCAAGCCAATGAGATCTCATTCCTCGATCGCATGAAGCAGAAGCTGACGAAGCTAACCGGAGTCAGACTCATTCATGTATCCGACCGTACCTTCCTGCTGCATCTAGGCGGGAAGATTACGATCCAAGCGAAGTCGCCGATTCAGAACCGGGACGATCTGTCCCGCGTCTACACACCTGATGTGGCAAGGGTCTGTCTGGCGATTAAGGAAGATCCGCAGCAGGCATACTCCCTCACTATCAAGCGAAATACGGTTGCTGTTATCTCTGACGGCACAGCGGTGCTTGGACTCGGCGGCATCGGTCCAAGCGCAGCGATGCCCGTCATGGAAGGCAAGTCGATGCTGTTCAAGCAATTCGGTGATGTGGATGCGTTCCCGCTCTGCCTCGATACGCAGGATACGGAAGAGATTATCCGGATCGTTAAGGCGATCGCGCCAACGTTCGGCGGCATTAACCTGGAGGACATCTCGTCTCCGCGGTGCTTCGAGATTGAACGCAGGCTGAAGGAAGAGCTGGAAATTCCGGTGTTCCACGATGACCAGCACGGTACCGCGGTTGTTCTCTACGCAGCCCTTATCAATGCGCTTAAGATTGCCGGCAAGTCGATCTCTGACGTGAAGGTCGTCGTCTGCGGTATCGGAGCAGCTGGAGTTGCCTGCAGCCGAATCCTGCTCTCGGCAGGGGTGAAGCAGCTCGTTGCGGTGGACAAGCAGGGAATCCTGACACCAAGCAACTGCGAGCATCCGATGCACAAGTGGCTGGCCGAGCGTTCCAACAGCGGTGAAGTGACAGGCAATCTTCAGGATGCACTGAAGGATGCGGATGTATTCATTGGATTGTCTGCAGGTGGGCTGCTGAGACGCGCCGATGTTGAGCTCATGGCAGAGGGCCGAATCGTGTTCGCAATGGCTAATCCAACGCCAGAGATTATGCCGGATGAGATTGAGGATATCGTTGCTGTAGCAGCGACAGGACGGTCCGATTATCCGAACCAAGTGAACAATGTGCTGTGCTTCCCTGGCATGTTCCGAGCTGCGCTTGACTGCCGCGCTTCGGATATCAATGAAGAGATGAAGCTGGCTGCTGCGGAAGCAATTGCTTCGATCATCTCCGAGGAAGAGCTTAACAAGCATTACATCATTCCGAGCGTGTTCAACAAGCAGGTCGTCCCAGCCATCCGGCAGAAGGTAATCGAAGCCGCGATTCGCACGGGTGCGGCAGGCAAGATTCCAAGAGACTTCCGTTAACCGCACCACACCGGTGCTTACCGAACGAACCATACCGAACAAACCATACCGAACAAACCATACCGAACAAACCATACTGAAGAGCTCCCAACGCCGGGAGCTCTTTTTGTGCTCCGTTTACAAGTCTGATACATTTCTGACACCGTTAGGTTACAATAGTTGGGTAATATAAGAAGCAGAACTATGAAGGTAGCGGGGGTAAGGCTGTGTCTAGGAAAATACTTGTCGCAGACGATGAACAGAGCATCGCTGACGCCATTGCCTATGCTCTTCGGCGTGAAGGATATCAGGTCGAGACCGCCCATGACGGGGAGGATGCGCTCTCCAAGGCGGCCAGCTTCCGCCCGGATGTCATCATATTGGATGTGATGATGCCTAAGCTCACTGGCTATGATGTGTGCCGCAAGCTGGAGAATCGCATTGGGGTTGGCATTATTCTGCTGACCGTGAAGGATGATATTGTAGATAAGGTGCTTGGCCTCGAGCTGGGTGCTGACGATTATATGACGAAGCCGTTCGATGTCCGCGAGCTGATGGCTAGAACGAAGGCGCTTGTGCGGAGAATGGAGAAGAGCAAGCAGGAGGAGAAGCCTGAAGAGCTGACAGCGGGTGCTGTTCGGATGCACATACTTCAGCGCATGCTATATGTAGACCAGTCAACGATAGATGTAACTCCTAAGGAATTCGATCTGCTGGCGCTGCTGCTCTCCCACAAGGAGCGGGTGTATACGAGAGAGGAACTGCTCGAGCTCGTATGGGGTATGGAATATGCAGGGGGCACACGGACAGTCGATATTCATATTCAGAGGCTTCGCAAAAAGCTGGGAGATGTCGATCAATCACTCATCCAGACGGTATACGGCATCGGTTATAAGGCTTCGGGAGACCGGGCATGAGAATCTCCATCAAGCTTAAGCTGGGCATGGTGCTCGCACTGTTGCTAATCCTAACGGTGACAGTCATAAGCGGATTCGTTCTACGCGGCATTGCGGAGCATCAGCAGGAAGAGATGGAGCGCGACCTGGCTAGGCAAGGGCAGATCGCTTCCCAATATGTGAAGCAGAACTATGTAACCGGGCTGGTCAGGCAGCAGCCGGACAGCTTCATGAAGCTGCAAGGACCGCGAATGGCGGTCTATATCGGGATGCTAAGCGGAGGAGATCAAGTCGTACTCTACAACCCATCAGGTGAGCAAGTAGGCAACTCCTTGCCTATTCAAGAGACTGCTGACGTAGCCGATACGCTGAACTATGCGAAGCAAGGCAAGATCGCTTATCAGACTTCGGGAGACTCTGTCATCTACTTCACCCCCATTCAAGGGGAGAGAGAGTTGATTGGCATTGCTTCCTTCCACTATTCCCTTCAGAGCAGCCAGCAATTCCTGCAGACGATTCGCGATCTCTTCCTAACCGCAGGATTCATTGCTACCCTTACGGGGTTCCTGCTTGGATACGGCTACTTCTACCGTGTAGCTAATCTCATCAGCAAGCTGAGGAGAGCTTCGAATCAGATTGTTGCCGGCCACTATATGAAGGCAGTGCCGACCAAGCGCCGCGATGAGCTTGGAGAGTTAAGCCAGGACATCTACTCCATGAGTCAGGCTATTGAACAGCATATAGAGGAGATGACGGAGGAGCAGCGTAAGCTGGAGCTAGCTGTTCGCAAGCTGCAGAAGCTTGAGCAGCAGCAGAAGCAGTTCATTGGCAATATTAGCCATGAATTCAAGACACCATTAACATCCATTAAGGCCTATGTGGATCTGCTGGATATGTATCGCGATGACCCGACACTGACGGAAGATGCCATTCAGAGCATCGGCAAGGATACGGAGCGGTTGTACGATATGGTGGATAAGGTGCTGAGACTATCGGCACTGGAGAAGTATGACTTCGAGCTGCAAGCGGAGAAGGTCGAGTTGAGCGAGCTTCTTAAGGATCTAAGCGATCGGATGCGGGGGAAGGCATCGAAGTTCAACTTAACGATGACAACGGAGCTGGAGCCGGCTGTAATATGGGCTGACCGGGAGAGTTTAATGCATATCTTCATCAACCTCATTGACAATGCCATTAAGTACAATGTGCAGGGTGGAACGATCCATATTACGTCTGTTATAGACAAGGGACATGCGGCGGTCACCATTAAGGATTCCGGAATTGGCATTCCTCCTGAGCTGGATGCCAAGATCTTCGAGCCATTCTTCACTATCAACAAGGACCGCTCAAGACTCTCGGGCGGCACTGGGCTTGGCCTTCCGCTTGTGAAGCAGCTGGCGGAGAAGCAGAAGGGCGTCATCCGCTATGAGTCTTCTGTCGCCGATGATAGCGGCCGCGGGACGAGGTTCACCGTAATCTTCCCTCTGTTCCGGGATTAGTTCACCTATTTTTACAACTTGGATACATGATCGTCATGGTGCCGAAACATCCAATTGTTACTCTATATCCAACATACCAAGGAAGGAGCTTCACCATGACAACAAGACTCGGGAGATGGATCTGGCTGAGCTCGGCAGTGGTGCTGGCCATGACCCTGTCAGCATGCGGAGCAAGCAGTGAGGAATCGAACCGCGAGGTCATTCGTAAGGAGAATAAGTCGATTACCGTTATTGATGCAGGCAAGGCAGCTCCATCCAAGGTGGCCGTTGCTTCTATCGAGACAGTCAAGGGTGCTAGAGGGATGGCCTTCCTCTCCGAGAATAGCATCATTGCCAGCAGACCTGCGGCAGACCTGCCGCCTCGTAAGCTTGAAGGTGAGGAGCAGCTCTACAACAATCTCTATGTCTATGATCTAGATTCGAAGACAGACAAGGCGATATACCCTGCTGAGGAATATCAAGGCTCGGCTAAGCTGACGCCAGACAAGAAGCATCTCGTCTACAAGGCTCAAGTGGAAGAGGATGCCAGAGGGTATATCCTGAATCTTGCAGATGCGGAAGGCAAGCCGGTGCCCATCGGGGGTGCTGATCAAGCAGTTAACATCGGGGACTTCAGCGTGGACGATCAGCAGATTCTGTTCACGACGGTTGACGGCTCCCTGCACACTTCGGACCTTAATGGGAATACAGAGACGGAGGTGGACAGCCCGAAGAGCCCCATCCTTACCGCAGCGAGAGCGGGTGGCGGGATCTACTACGTCATGGAAGAGAATCTGTATTACAAGCAGACAGGTGAATCACATGCGCAGAAGCTAGTAGATGGTGTTATATGGGTCATTCCTTCACCAGATGGGAAGCAGCTTGCCTTAGTTAGGCGTGCGACTGAGACGACCATGCTCCTCACGATTACGGATCTCCAAGGCAATGAGGTGCTCAAGCTGAATGCAGCTACGCAGATCTACGGAACGAGCTGGTCTCCTGATGGCTCTAAGCTGGTCTATAATGTAATCTCCGAACAAGCTGGTGACAAGGGAGTCTACATGGCGGATACAGCATCAGGCGAGGTAACGCCGATAACCATTGATCTGCAATATGCTTCCGATCCCATTAGCTGGAGTCCATCCGGCAACAAGCTCGTCACTTCTACTTCTATTAATAACGAATTCGTGACGTACGTCATTACCCTTAAGGATTAATATTCAGTAATGGATTAGCATTCGGCTGTAAGCGAGGTGGTGATGATAATGAATCGAGCCAAGCGAATTGACATCCTGCGCGAGATTGAAGTGTACTGTTATAGAGTCTGCTACCAACTGCTTGCCAACGAGGCGGCAGCACATGAAGCTGCCAAGGAGACGCTTGTTCGTCTATATGAACGAGATACCTTCTTCACACCTTCCGCAGACCAAGCTTCACTGCTCAAGAAGGAGTCAGCGGCTGTCTGCATGAGCTGGCAGCTCCATCACACCAATCATCATGAATCGAGATATGTCTCTCAGTCTGGTGTATAATAGAGAGGTTTGCGTTATACACGGTTAATAGGGAGAGATGAGATATGGCACATACCCGCAGGCTAGAGACGAATCAAGATATGCAGGAAGCGATGGAGCAAGAGGCGCGAATCCGTGTTTTCCAAGATAATCATGTCATTAACTCCGGAGGTATCATTACCCGCTTCGACGAGCAGCTCGTCGTCGTGCAGAGCGGGGTAAGCGATGTCGCTTATCATGATCGCTCAGCATGTGAATTCTATGCGATAGGGAAGAGATAGAATGGCTGAACCGCTTCAAGGGGAACTTATTACTACTGCTACGTTAGCCATTGACCTTAAGAGATTAGGAATTGAAGAAGGCGCCTCTCTGCTCGTTCATTCCTCACTGAAGTCCCTAGGCGGCTGGGCACCCGGAGGCGCAACAACCGTCGTGCTTGCCCTGCAAGCAGCAATAGGCGATGAAGGGACACTTGTCATGCCTGCGCATAGCAGTGATCTGACCGATCCCGAGGGCTGGCAGAATCCTCCGGTCAAGGAAGAGTGGTGGGAGCCGATTCGTGAGACGATGCCGCCCTTCGATCCTGACTTCACACCAACGAGAATGATGGGAGCGATCGTAGAATGCTTCCGGACGCAGAGGGAGGCGGTCAGGAGCATGCATCCTCATGTCTCCTTCGCTGCCTGGGGCAAGCACAAGAAGTGGGTGACGGATCGTCATAGTCTAGCTTGGAGCTTAGGCGAGGCATCGCCGCTGGCCAGATGGTATGAGCTGGATGGCTGGGTGCTGCTGATAGGGGTCGGTCATGCCAACAATACATCCTTGCATCTATCTGAATACAGGGCAAGCTATGCAACCAAGAAGACCATAACGAACCGAGGCCCGTTGACCATCGAGGGGGTAAGGCAGTGGGTCAGCTACGATGATATTGCGCTGGATTCAGAGGACTTCGAGAGCATCGGTGCAGCATTCGAACAACAGACCGGACTCGTTAGGCGGGGACTCATTGCTGGAGCGGAAGCGATGCTCATGCCTCAACGGGCATTGGTGGACTTCGGTGTGAAGTGGATGGAACAGAATAGGGAATAGAGCGAGGAAGGGCTGTCCGATGGGTCTAATTGACCATGAAGGGCGGCCCTTGCTATGTCTATAGGCTAGATTAACAGCTAAGGAAGGCACCTTCGCACACACTCTCCAATAATCCCCCCGCAACATTCGGTCTGTGCTGTTGCCGCGGTATCTGTTATCATTATGTCGGGCTTGTCTTATTCCCCAAGCGTCTCACTTGACCATTGAATTGTAGAAGGAGTTAGCTCACATGCTATTTGTACTTATTGCGCTATGGGTCGTTGGTACGATTATGCTCGTCTCGGATCCTCAGTCCGCAGCCATGCGCCGGCTCAGCGCTGTCGCATACAGCGGGGGTGCGGGGGCGCTCGCAGCAGTACTTGACCTTCAGCTCATTCCAGCGCTTGAAGCATCTGACCAGTCCAGCACTAAGCTAATCGAGCTGTTAACTCTCCTGCAGTCGGTCTCTTCCTTAGCTTCGTATTATATTGTTCCTTATGCCTTCCTATTGTTCGCAATGGCTTACAAGCCGGTAGAGCTGCACTCTTGGAAGCAAGATGCGCTGCCTTATGTATTGTTCCTCCCCATTGCTCTGTGTCTACTGTTCACTCCCTATTATAACGAGAGATACCCGATTACCTTCGACATCGTCGTGTGGTGGGCAGTTCCGTATATCATAACTGGAGCCTTCCTCGTACTCTCGAAGCGTCTGAGGCATCCGGCGCTGCTGCGTACGCATCTGGTCGTCTGTCTGTCGGTGCTTCCGCCAATGTTGTTCTGCATGACGATGAACTATATATTGCCAAGTCTCGGCTTCCTGCGCATGTGGGTCTACAATCCGTGGATGGTTGGTATGGGTGTGGCAGTGTTCGTCATCGGTCTGTTCACCTATGGCTTCATGGGCATTCGTATCTTCATCGACAGGCGCCGTATGGACTCTACTCTGCGGGCGGTGACATCGGGGTCAGCCATCTTGAATCATGCCATTAAGAATGATGTTGGCAAGATGAGGTTATTCCTGGGTCACATGACTCATTACGCAGAAGCTACGAATCAACCGGAGCTGCTCGCTGACATTCAGGCGGTACAGTCCGCTTCTCAGCATATTCACGATATGATCTCACGGGTCCATCGCCGGACGGAAGACCTTGATCTCTTGCTTGCAGCTACGGATATTGGGCAGCTCATTACGCATACTCTGAAGGCTCATGAGCCGCAGCTAACTCGAATAAGGATGTCTATATCGATCGAGGAAGGCTGGCAAGTGCAAGTGGATGCGGCTCAGCTCGGAGAAGCGGTTAATAATCTCGTCAGTAATGCGATAGAGGCGATGGGGGGAGAAGGGGAGCTTGCGGTTCGCTTCAGCTCATCCAAGCGTGACTTATTAATTGAGATTCGAGACTCCGGGCCAGGGATGGATCGCAAGCAGATTCGCCGGGCTCTTGAGCCCTTCTACACGACGAAGAACTCCAGCGGAATGAACTTCGGACTCGGACTTCCTTACGCTTATCATGTGATGAGGAAGCATAAGGGTTCGCTCTATATTCGAAGCAAGCCTGGACTAGGCACGAGCATATTCTTATCCTTGCCTAAGCGGGCAACATCGGCTCTAAGGGCTAGCTTATCCAATACGTTAGAGGCAGGGAGAGAATGAGATGAATGATAATCCTATTCAATTGTGGATCGTCGAAGACGACGCAGACTGGCTGCGAGGACTATCTCGCTATCTAAGCGGTTATGATGATATGAAGCTGGTATTCACAGCGTCCTCGCCGCAGCTCGTCAGAGAAGCTCTTCGTAAGGGAGAGCACCCAGCAGATGTCGTGCTGATGGACATTATGCTGGACGGCGAGGCTGCCGGCATAGCATTAGCCGAAGAAGCAGCCATGATGACAGGAGCACGGGTCATCATGTTGACCTCAATGGAAGAGAAGAATCTCATCTTCCGCTCCTTCCAAGCTGGGGCGATCGACTATCAGATCAAGTCGGAATTCGAGTCCATCCCTGCAGCTATTCGGGCTGCTTATCAGAGACAATCTCCAATTAGTCCGATGGCGGCCGAGCGAATGCGCGAAGAATTCCAGCGGCTCAAGCTTATGGAGCAGGAGTTCGAGAGGAAGAAGCTGAAGGACCTCATCACTCCCTCTGAGCTTCAGCTGCTAGAGCTCATTGATCAAGGCTATTCGCAGAGTCAGATGGCCGATAAGCTTGTTGTTTCTATTAGAACCATTAAGAACCATGTGAATCATATTTTGCGGAAGCTCGGTCATAAGGGTTCTAGAGAAGCCGCGCAGCATGCCAAGGATATGGGATTGTTCCGCAAGGAAGAATAGGAGAGAAGCTCGGAAGGCTGTAGGCCTTCGGAGCTTTTTTTTTGATTCTCGTGCCAGCTGAGCTGAGGTACCATGAAAAGTTAGTACTATAACAAACGACAAAAAAATTGAACAATAGAGTTGTGACCAGGTCATAAATATTGCTTGAACATGAGATTAAATGTAGGAGCTGGAGGGATGAGAGGTTGCCACTGTTCACATGGAGTCACCTAGGTGCGTTAATCATATTGATGCTGGCTGTGTATGTATTAATCATTAGTCGAGTGGGCTTGAGAGCACCGGAGGTGAACGGCAGGCTCCGAGTAGGAATAGCTGCTCTGCTGCTCAGCAGTGAGATTGGAATTCAGCTATGGTACGGACGGTCAGGGCAGTGGGGTTGGCATACCCTTCCCTTGCAGCTCTGCAGCATGACCGTTCTGTTGTCAGCGGCTGCCCTGTATATTCGCTCGAACTCATTAAGAGATGTTACCTTCTTCCTCGGCATTCTAGGTGCGTTGCAGGCGCTGATCACTCCTAACCTGGATTACAGCTTCCCTCACTTCCGATACTTGCAGTTCTTCCTTGCTCATATCGCCATCGTAGCCGCTAACATCTACTTACTCGCTGTGGAGAGATACAGGCCTACTCTCAGCTCTGCCCTTCGAGCCTTTCTATGGCTTCATGTGCTGGCGATCCCAGCGGCAATCGTTAATTATGCTGCGGGAACGAACTATATGTTCTTGGCCCGCAAGCCCGACACAGCTTCCTTGCTGGACCTATTAGCTCCATGGCCATGGTATCTGCTCCAGCTGGAATTGGTCATCATGCTCCTCATTATCAGCCTATGGGCAGCCATTAAGCTTGTACTCTATATCAAGAGAGGAAGTATGCAACATGAATCAGATGAATGAATTCGCGAAGAGACACTGGACCTCGCTGCTCGGTGTGCTGTTCATCATGACCGCTATCGTTACGTTATTCAAGTATACCGCTCAGCAGGGATGGATTAGCG
Organism: Paenibacillus sp. GCM10023252; assembly: GCF_042653305.1. Lineage (NCBI taxonomy): Bacteria > Bacillati > Bacillota > Bacilli > Caryophanales > Paenibacillaceae > Paenibacillus > Paenibacillus sp. GCM10023252. The sequence goes on from NZ_JBHSHW010000021.1 coordinate 114,280, forward strand.
ATCCGGTAAGAGTCGCCTTCGGCCTGCTCTGCGGAGCAGCATCCTTAACGACTGGTATTCGGCTTGCCGCCAGCAAACGATATCGGACTGTGAGCCAGATTGTAATGGGTACAGGTGCTGGCATTCTCTACACGACGTTCTCCTTCGCAGGCATATACTACGAGCTATGGCCTCCAATGACCGTCCTGCTCGCTATGCTTGGCCTGACAGCTGGCTTAACCCTCTACGCCTATCGCATGGAGTCTAGGCTGCTCATGATTATCGCGCTTACCGGCGGACTGCTCGCGCCGCTTCTCATGCGGCCGGAGACGGATCAAGTATTCGCATTGTTCCTGTATCTGCTTGTGCTGAATATCGCTTACTTCTTCCTGAGCGTGAATAAGGCTTGGCCGGAGCTTCGAAGTACAGCATTCGCAGGAACTTGGCTGCTGTATGTGGTCTATTACGTGCACTTCAGCCCCTCGGTCGATGGATTGTGGAGTATGCCGTTCCGATATGCGGCAGCTGCATTCCTATTCTATATGGTAGGCTTCCTGCTGGCCTCATGGCGCAGCAAGCTTACGTTCGACGGTCTGAATCTATATCTAGGCGCAGCGAACGGCGTATTGTTCGGAAGCTGGTGTCTCGTCTTGCTTGACGGCGTCATGGATTATGCTTATCCACTTGCTGCTATTGGAGCGCTGTATATGCTTGCGGGGGCAGTCATATTCGGTTACACGAGACGACCGGGGTCTGCAGTGGCCACCTATTTCCTTAGCGGTCTGCTGCTCCTCTTAATTGCTGCGGGCCAATTCGGGAATGACCTTGCCTACAAGCCTATACTTACTGTTTTCCTGTGGGGCGGCATTGCAATCGTCCTTGTATGGATTGGACGCGCTCGTCATTACGTTCTGCTCAGCGTGGCTTCCGTTGTCATCTGGTTCATCGTAGTCTGCTATTGGTACGCGGTCACTTGGAATACGCCGCGAGGAGAATGGTTCGGTACCTATATCCCATTCTTGAATTGGGGAGCAGCCGCCTGGATCCTGCTTGCCGCAATCGGCTTCTTCTACGCAGCTAGGCTGATGTTGCCTATGATGACAGAGGAAGGTAATCGTCACCTGTCCCATGGCTACGCGCTTATCTCTCACCTTATAGTAGGGGGGCTGCTGACCGTACAGATTGAGAATATTTTCGAAGAGGTCGATGGGGCTGGCGGGTACTTGAATCTTACGCTCTCTGTGTCATGGGCGGTCTATGCGCTGCTGCTCGTTCTGTGGGGAACCTATCATCGGCAAGCTCTGTTCCGCTGGTTCGGCTCTGTTGTACTGGTGTTAGTTGGAGCTAAGGCGATCTTCCTTGATCTGAGTGGGGAGGAGACCTTGTACAAGGCGTTGGTTCTATCCATTCTAGGCGGAATATCATTCTTAATTAGTTGGATTAATGGACGCTGGAGCGGGAATCGTGAGTTGGATCAGAGTGGGCAGGGTGAAGGGGTAACCGGGTTGTCGTGGACAGATTCGGAAGAGCTGACGAATGAAGCGGATAAGGGTTAGGCTGATGCCGTGTTCACTTCCATTCTCTGACATAGACTGGTGTAATGATGCTGGTTATCGGGCTTGGGCTAAGGCTTGGGTAGTTCGAATATGTGCGGGGGAGGTAATCCTCGTTGAAAAATAAAAAGAAAATCAAAAAAATAAATCAATGCCTTCGATCGCTCAAGAGAGCAAAACGTGAGCTTAGAGCTCGTAAATGCAAAACGGCGGTCATTCGGATGAGACGCGTATCTATTGAATTAAGGGAGCTCCTTGTTGAGAAGGACCGGTGTAAAAGGGTAAGGGGGCAGGAGGGTGAATCGGCGTAGACAACGAAGAGCAGGCTGCATAAGCAAGGTTAACCGCTCCATTCGGAAGCTGCGGCTGGCTAGAAAGGCTCTGCTGAATGGTATGGTTGATGAAGCTCAGGTGAAGCTCGTTCACTCACTCCATGAATTGAATCAAGGTATTAGATGTGTTGATCGTTATTGCGGCTGCGGCTGCAGGCATACCGCTGGGAGAGGAGCCAGAGGAGCAACGGGTCCAACTGGTATGCGGGGTGAAGCTGGGAGCACGGGACCTGCGGGGCCCCAGGGGGGAAGGGGAGCAACAGGTGTAACTGGAGCGCAGGGGGCTGTAGGCGCAACGGGAGCACAGGGAGAGACTGGTGTGGGAGGATTGCAAGGTCAAGCTGGAGCGACCGGTGGGACTGGAGCCACTGGTGCCACCGGTGCAGCTGGCGTAATGGGGGTAACGGGGGCTACTGGCGCAGTTGGACCGACAGGACCAGGTGCTGGAGACACAGGGGTAACTGGTTCGACCGGGGCGACTGGAGCTACGGGAGCGACGGGAGCGAGCGGTGCAGGTGCAACTGGTGCGACAGGTGCAACTGGAATGACTGGATTGGCAGGAGTTGCAGGTGTAGCTGGGGTAACGGGAGTAACCGGTGCGACTGGGGTTACGGGGGATATTGGATTGACTGGAGCGACAGGCGCTTCCGGTGTAACAGGCACTACGGGAACGACGGGTGCTACCGGAGTAACTGGAGTGACAGGAGTGACTGGCGCTACCGGTGCGTCAGGTGCAACAGGGGAGACAGGAGCAACCGGGGGCACTGGTGTAACAGGAGCGACGGGAGTCACTGGTGTGACAGGAGTGACTGGAGCAACAGGTGAGACAGGAGTAACCGGGGGTACTGGTGTAACAGGCGCGACGGGTGTAACCGGTGTGACAGGAGTGACTGGAGCAACAGGATTGACGGGAACGACGGGCGCAACAGGTGCAACAGGTGTAACAGGAACGACGGGTGTCACTGGTGTGACAGGAGTGACTGGAGCAACAGGTGAGACAGGAGTAACAGGTGCCACTGGTGTAACAGGAGCGATGGGTGTCACCGGTGTGACAGGAGTGACTGGAGCGACAGGTGAGACAGGAGTAACCGGGGTTACTGGTGTAACAGGAGCGACGGGTGTCACCGGTGCAACAGGAGTGACTGGTGCTACTGGAGCGACAGGTGAGACAGGAGTAACCGGTGCCACTGGTGTAACAGGAACGACGGGTGTCAGTGGTGTGACAGGAGTGACTGGAGCAACAGGTGAGACAGGAGCAACAGGCGCGACGGGTGTCACCGGTGCGACAGGAGTGACTGGAGCGACAGGTGAGACAGGAGTAACCGGGGTTACTGGTGTAACAGGAGCGACGGGTGTCACCGGTGCAACAGGAGTGACTGGTGCTACTGGAGCGACAGGTGAGACAGGAGTAACCGGTGCCACCGGTGTAACAGGAACGACGGGAGTCACCGGTGTGACAGGAGTGACTGGAGCAACAGGTGAGACAGGAGTAACCGGTGCCACTGGTGTAACAGGAGCGACTGGTGTCACCGGTGTGACAGGAGTGACTGGAGCAACTGGAGCAACTGGATTGACTGGGGCTACTGGAGCAACCGGTGCCAATGGTGTAACAGGAACGACGGGTGTCACTGGTGTGACAGGAGTGACTGGAGCAACAGGTGAGACAGGAGCAACCGCCGCCACCGGTGCAACAGGAGTGACTGGTGCTACTGGAGCGACAGGTGAGACAGGAGTAACCGGTGCCACTGGTGTAACAGGAACGACGGGAGTCACTGGTGTGACAGGAGTGACTGGAGCAACAGGTGAGACAGGAGTAACCGGTGCCACTGGTGTAACAGGAGCGACGGGAGTCACTGGTGTGACAGGAGTGACTGGAGCAACAGGTGAGACAGGAGCAACAGGTGCCACTGGTGTAACAGGAGCGACGGGAGTCACCGGTGTGACAGGAGTGACTGGAGCAACAGGTGAGACAGGAGCAACAGGTGTCACCGGTGTAACAGGAACGACGGGTGTCACCGGTGTGACAGGAGTGACTGGTGCTACTGGAGCGACAGGTGAGACAGGAGTAACCGGTGCCACTGGTGTAACAGGAGCGACGGGTGTCACTGGTGTGACAGGAGTGACTGGAGCAACAGGTGAGACAGGAGCAACAGGTGTCACCGGTGTAACAGGAACGACGGGAGTCACTGGTGTGACAGGAGTGACTGGAGCAACAGGTGAGACAGGAGCAACAGGTGTCACCGGTGTAACAGGAACGACGGGAGTCACTGGTGTGACAGGAGTGACTGGAGCAACAGGTGAGACAGGAGTAACCGGTGCCACTGGTGTAACAGGAGCGACGGGTGTCACCGGTGTAACAGGATTGACGGGAACGACGGGCGCAACAGGCACAACAGGAGTGACTGGCGCAACAGGCGCAACAGGAGCGACCGGAGTAACCGGTGCCACTGGTGCAACAGGAGCAACCGGCGAGACAGGAGTGACCGGCGTTAGCTTAACCGAAACCTCCGCATTTGCAAGCAACACGAGTGGTGGAATAATAGCTGTTATTCTTGGCGGCACGAATGTTCCGCTTCCGAACGCTCAGAATATCGGGACCGGGATTACGATTAATGGAGCGAACGATACGTTCACCGTTGCTAACGCAGGCCGTTATTACATGACGTACCAGATCAATACAACCGCAGCTGTACTTGCCAGCTCGCGGCTGGTTATTAACGGCACTCCCAATCTAGCCTCTACGGTTGACCCCGTGCTGTCGCTCTCTTCCTACAATAATGACGTCATTGTCACGCTTGCTGCGGGATCGACGATTACTTTGCAGTTATTTGGATTAATTGCGGCCGTTACCCTGCTTAGCAATAGTGCAGGAGCAGCCTTGACGATTATCCGTCTATCATAGTGAGGTGCTCCTTATGTCTGAATGCACGAATCGGGTGCTGATTGCAAGTCCCGTTCATCAGAAGGCAGACATCCTTCGTTTATTTCTTCAGTCGCTTGAGAGGTTAACCTGCCAATCCTTGCACGTAGATTATTTGTTCATTGACGACAACGTGGAGGAAGCCAGCTCCGACCTGCTAAGCCAGTTCCTCCCCGCTCATACGACCGTATGGAAGTCTGACTACCGATCCATCTACATTCGAACAGAAGCGGCCCATTGCTGGAATGAACAATTAATCTGGCAAGTCGCCTCTATGAAGAACAGAATCATCCAAGAAGCCATCAGCCTCTGCTATGACTACTTGTTCTTAATCGACTCCGACCTGCTCCTTCGTCCCCCGACCTTACAACATCTGATCTCCCTCAATAAGCCTATCATCTCCGAGATATTCTGGACGAAGTGGCAACCAGATGCAAGACCGCAGCCGCAGGTATGGATGAAGGATGAGTATAAGCAATGGGAAGTGGGAAGAGGTGAGAAGCTAAGCGACACGGAGGTTCAGGAGCGATTCGAACAATTCTTGTTGAGGATGCGAACACCGGGCGTGTATGAGGTGGGAGGGCTAGGAGCTTGTACCTTAATGAGTAGAGAGGCGCTAGTTGCTGGTGTGCATTATGGCGAGATTCCGAATCTGTCATTCTGGGGGGAGGATCGGCACTTCTGCATAAGAGCTGCAGCCTTGGGCATCCCTCTCTTCGTAGACACACATTATCCTGCCTATCACATCTACCGGGATTCTGAGCTTCCCGCTGCAATGGACTATATGAAGCAGAATGGCAAGAGAGCGAAGCTAACCTTGACTATGATCGTTCGCAATGAGAGCGGCAGGTATCTGGCTAGGGTACTTCATGAGCATCGCAAGTACATTGATGAAGCGGTTATTATCGACGATGCAAGCACGGATGATACAGCTGAGCTATGCCGTACCCTGCTTCAAGGTATTCCGCTCAAGCTCATCCGTAATTCGGAGTCCAAGTTCAGCAATGAAGTGGAGCTGAGACGGCAGCAGTGGGAGGAGACCATAGCGACAGAGCCGGAGTGGATTCTTAACCTGGATGCGGATGAGATGTTCGAAGCTGCGTTCCACACCGAGCTGCCCGTACTGTTGAATCAACAAGAGGTAGACCTCTATTGCTTCCGGCTGTATGACTTCTGGAATGAGCAACAGTATCGGGAGGATTCCATCTGGAGGGCGCATCTGCACTATCGACCGTTCCTGCTCCGATATAAGCCAGGCTTCACCTATACGTGGAAGGAGACTCCCCAACATTGCGGTCGATATCCTCAGAATATATTCGAGCTTCATCATCAGCTGTCCGCTCTGCGATTAAGGCATCTAGGCTGGGCGCATCCGGAGCACCGAGCGGAGAAGTTCAAGCGCTACAGCCAGCTCGATCCTGAAGCTAAGTATGGCTGGAAGGAGCAGTACAACTCCATTCTTGATGAGAATCCTCATCTGGTAGACTGGGTGGAATGACGAGACTGATAGAGGAGTTCCTGAGGCTATTCGTATAATTGATAAAAATAAGAGAGCCGTCCTATCTAACGACAGCTCCCTCCCCAATACCCTAATTCACTACTGCTCCACTACTACAGCCGCGCGGTCTGTTCCCTTGTCAGAGGCACCCGCCAGCTTATTGGCTGCTTCGCGGTCCTGCTGCATCTCATCAACCGTCTTCACCTTAAGTCTCGCTGCTCCTTCATTAATCCGCGTCGGAATGAGGTTGCCAGCTGCCAGCCGCTTCTTCGCCTGCTCAATAGCATCGGTGTATTGCGGCAGCCAGGCCTCTCCTGCCACAAGCATCTCATCTACCATCTGCCAGATCTCCTTCGGGTTGCAGACAGCTCCAACGAGGGGATCCATCATGAAGGCTTGGCGGAGCAATCGAACATCCCCGTGAACAGCTGCTTCTACAGCAAGGCGCTGTACGGAGATACTGACGTTGCATACGGCGGCTGGGCCTAGAGGGAGCTCACCTACACGCGGCATGGATATTCCGTTGCCGTCGACATAGCCAGGCGCCTCTATAATGGCATCATCAGGGAGATTGGAGATAATGCCATTGTTGACGACATTGAAGTGTCCGCGGTAGACACGTCCTGTCTCCAGTCCTTCAATAATATAAGAGCCGTGTTCATGGCCGCGTTCCTCTGCTGTATAGGAGAGTGGGGTGTCCTTCATCCAGTTCGGGAAGTCCGTCTCGAACCAGTTACGCCCTTCGGTGCATACTCTTAAGTAACCGCCGGTCTCTCCGTTAATCCAACTGCCCATATCAATCCAATCCTTAATCTCGTCGGCGCGCTTGCGATACCAAGGCAGGTATTCACTTAAGTGTCCATTGGATTCCGTGCTGTAGTACCCGAAGCGGCGAAGCATATCGATCCGCACCTTCTCCGTTCTGGCATAATCAGGGTGATTCTCGAATGCTTCAAGCAGGCCGCCGGTCAGATCCTTGCCTTGGTGACGAATCTGTACATACCATGTCTGATGATTAATACCAGCACATATAATGTCAACCTCGTCCTGCTTCAAGCCGTACACTTCAGCAATCTGATGGTGTCCATGCTGAACACCATGACACAGGCCAATTGTCCGAACACCACCGTACTTGTTGCAAGCCCAAGTGAGCATCGCCATCGGATTCGCATAATTCAGGAGCAGCACATTCGGGTCGGCATTCTCCCGGATATCCTTGCAGATGCTGAGCATCTCCGCAATGCCTCGTTGACCGTACATAATTCCGCCTGCACAGAGGGTATCGCCAACACATTGGTCTACGCCGTACTTCAAGGGAATATCCACATCCGTTGCAAAAGCTTCAAGCCCACCAACTCGAATCGTGCACAGCACATACTTGGCATCCTTAAGGGCTTCTCTGCGGTCGGTGGTCGCCTGAATCTGTATGGACAACCCGTTCTCTGTAATGTCCCGCTGGCACAGCTGGGTTACCATATCCAGATTATGCTGGTTAATATCGGTGAAGGCGACCTCAATATTGCTGAATTCTGGCACTGCCAGCAGATCCTTCAGTAATCCTCGCGTGAATCCAATGCTTCCAGCTCCAATGAACGTAACTTTGAATGACATGATTACTTCCTCCTTCAGGATGACTCCCGCTTGCAAGGGCGCCCCGAACCATACACCTGGCTGTCTTGCAGTAGAGTCTTATATGCTCTTATTGTAACAAGCACTCGTGAGGAAGCGTTATCAATATCGTTACTCATTTGCAATTCGTCTGTCAACTATCCTCACTACTCACATCACCAATCCATCTATGCGTATTGACGGAATGGCGGTATTGAACCGGAGTTAGGGCGGTGTGCTTCTTGAACAGCATATGGAAGTATTGTCTGCTTGCAACACCCACATAATCATAGATCTCGGTCACCGGTATGTCAGTCTGGAGCAGCAGCATCTTCGCCTTCTCGATACGAAGGGAGGTTAAGTAGGCTGTAATCGTCAATTCGGTGTGCTGCTTGAATATTCGGTGCAGATAACCTGGATGAAGGTTGACGGCAGCGGCAATATCCTTCACTTGAATATCCCGATCGTAGTTCTGATGCAGATAGGAGATGGTCTGCTGGACATAGTAGTTCGATTGCTGCATACCGCTGGCTGCTGTCGCCCCCTGCAATCTGCCTATACGAATGAGAAGCTGAGAGAGGAGCAGCTCTGCCATCATTCCCCCGTGCTGCTCTCTGCAATCAAGCTCGAGCACCAGACTCTTCATCGCTTGGTACACTTCGTCCGCATCATGGAGCACAACATAGGAAGCGGGAGTGGAGAGAAGGGAGCTCACTGAAGACTGCTCTGCAGCCAGGACGCGAATTGAAGGCAGCAGACTATCGAGCTTCCTCCAGCGGAATTCCACATTCAGCATGCGGCATGACACCTCATCCTCCATCATGAGCCGGTGCGGCGTTCCAGCATTCAGCAGGATGAAGTCCCCCTTGCTGAGAATGACGCTGTTGCTGCTCCCCTGCTGCTCAATATCTACTCGGCAGGTGCCGGAGATGACATACATGATCTCCATTCCCTCATGGGTATGGCAGGTCATCTTGTATCCATTCCATTGCTTGAAGTAGTACGCATCCACCTTAGGCCAGTAGTCTTCATCAAGCAGGTGTGAATCGAACAACGTCAATCTATCCATGCTGCAGCTCCTCTAGCTTGAATTTGCGATAGCCGGTAGGCGATAGTCCGCACCATTGCCGGAACTGCTTGGAGAAGTATAGAGAATCCTGGTAGCCGACGGAGGAAGCAATCTCGTCAATCGTCAAGGAAGTGGACAGCAGGAGCTCCTGCGCCTTCTCCATGCGAATAGCAAGCAGATACTGCATGGGGGACTTGCCGGTCTTGCGCTTGAACATCTTGGACAAGTGGGTTCGATGATAGCCCAACGACTTCGCCATATGCTCTACCGAGATTGCCTGATAGAACTGCAGCGACATCCAGCGAATGGCCTGATCCACCTGCCTCTCAATATCGGAGAGGGGAGCAGAGCCTTGCGCGATGTGCTGAGCATTAGCCTGTCCAAGCTCATGTAGCAGCAGTCTCAAGATGCCTGAAGATTCAAGATTGGCTAGTGCGGGATGGGTATACGTCATTAGGGATTGCCGTAATCTTGCATATAGAACCTTGAGCTTGCGATAGCGCGGAGAATGAACAATGGGCTGCTCCTGGGTGATGCCTAAGGCTGCTAGTACGGATAGAGCCGCATGTCCGCCTATGCCTGCCCAGGCATATTGCCAAGGGTTAATCGGGTCAGCAATATACGTGATCAAGGCTCCTGGGAAAATAACAAATGTATCACCGGCGCTACATGTATACCGCTTACCAGCAAGCTCATAATAGCCTTCCCCGGCGAACACGGTATGAATGAGAATATAGTCATGAATAGTAGGGCCGATCTGATGTTCGGGGTAAGGATTCGCGTCACCGCTGAATAGAGCCGTTAATTCCCCGTGTGAAGGGGCAGAGTTAGTCGCAATACTATTGCAGTTGTTGTACGGGGTGCTGTTAATCAGAGCAATCCCTCCCTGGTCGTCTACTGCTAGATTAACTTTTGAAACTACAAATGTCCATACTCTTTCTGCTTTTTTCCATACTCGAAATCTGCGTATTTAATTATAGTGAGGGTAAGCACATATCTTCCTAAAAAAGGAGACTAACCATGTCTAAAATTACGTTTCTAGGTGCGGGAAGCACGGTATTCGCTAAAAATGTACTCGGTGATTGTATGCTCACGCCAGCGCTTCAAGGGTATGAGCTGGCTCTGTTCGATATTAATCAAGAGCGGCTTCAGGATTCAGAGAATATGCTTCGCAATATAAAGGAAACGTCGGGCAGCACTTGCACGGTGAGAGCTTACAGTGACCGTAAGGAAGCGCTGCGCGGGGCGAAGTTCGTCGTGAACGCCATTCAAGTTGGCGGCTACGATCCGTGTACCATTACAGACTTCGAGATTCCGAAGAAGTATGGCCTTCGTCAGACGATTGCCGATACGGTTGGGATCGGCGGTATTTTCAGAAATCTGCGTACCATACCTGTTATGCTCGACTTCGCAGCCGATATTCGCGAGGTATGTCCAGATGCCTTGTTCCTGAATTATACGAATCCGATGGCCGTGTTGACCAATGTGATGAATACGTACGGCGGCGTAGAGACGGTGGGGCTGTGCCATAGTGTGCAAGCCTGTATTCCAGGTCTGTTCGACAGCCTCGGTATTGATCAGACTGGTGTGAAGTCGAAGATTGCGGGCATCAACCATATGGCTTGGCTGCTTGAAGTGACGAGAGATGGAGAGGACTTGTATCCAGAGATTAAGCGGCTTGCTGCGGAGAAGCAGAAGGAGAAGCATTGGGACATGGTCCGCTATGAGATGATGCTGAAGTTCGGCCATTATATTACGGAATCCTCCGAGCATAATGCGGAATATCATCCGTACTTCATCAAGCGCAACTACCCTGAGCTGGTTGATCGCTTCAACATCCCGCTGGACGAATATCCGCGCCGCTGCGTGGAGCAGATCGAGCGTTGGGCACAGATGCGTGAGGAGCTCGTGAATGATCAGAATCTAACCCATGAGCGTTCGCATGAGTATGCTTCCTACATCTTCGAAGCGATTGAGACGAACGTGCCGTTCAAGATCGGCGGCAACGTGATGAATACTGGCCTCATTACGAACCTCCCGCGCGAAGCGGTCGTTGAAGTTCCTTGTCTCGTCGATCGCAGCGGCGTAACGCCAACGTATGTAGGTGACCTGCCTCCGCAGCTCGCGGCGCTGAATCGTACGAATATTAATACTCAGCTGCTCACGATTGAAGCTGCCATTACGAAGAAGCGAGAGCATATCTACCATGCAGCGATGCTCGATCCTCATACGGCAGCTGAAATATCTATGGATGATATCGTAGCGATGTGCGACGAATTGATTGAAGCGCATGGTGACTGGCTTCCAGCCTATAAGTAAGCGGTAAAAGTTCATCCTATGGTCAGTCGAAGGCAATTGCCTAAGGCTGGCTATTTTTTTTTTATTGAGAGGCTCATCTTGCATAAACTAATGGCATTAGTTATACTAAAACTAATGATATTAGTTAATGTGGAGGGATATAGGATGAGAACGATTCAAGAGGGTTCATTGTATCAATTGACCTTCATGCCAAGGCTATTCCCGGTTAATTGCTATCTGATTGAGGAGGAGAAGGAGCTAACCTTAATTGACGCCGCGCTTCCTTACAGCTGGAAGGGAATTGTTGCTGCAGCTGGCGCGATCGGCAAGCCCATTACTCGAATAGTCTTAACACATGCCCATGATGATCATGTCGGCTCCTTGGATCGACTGAAGCAGCTGCTGCCACAAGCTCAAGTGTATCTGTCGGCAAGAGATAATCGACTGCTTCAAGGTGATCTGTCATTAGATGAGGGTGAGTCTCAGGGCAAGATTAAGGGCTCCGTTCCGAAGAAGCTGAGCACAAGACCTGATGTACTGCTCCAAGGCGGTGAGAATATCGGTAGTCTGCTCACTGTGCCTTCCCCTGGACATACACCGGGGTCGATGTCCTTCTATCACTCACGGACAGGTCACTTAATGGCTGGCGATGCATTCCAGACCAGAGGGGGGATCGCGGTATCCGGACATATGCAGCCCCTGTTCCCCTTCCCAGCGATGGCTACCTGGGATGCAGCTTCCGCTATCTCAAGCGCCAAGCAGCTGCTTGAGCTGAGGCCTTCGCTGCTAGCAGTTGGTCATGGAGAGCTTGTACGCGCGCCTCAGTATGCATTAATCACAGCCATTACGAGAGCAGAACGCAGTCTGCTGAGGCGTGGAGTGAATTCCATTGTCTCCTAGAGCAGGGCTTGACCTTACCATTATCGTGAAGGCTGCGGCCAATAGAGCAGATCAGGATGGCTACGATGAGTTAACGTTAGCTTCTGTAGCCCAGGAGCTTGGCGTTCGTTCCCCTTCCCTATATAACCATGTGGGCGGGCTGCCTGAGCTTAGAGTTCATGTTGCCGTGTACAGCTTGATTGAATTCCTAAGAAGATTAAGGGAAGCTAAGGGAGACAACGTGGGGGAGGAGGCAATTCTAGCCTTAGGCATGGGTTACATCCAATTCGTCCGGGATCATCCCGGACTATATGAGATGATTCTACGTTCGAAGGACTTAAGCGACTCGAGGTTAAGCGGATATGGAGAAGAGATTGTCCAGCTCGTTGTTGGCTGTCTAGAGCCTTATCACTTGGACAGTGAGATGGCTATTCATATCGTTCGAGCAATTAGAAGCCTTCTTCACGGATTCGCCTCCCTGGAGCAGGGAGGCGGCTTCGGTATTGCGCTGGATCTTAATGTGAGTGTGCGGCTTGGTCTTCGTACCTTGCTAGCAGGAATAGAGAGGCCAGGCTAATCGCCCTGATGAACGAGTGCAGCCGCCCCGATGAGCCCCGCATTCTGAAGCAGAGCAGCAGGAACAACAGCCGTTCGCTTGCCCGATGGATTAAGCGCATGCTCGCTGATATACCGGCGGACGGCGTCGAATAGAGGCTCGCCTACCTGAGACACACCGCCTCCGATGACGATGGTGTCCGGATCGAGCGTATTGATGAGGGAGACGCAGCCCATTCCTATGTATCGGAACACCTTGTCGACTAGTGCAGCCATCTCTGGATCGCCGCCTGCAGCAAGCTCGAACGCTTCCTTCGAGGTGACGGGTCTGCCGTACAGGGCGGATGCTTGACGGGTAATCGCTGTCCCCGAGGCAATCCATTCCCAGCAGCCTGCTTGTCCACATAGACAAGTGCCAGCGGAAGGGTCTACGACCATGTGGCCGACGTCTCCTGCGTTGCCTGTAGATCCAGTCAGCAGCTTGCCATGCAGGTAGATGCCCGCGCCAATGCCAGTACTAATTGTAATGAACACGAAGTGGTCGGAATCCTTAGCGGCGCCAATCCACTTCTCAGCTAGAGCGGCAGCCGTAGCATCATTCTCCATCCGAATCGGCAGATTGGTGAAGTGGTTGCTGAATTGCTGTACAACCGGGAAGTCCCACCAGCTCTTCAGATTTGGAGGACAAGTCAGCTTGCCGCCTCTAGGATCAAGCGGACCAGGCGCTCCTATGCCGATGCCTGCAATTTTCGTGTAATCGATACCGTTTTTTAGAATCAACTGCTTAATCTCTTGAGCGGTCTGTGAGACCATGTCCGCAGGAGGTTGAGTCAAGTCCGTATGCAGTGAGCTGCTCGCTAGGATGGTCCCTTTCTCATCTATGATGCCTGCTGCTATTTTGGTACCACCGATGTCAATTCCGATTGCTAGATTCACGATCGAATACCCCCAACTAGATTGTTATATAATGATGGCCTATCCCGAATTGTATCATATAACCGTATCGCTTATAATGTCGAGTAAGCCTGACCGAACGATTTGTTTATAACCGGGCTAATTCTTGTATAGGGCGGTGGATAATGCCTCAATCTCGTTTTTTTCGAATCGGATATGGTGTGCTGCTCGTCTTCCTCATCATCTGGGTAGGCGTCAAGATTAACTTCATCTTCTATCCGCTCCAAGTTCTGTTCCAGACCATGTTCGCTCCTATCCTCATATCTGGAGTACTCTTCTACCTCATGCGCCCGATGGTTAATGACCTTACGGAGCGAAGGGTCCCGAGAGTAGTTGCTATACTCATCGTCTTCCTAGCAGCAGGCTGCATGATTACCTTGCTGGTGCTGTTCGTAGCGCCTGTCATTCAGCGGCAGTTCACGGAGCTGCTCGAGAGTCTTCCAACCTTCATCGAATCCGTGACGGATGGGAGCAAGGAGATTGTAGAGGATAAGTGGCTTAACCAATTCTTAAGCTCGCTCGACCTTGATCTGAATCAGATTACGGCTCGATTCTCGCAATATGCGATGCAATTCCTGAATGTAGTAGGAACGAACCTGCAATATCTCATTAATCTGATCGCGAACCTGGTTGTGCTGCTCGTGACCATCCCGCTCATCCTGTTCTATCTATTGAAGGACAGCGACAAGATCTCAAGCGGGATGCTCTGGGTGCTGCCTCTAGCGAAGCGCAAGCATGGCCGCACGATGCTCGCCGAGATTGATACGACCATCTCTACCTACATACGCGGACAGCTGCTGGTAGCCTTATGTGTGGGTGTCATGCTGTTCATCGGCTATCTTATTATTGGAATAGACTATGCGTTCCTGCTGGCCCTGACGGCTATGCTGACGAATGTCATCCCCTATCTGGGTGCCTTCATTGCAGCTGTGCCTGCTATACTCATTGCACTAACGGACTCTCCGATGATGGTGCTCTACGTGCTGATTGTCATTGTCATCTCTCAGCAGCTGGAGGGCAATCTCATCTCGCCTCAGATTATGGGCAAGCAGATGGATATCCATCCGCTCACCATTATCATCCTTCTACTTGTTGCAGGAAGTCTTCTCGGTATTGTCGGGCTGCTGCTAGCCGTGCCGTTCTACGCGATTATGAAGACGGTTGTTATGAATGGCTACAAGTTCTTGCGTATGCGCAGTGAGCCGGACGAAGACGATGAGGATGCGAATAAGGACAACAGGGTGCCCTGAGGGGCACGCCTGCTGTCCTTATTCTGATCTCGTCCTGTCCACTACGTGGAGATCAGCTTATGATTCTTGACCTCTTCATTCAGCGTCAGCATCCTGGCATCGAGTGAGGAGATGATATCAGCCGTCTCCTTCAACTGCTGGCTAATGTGGGAGGGAACGCTCTCGTTGAACTTGTAATAGATCTTGTGCTCCAAGCTAGCCCAGAAGTCCATGGCAATAGTACGAATCTGAATCTCAACGAGCACACTCTCTATACGGTCCGTGAGGAAGACCGGAATCTCAGCGATGAGATGAAGGCTCTGATAGCCGTTAGGCTTAGGGTGCTTCACATAATCCTTCACTTCAACGACACGGACGTCGTCATGCGAAGAGATCATATCATAGATGGCATAGATATCTGTGGAGAAGGAGCAGATGACCCGGATTCCCGCGATATCGCGAATATGCGACTTGGCATGCTCCATCGTCATGTCCAGCCCCTTGCGCTGAAGCTTCGCAAGGACACTCTCAGGCGACTTGATGCGTGTCTTCACATGTTCAATGGGGTTATAGTCATGGAGGAAGTGGAATTCTTCATTCAGAATGTTCAGCTTCGTCTCGACTTCATCCAAGGCGAACTTATACGTTAGGAAAAAATGTGCCCATGCCTTCATATTCTGCGGTTGCATTCATATCACTCCAGCCTTGTTAGCTTGTCTATGTATTAGTGTAAAGCATTGCCGTTCCAATGGAAAGTGGACCGAAATTCGTCCATTCAGGAGAGGAGAGCTTCCCCATTGATTATTCATGCTGAAAATATAAGCTTACGACAGGAACAACACGATATTCTTGCACATATTGACTGGACGGTGAAGGAGGGAGAGCACTGGTGCTTGCTCGGCCTCAACGGCTCTGGGAAGACAACCCTTCTGAATATGGTGAACGGGTATATCTGGCCTACCGAAGGTCAGATGACCGTACTCGGCAAGCGGTTCGGTGAATATGACCTCAGGGAACTGCGCAAACGCATTGGCTGGGTAAGCACTTCTATGCAGGAGATGCTGCACGGGAGTGAGACGGCGCTTCGGGTCGTCATCAGCGGCAAGTTCGCCAGCATCGGTATATATGAGAGCTTATCTAGTCAAGATGAAGTGCAGGCCATCTCCTTAATGCACAGGCTAGGCTGCGAAGAGCTCATGGAGCGGGAGTACGGCACCTTGTCGCAAGGGGAGAAGCAGCGTATTCTCATCGCGAGGGCACTCATGGCACAGCCACGCTTGCTCATTCTGGACGAGCCTTGCACGGGTCTTGACTTGTTCGCTAGAGAGCAGCTGCTAGGGATGATTGCCGGGGTAGCGGCTCAGCCGGACGCACCAACAATCATCTATGTTACCCACCATATTGAAGAGATTCTGCCTTGCTTCGACCACACCTTGCTCTTGAAGCAAGGGAGCGTATTCGCTGCAGGAGGAACAGAGGAGGTCCTGACTTCCTCTGTACTGACAGCCTTCTTCGGTGTGGAAGTAGAAGTGGAACAGCGAGAGGCACGCCGTTGGCTGTATATCTCTTCATAGAAGGAGAGTCTTAGAGGTGATTCACGGATCCTTGCATGATCCATGCGCCTGTCTGCAAGTCGCGGGATAGACAAAGTCATGGTTACCTCCCGATTGGATAATACCTATAAATGTTAACGTTGGTGATTCGTAGGAAGTTGCAAGGAATGGTTGGTAGATGCCCGGCGCCCGCTTATAATAAGAGATAGAATCAATGCCAAGCTAAGGGAGACGCTATGGAATCACAACTTGAATTACAAGAGATTATGAAGCCTGCTCGTGGTGGACTGCGGCGGCGGATAGCCATGCGTTACCAATACGACACAGGCTATGCTCGGTCTGCAGCTGCCGGTGTGTGGACAGCTAGTTCAGTCATGGTGCTGCTTGCTGCGGCGGGAATGCCTACCGGGCTTGGTACAGCCTTCGATTGTATGGCAGCAATCGGAGTGCATACGTTAGCATCATGGCTGGCTGGTTGGGCTGTAGCTACGCTGCTCAGCTTATTGCCTTCACTTCGTATGCCGAGACGGCTTATTGGCAGTAGTCTCTATTCGGGTACTGTAATGTTCTATATGTTCTACTATTCAGATATTAGTATACCTCTGTCTATTATGATTGGAGCTGCTGTCGTCCTCGCAGGGCTCGTGGTCGGCTGCTTGCTGCACCTCGTGCTGACCTTGCGACTTCCTATTCGAACCAAGCTGCTGCTGCTCTCCTCCCTTGTCCTAATCCCAACAGCTGCTTGCGGAGTATATGTTGCTGGTCTTCAAGGAGACTACGCCGTACCTGCAATGTCAGCACAGGACAGCTCTGCAGGAGGGCTGGATAACCCGGCGAAGAGGGGGGCTTACCACTATGAATCCTTCACCTACGGCAGAGGGAACAATTCGATTGCCTCTGATGGGAATGACAAGGTCGATCTTCATTCCGAATCGGTAGATGCTTCAGCATATATTACAAGGTGGCCATGGCTGAGGGAAGCCATGTGGGGATTCAATGAGCGCGAGCTGCCGCTTAATGGCCGAGTGTGGATGCCGCAAGAGGAAGGAGAATATCCTCTAGTCTTGATGGTACACGGCAATCATCTCGCAGAGGATGACTCTGATGGGGGGTATCGTTACCTTGGGGAATTGCTTGCCAGCCGCGGGTTCATCGCGGTCTCGGTGGACGAGAACTTCCTTAATTATTCGGTCTGGACAGGCATTCCGAATCAAGACATGAAGGTTCGGGCCTGGCTGCTGCTGAAGCATCTGGAGCAGCTGCAGGCATATGAACAGACGGAGGGCAATCCATTGTTCGGCCGGATTGACTTCACTAAGGTTGGTCTTATTGGCCACTCCCGTGGAGGGCAAGCCGTGGCCATGGCGGCAGATGCTGATCGCTGGTTCAAGGACGACTCCGATCTGATGGATTCAATGAAGGAGATACGCATTCAGTCCGTGGTTGCCCTCGCCCCGACAGACAAGCAAGTGGACGATACGTCGGCTAAGCTGCAGGATGTCAACTATCTCACTCTGCAGGGAGCGCGAGATGCCGATGTGAACAACTTCTACGGGGAACGCCAATATATACGAACAGCCTTCAGTGAAGGGGATGGACTGCGGTTCAAGGCGGCCGTCTACTTGCCTGAAGCGAACCACAGCCGCTTCAACACGAGCTGGGGGCTCATGGATGAGAAGCTGCCTGGCGGACTGCTGCTTAACCAGTCAGGCATGATGACTGGAGAAGCTCAGCGGGAAGCGGCGAAGGTGTATATCTCCGCCTTCATGGAGGCGACGCTTCGAGGCGAAGATGGTTATAAGGCGCTTATGCAAGATTACAGGACTGGGAAGCACTGGTTGCCTGATACGGAATATATAACGAGATATGAGGATAGCTCCTTCACGCTGCTTGCAGGCTTCGAAGAAGACCGTGACAAGCGCACTGCCACGCTGAATTCGGGTAAGGCAGCAGGTGAAGATCTGCGGATATGGGAAGAGACGGACGCACTCGACCGCGACCGCCGGAAGAAGGGGACGCGAGGTGTGCAGCTGGAGTGGAGTGAATCGGGAGGGAGCTATACGCTAACCTTCCCTTCGGGGCAAGTCAGCGCATTCGCGAAGAGCGGAGGCAAGTCTGCAGCACTATCCTTCTCCATGGCTAATCTGGAGCGGGATCTTAAGGCTCGGGGTGAGCATCAGCTTCCGCAGATCGAGATGGAGCTGACGAGTCGCACAGGGGAGAGCATGTCCCTTCCACTACAAGAAGTGAAGCCTGTTCCACCGCAGCCGTATACGACGTTCACCATACTGCCTTCCTTCGAAGATCACATTAAGGATAACAAGTACAAGGAGTCGACAGAGCCTGTCTTCCAGACTTATCTAGTGCCGCTGGAGAAGTTCCGATCGAACAACGGTGCTGTCCAAGCAGAGGAGATTGTCTCAATCACCTTCCGCTTCCAGGGCGGGCCTGGCCGAGTGATGCTCGATGATATCGGATTCGCCAGTCATATAGGAGGGGAATAATTGATGTCTATCCTTACAGAGCGGTTCGAGCTTACCGCGGGCCAAGACCTAATCGTCCGAGGGAGAGTGAGCATGTCCCGCCAGGAAGGAGCAGTCCGTAGGCCCGTCTTGATCATCTGCCATGGATTCAAGGCCTTCGCAGGATGGGGCTTCTTCCCTTATACAGCTGACTGGTTCGCAGAACGAGGCTTCTATACCGTATTGTTCGACTTCTCCTGCAACGGAGTGAGAGATCGAGACTTTGACGAGCTGGACAAGTTCGCTCTCAATACGTATAGCAGGGAGCAGAAGGATCTTGCACTTGTGATGGATGCCCTTCGGCAGGGCAAGCTTCCTCATGCCTCATCGGCCGATTCCGCGAAGCTGCATCTCCTCGGCCACAGCCGCGGAGGCGGCAATGCGATTATATTCGCAGCGGAGCATTCCGCAGTCTGTTCCATCGCGGTGTGGAACAGCATCGCCTCTCCGCAACTGCTTGGTGAAGCGGCTGCCGACGAAGCGAAGCAAGCTGGCGTCACTTATATCGAGAACGCAAGGACGAAGCAGCAGATGCCGATTTCCTATACTTTTTTCAAGGACATTGAGGATCATCTAGAGCGCTTTGCGATAGCCAGGCGGCTGTCTGAGCTCGCTCAGCCTGCCTTGCTCATTCAAGGGGATCAGGATTCCTCACAGCTAGTAGACGGGTACCGTCAGCTGCAGCTGGCCGCTCCGCAGCACAAGTATAGGACGATTGCTGGAGGCACCCATACGTTTGGTGCGGTGCATCCCTTCCAAGGAACAACCCTTCAGCTAGAGCAAGCTTTGGACGCCACTTTTGCGTTTTTCAAGGAATAGATGCCGCCGGTGTGCGGCTTTTTTGCTCACATTAGGGCAGCTTATAGATCGTTACAGTTACAGAATGCTATAGAATTCTTGAGTACTTGCGATAGGTCTCCGCCGTCATGCCCTCCCACTTCTTGAACACTCGGCAGAAGTAGGCGGTATCCTCATACCCGACGCTCTTGCCAATCAGCTCCAGCTTATCCTCCGTATTGCGCAGTCTCTCCTTCGCTCCCTGATGCCGGACCCACTGTACATACCGGTTCGGACTCATCCCCATCGTGCTTCGGAACAAGCGAGCCATATAATCCTCATTCACGTTCAGCAATGCAGCGATTCGAGCATTCGACCAGTCCTCTGAGCAGTGCTGCTCAATCTCACGCGCGGCGGCTCGAATCCCGTCTTCATAGGCCTTAGCGACCTCTATCCGAGGATGCTGTGAATGGCGGTACAGCTGCGAGATGATCGTCAGCATCATTCCCTTGCAAGCTAGTTCATAACCTGGACGCTTGTGGGAAAACTCTTGAATAACAAGCTCCATCACTGCAACGGTCTGAAGGGGAGGTGCAGGATAGAGGTACGGAAGCTTGCCGCCAAGCTCATCCAGGTGTGGAAGCTTGCAGAAGCGAGATTCCTGCGCTGCCGTGACAGGCAGGCTGACAACGAGATCCTCGTCGGTTCTCAGGTCCACTTCGTTGTAGAAGTCGAAGTGAATGCCCAAGAATACGGCTCCAGGCTCGCTAACGATAACATAATGATGATACATACCAGCAGGAAGCAGAACTAGCTGCCCATTGGTCAGAGTCATGGCCGTTCCGTTCGCACCGAGCCTCAGCTTAATCTCTCCTGCCTTGACATAGAGCAGCTGGAAATCATAGATCTGCCTGGATATGACGAATCCGTGCTCGCGCAGATGCTCCTGTGCCCAATGAACGGTAGGGTTCAATTCATCAATGGATGTTGATGATATTAGTGGATATGTTCTCTCTTGCTCTATGCCCATGCTCGTTCCCACACTCTCCTGAATGATATCGGAAAAGTACAATTAAATATCGAATATAGTCAATTTCAAATGACGCTATCCATGATATCATAAGAAACGTTACACATGTACCGTATAACCCAACATGAAGAATTAATCCAAGAGAGGCTGGTACACAACATGGGAATTACGTATTATGCATCCACACAAACCTTCCATCTGTTCTCTGAGCAGACGAGCTATATGATTCGAATCGAGCGGGGCTACCTGTCTCACTTATACTGGGGCAGACGGCTTGCAGATACCGATGGAGTGCTTGGTAACGGAACGGCCTCCCGCGGCTTCACTACCGAGGTTGAGAAGGACTTCTCCCTCGACTACTTGCCTCAGGAGCTGCCAGGCTTCGGCTCTTCAGACTTCCGTCAGCCGGCTTATCAATTCCAGCTGGACAATGGAACGACAATTGCCGAATTCAAGTATGCCTCTCACCGCATTCTAGAAGGCAAGCCCGCTCTGCAAGGACTTCCTTCGACCTATACGGAATCGGATGGGGAAGCAACTACCTTGGAGATCACTCTCCGTGACGAGGCTGGCGGATTAGAAGCTATTCTTCTCTATACCGTATTCAATGAGCTAGGTGCCATTACGAGGTCCGTTCAATACCGCAACACATCAAGCACTCCAGTTCGGCTGCTTAGGGCGCTCAGCATGAGCGTAGACTTCGGGCATTACAACTATGACATGGTGCAGCTATCAGGCTCGTGGGCGAAGGAGCGCTGGCAGTATCGGAATCCTCTTCGCGCCGGCACACAGTCCGTGGAGAGCAAGCGGGGGGCGTCCAGCCATCAGCACAATCCGTTCCTTGCCCTCGTGGACCCAAGCACGACTGAGCAAGCTGGCGATGCCTATGGATTCAGCTTCGTATACAGCGGCAGCTTCCTAGCTTCAGTTGAAGTGGATCAGTTCCAGACGACCCGCGTATCCGTTGGCATTAATCCGTTCGACTTCAACTGGCTCTTGGATCCGGGAGAGCAGTTCCAGACGCCTGAAGTAGTGATGGTCTATTCACATGAAGGACTTGGAGGCATGTCGCGCCAGTATCATCGCTTATATCGCACGCGCCTCTGCCGCGGTCAGTTCCGTGATGCTATTCGACCTATTCTCGTGAACAACTGGGAAGCGACTTACTTCGACTTCGACCATGACAAGCTGTTAAGCATCGCGGAAGAAGGCAAGAATCTCGGTATTGAGCTGTTCGTGCTTGATGACGGCTGGTTCGGCAAGCGCAATGACGACGCCACCTCCCTCGGCGATTGGTTCGTGAACCGCGCCAAGCTGCCAGGCGGCATTGACGGCGTCGGACAAGCGGTCAAGGATCTTGGCATGGAGTTCGGCCTCTGGTTCGAGCCGGAGATGATCTCTCCGGAGAGCGAGCTGTACAAGGCCCATCCCGATTGGTGCCTGCATGTGCCTGACCGCCGCAGAACGCTGTCGCGGAATCAGCTGGTGCTGGATGTATCCCGGACGGACGTGCAGGATTATATCATCCAATCGGTATCCGATGTATTGGCATCCGCTCCAATCACCTATGTGAAGTGGGACATGAATCGTCATATGACAGAGATCGGTTCAGCACTACTGCCCGCTGAACGCCAGCGGGAGACGGCTCACCGCTATATGTTAGGCCTGTATCGTGTATTGGAGGAGATTACTA
Organism: Paenibacillus sp. GCM10023252; assembly: GCF_042653305.1. NCBI lineage: Bacteria > Bacillati > Bacillota > Bacilli > Caryophanales > Paenibacillaceae > Paenibacillus > Paenibacillus sp. GCM10023252. The sequence goes on from NZ_JBHSHW010000021.1 coordinate 136,729, forward strand.
CACGCTTCCCACATGTCTTGTTCGAGAGCTGCTCCGGCGGTGGCGGGCGCTTCGACCCAGGTATGCTCTACTACATGCCGCAGACTTGGACAAGCGATAACACGGATGCTGTGGAGCGTCTCAAGATTCAGTATGGAACGAGCCTTGTCTATCCGGCCAGCTCGATGGGCTCGCATGTTACCGCCGTACCGAACCACCAAGTTCATCGCAGCACGCCGCTTGCCATGCGCGGAGATGTCGCACTGTCCGGCAACTTCGGCTACGAGCTGGATCTGACGGCTCTCTCTCAGGAGGAGAAGGATCTGATCAAGGTGCAGGTGCAGACGTGCAAGGACATCCGGTCGCTTACCCAGCAAGGGGATATGTATCGTATATTAAGTCCATTCGAAGGCAATGAGACTTCTTGGATGTATGTATCGGAGAGCAAGGATGAAGCCATCGTCTTCTTCATGAAGGTGCTTGCTGAGCCGGTTGAACCGCTCAAGCGGATTAAGCTGCAGGGTCTTGATCCAGCGAGCGTCTACGTAGAGCAGTCTACAGGCGCTAAGCACAGAGGCGATGTTCTGATGTATGCAGGACTTCCAGTTCCAGAGCTTCATGGTGACTTCCGCAGCATAGCGTGGCACTTCACTGCTTCGAAGTAATTCATAACTAGCATAAGCGGGCACCCCGGCAGATGGGGTGCCCGCTTATTGCTCGTGAATCCTATTCGTCTCGGAAGGTGAAGCTTCTAGCGGCATATAAGAATGGCGTCGATACGAGTGACACGATAAACTTAATGATATAGGTCGACAGGAAGATCGACAGCCACACCTCTCCTTCATAGACACCTGCGAATGCAATGGTCGTGAAGATCAAGGTGTCCACGAGCTGACTGATCACAGTCGAGCCGTTATTGCGAATCCACAGCTGACCCGGCTTCGGGAACGCCCGCTTCAGCATGGAGTAGAGTCTAACGTCCAGGAACTGACTAATGAAGTAAGCGCATAGACTGCCGAGCGAAATTCTTGGGAGCAGTCCGAATATGGCACTCAATGCGTTATGAGCCTCCAGGGAGAATTCGACGCCTTCAGCAGGCTTGAACAGCAGCGCCATCTGCATAATAATTGTAGAGGCAATGAGGGTGAAGAAGCCGAACCAGACCGCTTTCTTGGCGGCCTTCTCGCCATACTTCTCATTAAGCAAGTCGGAAGCGAGATAGATCGTTCCGTAGATCGTATTGCCGAGAGTAATGACAATTGCCGTGAGCCCCAGGTCAAGCTCTACCGTCTTAACGACTTGAATATTAGCCAGCACTGTCGCCATCCCGATCCATGCATAGACACCTACTTTGCCGAAGAGGCGGTAGGAGAGCAGGAACAGGCTGAAGTGCACCAGCATGAAAATAACCCCAAACCATAGATTAAACATCGTTACAAAAAACCTCCTAGTTTTGATAACGCGGGAAGATCGCGAACCGCGGCTTGCATCTGTGAGGTGCAAGCTGTTATCCTAATGTGTATTTCTGCCCTAGCTATTATATATGGCAGCCCTGCGGTTGTGAAGTGAAAGTTAAAGCTATATTATGGGAAGATATATGCGGTAAATCGGTGATAAGGAGCGGCAATATGAGCGTGGAAGATCAAGATTGGAAGCAGGAACAGCAGCGGGTGGAGGAAGTTTCCAGGCAGATTCAAGACCGTATCGAGGTGCTGGCTGCTCAAGTTGGAGAGGTGCGCACCGATGTCGTCGACATTCGGACGAACTTCTGGGACGATGTGACGGTGAACTTCGAGGACTCTGCAGAGGCTGCAGAGACCTATGCCAGCATGAAGCAGCAAGCGGAGGTGCTGCAGGAGCGTGAGCAGAGATATCGTCATGCAGAGAAGCAGCTGAAGACACTGCGCAAGCTGGCAAGCTCACCATACTTCGGACGAGTAGACTTCAAGGAGAAGGGCGAATCGGTAACGGAGCGAATCTATCTAGGCATTGGTTCCTTCCTAAGCGATGATGAGGAAGAGTACCTCATCTATGACTGGAGAGCGCCTGTCTCCTCTCTATACTATGATTACGCACCTGGACCGGCTGAGTATGAGACGCCTTCCGGCACTGTAGGGGGAGATATGCCTCTGAAGAGACAATATGTCATTCGTGGAACCGTGCTGCGGAGCATGTTCGATACCGGAGTGACGATTGGTGATGAGATACTTCAGGAGGTGCTGGGGAAGCAGTCCGATTCTCAGATGAAGAGTATCGTGGCGACGATTCAGAAGGAGCAGAATCAGATTATTCGTAACACGGAGTCTCGTCTGTTAGTCGTCCAGGGCGCAGCGGGCAGCGGGAAGACGTCAGCGGCCCTGCAGAGAGTGGCCTATCTGCTCTACCGCTACAGGGATACCCTGCGCGCGGATCAGATCGTGCTGTTCTCTCCGAACCCGATGTTCAATAGCTACGTATCCACGGTGCTCCCTGAGCTCGGTGAGGAGAATATGCAGCAGACGACTTACCAGAGCTATCTGGAGCATCGTCTCGGGCGAACCTTCGAGGTGGAGAATCCATTCGCTCAGATGGAATATACACTGACGGGGATGGAGGATCCGGCGTATGACACGAGGATGACCGCTATCCGGCTGAAGACAGGTCTGCCCTTCATGCAAGTGATTGAACAGTATGCCGGATCATTGGGGAGCAGCGGACTGGTGTTCAAGCCCATCGTATTCCGAGGAGAGCCGCTTATCGAAGCCTCTGCCATCTCTGAGTACTTCTACCGTCTGGACCGCAGCTACTCTATCCCGAACCGGATGAAGCTATTAACGGAGTGGCTGCTGCGCGAGCTCACCAGGCTCGGCAAGGAAGAGCGGGGCAAGCCTTGGGTATTGGAAGAGATTGAACTGCTGGATCAAGACTCGTACACCCTTGCTTATCAGGAGCTGTCGGAGAAGAATCAGTTCACGGAGAGCTCATTCGATGACTTCGATCGCGAGCAGGAGCGCTTGGCAGCGACGCTAGTGCAGGAGCGGTTCAAGCTGTTGAGGCGGCGGGTTAAGAAGCTGAGGTTCCTCGATGTGCCAGCGGTGTATCGACAGCTGTTCAGCAAGACGGAACCGGAATGCGCGTTCCTGGCGGCGGAGCTGGGTGTGGACCTGCAGCGATGGAGACAGATTGAAGAGCTGACGATTCTGGCGCTCGATAACGGGAATCTCTACTATGAGGATGCGACTCCCTACTTGCTGCTGAAGGAGCTGCTGGAGGGGTTCCAGACCAACTCTGCGGTGCGGCATCTGTTCATCGATGAGGGTCAGGATTATTCGCCGTTCCAGTTCCACTTCCTGAAGCGGTTATTCCCCCGCAGCCGCATGACCGTGCTAGGCGACCTGAACCAAGCAATCTTCACCCATGCCTCCGCAGACGACGGTCTTGGACAGCTGTCATCTCTCTACGGAGAGGAAGAGACAGAGCGCATCAGCTTGACAAGAAGCTACCGCTCTACCAGGGAGATCATTACCTTCACTAGCAAGATGCTGAAGGGCGGCCACTTCATCGAGCCCTTCAATCGCAGCGGCGATGAGCCTTCCATCAATCAGGTTAAGGACCATGAGGCCATGTTGGCAGCTCTGACGGAACGGATTGCTGAGCTGCAATCTGCAGGGCATGCCTCTATAGCTGTTATCTGCAAGACGGCTGAGCAGAGCAGAACGGTGTTCGACCGGCTCAGTCCGACTCAAGGATGCACCCTCATACAGAGCGAGACCGTTACATTCGGAGGAGGCGTAGTCGTCATTCCAGCCTATCTGGCTAAGGGAGTTGAATTCGATGCTGTCCTTATCTATGATGCGTCTTCATCCAACTACTGGCGAGAGAGCGAGCGGAAGCTGTTCTATACCGCATGTACCCGAGCGATGCATGTGCTTGACCTCTATTATATAGAGGAGAGAACCCCGTTTTTATCCTGATTCCATATTTCGATTTTGACACCCTGCGACGTTAGTTAAGCTGACTCAATTTTCAGAAAACAGGGTGTCAATTTCTCTTATCCCCATGTATAATATGGTTATCCATTGGATAAGCATGAAGCAGCCAATGGCCCCAGAATATTCAAGTTCCTCTCCACTCATCATCGCAAGTACTCGCAGACCGACGAAGCAATACCAGTTATTCCGCATTAATCCCCTTACCTACCGTACCATTCTATCAACCCTAGATTCGGGGACCTACATTGATAAGGAGTTGGTGTCATGGGCCGAAAAGAAATGATCGCTATGCTGCTCGCCGGAGGTGAAGGGAAGAGGCTCGGCGTTCTGACGAAAGATGTCGCGAAGCCGGCTGTTCACTTCGGCGGGAAATACCGCATTATTGACTTTACCCTCAGCAACTGCACGCATTCGGGCATTGACACCGTTGGCGTACTCACCCAATACCAACCACTTGAATTGAACCGTTATCTTGGCATCGGAAGTCCTTGGGGACTTGATCGGAGAGACGGAGGCATGGCTATCTTGCCGCCTTATGTGAAGAAGAAGGGCGGAGACTGGTATAAGGGCACGGCCAATGCCATCTATCAGAATATGGCTTATATCGAGAGTTACTCTCCCGAATATGTGCTGATTATTTCCGGTGATCACATCTACAAGATGGACTACGAACAGATGCTTCTTCATCATAAGAAGTGCGGTGCGGATGTAACAATAGCCGGCATCGAGGTGGATTGGAAGGAAGCAAGCCGATTCGGAGTCATGCATGTCGATGATGAGGACCGCATTACTGCCTTTGAAGAGAAGCCTAAGGTGCCGACTAGTAATCTAGCATCTATGGGCGTTTATATTTTCACATGGCCCGTCTTGCAGAAGTATCTGACGAGAGATGAAGGGACCCGCGGCTCCAATCATGACTTCGGCAAGGACATTATCCCGGCGATGATGAAGGATGGAAGGAACCTCCATTCCTATTCGTTCAGAGGATATTGGAAGGATGTTGGGACGATCGAGAGTCTGTGGGAAGCGAATATGGACTTGCTGGAGCGAGAGCCTGGACTCGACCTGAGGGATCAGGACTGGAGAATCTTCTCCGTCAGCCCGAATCGTCCTGCTCAATATCTGTCCGCAACGGCTGAGGTATCTACGTCTCTGGTGAACGAAGGCTGTGTTATTGAAGGCAAGGTAGATCGCTCTGTACTGTTCTGCGGCGTGCAGAGCGGGGTGGACAGCGTCATCTTTGAGTCGGTTATTATGCCGAATGTCACGATAGGCGCTGGAGCGAAGATCTATCGAGCGATTATTGGCGAAGGGGCCGTTATTAAGGAAGGCGTAACGATTGGCAGCCCGGATGACGAGACGATTACCGTGGTCGCCAGTGATGAATATATTAGCAATTTCCATACCTTGCAGGAGGTGGAGCTGCCATGAAGCAGAAGGTAATGGGTGTCATTAACTTAATTCACGAACAAGATGAGCTGGAATCGCTGACTCGAGGCCGCTGCCTAGCTACTGTGCCGTTCGGTGCGCGATATCGTCTCATTGACTTCATCTTGTCGAGCATGGTTAATTCCGGTATCTCCAAGGTTGCCGTGTTCGCTCATACGAAGTACCGCTCCCTCATGGATCATCTGGGATCGGGCAAGCATTGGGATCTGCACCACCGTCAGAGTGGGCTGTTCGTGCTGCCGCCGGCTACGGATGATATTCATGAGATTAGCCGCGGCGACCTGTACCACTTCTACCAGCACCGTGACTACTTCAACCGAAGCCCGCTTGAGTATGTAGTCATCACGAGAAGCCATATGGTGTGTAACATCGACTTCGAGCCGGTCATTGCCTATCACGAGGAGAAGGGTGCTGACATCACGGTTGTATGCAAGCAGCAGCGGGGAATGACTACAGGGAAGACACGCAAGGTCAACATGAAGGACGATGGACGCATTACGGCGATACAGGATCACTACGGCCGGATGTTGAGCGATATCTCATGCATGGAGATGTACATTATGAAGAAGGATCTGCTCATGGAGCTCGTGGAGACTTCGCTGGCCCAAGGGCAGGATCATCTGGTGAGGCATGCCATCTTCTCCCGCATTGATAAGCTCAACGTCTATGGCTACATGTACGAAGGTTATCTTGGAGCTGTCAATACGATATCAAGCTACTATCAGAACAATATGAATCTGCTCACACCGGAGGTGTGGCGGCAATTGTTCTTCCAGCCAGGTCCTATCTTCACTAAGGTGAAGGACGAGCCTCCGGCTAGATACCTGGAGGGGTCGCTGGTCAGCAACTCACTTATCGCCAATGGCTGTCTGATTGAAGGGACTGTCATTAACAGTGTCCTGTTCCGAGGCGTTCATGTTCGCAAGGGTGCGGTCATTAAGAACAGCATTATTATGCAGAACGGCGAGATCGGAGTGAATGGTTCAGTCAATTACGGGGTGCTCGACAAGGATGTTCGAATCGAGCAGGGGAGAGACATTCAAGGTTCTGTATCATCGCCATTCCTCGCTGCCAAGCGCAAGGTGATCTAGCCGCTATACATAGAGATGCTAGAGTCAGGAGAATGGAGGGAGCTACTGTGAATATATTGTTCGCGGCATCCGAAGCTGTTCCGCTCGCGAAGACAGGCGGTCTAGCGGATGTTACTGGCGCTCTGCCGAAGATGCTGAACAGTAAGGACACCGAGGTCAGAGTGATTCTTCCCAATTATGCAGAGGTGCCGGCGCATCTGTTAGGACGATTCGAGAGGGTGGCGGAATATACGGTTGCCTTCGGCGGCTGGAGGAATCCTTATTGCGGCTTACTTAAGGCAGAGCTGGACGGCGTCATTTATTATCTAATTGATAACGAATGGTACTTCGGACGCAAGGGCTTGTATGGGTATGGTGATGATGCCGAGCGATTCGTCTTCTTCTGTTATGCGGTTATGGAAGGGCTGAGCCGGATGGACTTCTCGCCGGATATTATCCATTGCCACGACTGGCAGACGGGGTTGATCCCATTCCTACTGAAGACCCGCTATGCTGCCGAGCCCGATTATGCTTCCATTCAGACGGTGTTCACCGTTCATAATCTTCAATATCAAGGGCTGTTCCCTATTGAACTGCTTAAGGAGCTGACCGGAGCGGGAGACGAGGAATTCTCCCATGAACGGCTCGAATACTTCGGGTCTGCAAGCTGTCTGAAGGGCGGACTCGTCTATGCTGACAAGCTAACGACTGTATCCGAGACCTATGCAGCGGAGATTCAACAGGAGCAATACGGGGAGGGACTGCACGGGCTGCTGAGGAGCAGATCTTGTGACCTAATTGGTATACGCAACGGTATTGATGTGAGCTTATACGATCCGATGAACGACGATGCCCTGCATACGCCGTACCGCAGCTCTATTGGCCGCAAGCGGAAGAATAAGCTGGCTCTGCAGAGAGAGCTTGGACTGCCGGAGTCTGAATCTACCCCTCTGTTCGCGATGGTCACTCGATTGGTTGAGCACAAGGGCTTCAGCCTGCTAGAGTCTATTGCTGATGAGTGGCTAGCGGACGATGTGCAGCTAGTCGTGCTTGGTGTTGGAGAGTCTAGGTATGAGAATCTGCTTCATCATCTGGCCAGTCGATATCCGGATAAGGTAGCGGCCCGGTTCGAGTTCAGTGACCAGCTGGCAAGAAGAATCTATGCCGGTTCGGATCTGTACCTCATGCCATCGAAGCATGAGCCTTGCGGGCTTAGCCAGCTGCTGGCCCTGCGATACGGCTCTGTGCCGATTGTACGAGAGACTGGCGGACTTAAGGATACCGTTCAGCCTTACGATGAATATATAGGAGTAGGGAATGGATTCACATTCCCAGGGTATGATGCAGCAGAGCTGCTGCGCACGATACGAGGCGCGCTGGCACTATATTACAAGGAAGACGTATGGAAGCGAATCGTGAATAACGCGGCCAAGGAGGATCTTGGCTGGAATCGCTCCGCTAGAGCCTACCTCACGTTATATACCCAACTTCTAACGCATCGAAAGGGGAAACCACTATGGCCCGTCATCTAGTCATCGGCAACGGCAAGATGCTGCTCAATCTGGATCAGCATTGTTATATTCGAGATATCTATTATCCCTTCGTCGGTCAACTGAACCATGTTGGCGGTCAATATTGCAGGCTTGGCATATGGGCTTCCGGCAAGTTCGCTTGGCTGGATGAGCCCGGCTGGCACTTCGATCTCGGCTATATTGAAGACTCTCTAGTGACGAATATTATTGCTAAGCATGAGGGTCTTGGCGTAGAGCTGCAGATGAATGACGGCATTCATCAACGGGAATGTATCTATATTAAGCGGGTAGTCGTGCGTAATCTGACGGATGAGACGAAGGAATTCCGGCTGTTCTTCCATCAGGATCTCATGATCGAAGGATCTGAGGTGGGCGATACAGCGGCGTATTACCCCGAGAACCATACGCTGTTCCATTACAAGCGATCGAATTACTTCATGTTCAACGGATTCTCCGATGAAGGCGGCATGATGCAGTACTCAACCGGAATCAAGCGATTCCACTCCGCGGAAGGCACTTGGCGGGATGCAGAGGACGGTATCCTGATGGGCAATACGATTGCCCAAGGATCGGTTGACAGCACGATTAGCTTCCGCACTGTCGTTCCGCCTCGCGGGGAGAAGACCATCTATTATTGGATGTCCATCGGCCAGAATCTTGAAGAGGTGAAGGAGCTGAACCAGTACGTTCAGGAGAATCATCCGGAGAAGCTGCTGAGCCGTATGGTCATCTACTGGAAGCATTGGCTGCGCCGTGCAGAATCCGATCTAGGGGATCTGCCAAGCGATGTGGTACGCATGTTCAAGCTGAGCTTGCTGCTTGTAAGAACACAAGTCGATGAGCGGGGAGCCATCCTGGCTGCGAATGACACCGACATCCTGCAGTACAACAGGGATCACTACAGCTATATGTGGCCTAGGGATGGCGCGCTGATTGCAGATGCGATGTCAATGGCGGGCTTCCAGAGTGTCATTACGCCATTCTTCCACTTCTGCGCGCAGGCGCTGTCGCCTGAAGGCTATCTGTATCATAAGTACAATCCGGATGGAACGGTAGGCTCCAGCTGGCACCCATATATCGTGCAAGGAAGCCGCAGGCTGCCGATTCAAGAGGATGAGACAGCCTTAGTATTGATGGCGCTGTGGAGGGATTACTCCCGTCATCAGGTGATTGAATTACCTCAATCGCTGTACAGCAATCTGATCCGCAAGGCCGCGACGTTCCTGAGCCAGTATATGGAGCACTCTCTGTCGCTTCCTAAGCCAAGCTACGACCTGTGGGAGGAGCGATACGGCATATGGACGTATACGGCTGCTTCCGTATACGGAGGGCTGATGGCTGCGGCATCCTTCACGGAGCTGTTCGGAGATTATGAGCGCAGCGATCATTACAAGAATACAGCCGAAGCGATTAAGCACGGGATGATTACTCATCTGTGGGATGAGGATTCGGGGAGGTTCGCCCGCGGCCTCATTCAGAAGGATAACCGCTGGGTGAAGGATATGACGCTCGAGAGCTCCATGTTCGGCATCCTTGAATTCGGCGTGCTGCCGGTTGATGACAGCCGCGTCATCCGCACGATGGAAGCGATCAAGGAAGGGCTCAAGATTCGCACTCATATTGGCGGCGTCGCCCGTTATACGAATGATTACTACTTCCAGCAATCCGGGGAGATTGACAAGGTACCGGGCAACCCTTGGATTATCTGTACGCTGTGGGTCGCTAATTATGAGATTGAGGCAGCGAAGTGTCTGGAGGATCTTCGCGAGCCGAGAGAGACGCTGCAATGGGTCTCAGACCACGCGCTGGAGAGCGGGCTATTGCCAGAGCAGCTTAATCCTTATGACGGGACTCCGCTGTCTGTAGCGCCTCTAACGTGGTCACATGCTACGTTCGTTCAGAGTGTGTCGAAGTACGCCTCGAAGTTTAAGCAGCTGCGGGGGTAAGGAACGTTTGTAATAACTGAGAGCGAATCAAGTGTGGGGATAGACCCCCAATTGATTCGCTTTTTTGCGTACACAGACAGAAGCAGGGCAGCCCCTCAGGTCATGAAGACCTGGGGGCTGCCCTGATTAAGCCGTATAGTTAGTGATTAGTAGCCGCCGAATCCGCAGCCTGCTGCAATGATGATTACGAGCAGAATGAAGAGGACAAGAACGATGCCGACAGCTGAACCGTAACCTCCAACATGACAACCGTGTCCCATGTTACCTACGCCGCCTACGCCGCCTGGTTGATATCCCACAGTACATACCTCCTGAGTGTTTGTTTGATGTTTGTTGTGGTGATGAGTTAGATCACATTGATAATGTATGGCGGAGGTGTGCATTTGTATTGGACGTTTGTACCGGGTCACTCGGAATTCAGCGAATGTCCCGGGTATGGGAGGCGCAGGAGGTGGAGGAAGTCGCCTTGGGGTACAAGTGTCCTTGACTTCAGCATCCAATCGGGGGCCTCTGAGAAGGGGCGGCGAATTGTCTAATATTGCTGATTCGCGACTCCGCCGTGAAGGCCATTCCGTTGCCAGCTTGTAGGATAGCGGATGAGCTCATTGCCGTAACAGAGACACAGCCGACGCAGATTAATCCGGACCGACTCGTCCGCTCGACGGGCACGACCTCCTGGGCTTCACCTTCCGGATCGATTAACACGGGCAGAGGACGGTCGAATATCGGATACGACTCGAAGTAGACGTTGCCAGCACGAGTATGAGCCTCTTCCCGCTGCACAGCTACCCCTCTTAGGTTAGCTTCTGCAGTCGCGCGGTCTCCAATCTGAATGACTGAGGCTTGTGAGGCGGAGATGACATACACGATACCGATCTCCGCCGTCCGGATAGAGTAGCCCTCACCTGTCATCTTGGGCAGCCTCATCTGCTTCGCCTTCTTCTCCGGCACTCTCGCCTGCAGCGCTCTGAGCATCTTCAGGGACGGGGAGCGGCGCGAGCGGACCTACGATGAGGGACTCAGGGGGCGTATCGAACATGGAGCTGAGCACCACTCGGTCGGTATCGCCAATCTGCAGCATGGACGCACTGGACACGGCAAGCAGCTCGATATGCCCTACAGACAGAATGTCATTCGTGACATGGAACTTAATCATGGCAATGCCCCTCCATTAGACGCTTGATTGTGGGATAGCTGCTGAACATACTGCTGCATAGCCAGGTCTGCATCTCGTATCGTTCGAGCGGACACCTGCGCCTGCAGAATCGCATCCGCCTGCGATTCCCCAGCATCCGAGGAGCTGCTCTCCTTCAGAGATGTCATATAATACTGAATTCTAGTCGGCATCTGCTTGCGAATGTCTTCAATGACGATTCGACGATGGTAAGGATCCAGCGGCAGGCAGAGCTCCTGTTCAATCTGGGCAAGCCGAGCAGGAGCTTCGTTGTTCAGATAGTCATCTACCTGAGCCCGAATGGCGGGGTAGGGCGCAGCAGGCGGAGTCACATTCGCAGCGGCAGACGGATAAGTAAGCGGCTTCGACACGGCATACTGGTCTACTGCTTGCTCGAATGGTTGTGTGCCAGGCGGGCTCATCCCAATATTCAACGTCCCTTCAAGCTTCTCCACCTTCAACTGGTCAAAATGATAAGACAAACTCTCAATATTATAAGTTGGCTTACTCTCTAAGGCTCTTAGCTGTTCCTGCATCAATAGCTGCTGCTTCTCCAAAGCAATAATCTTGGCTTGCTGCTCGGATAGGCAGCGCTGAACCTCTTGTACCCAAGCCTGCCAGGGCATCGGGTTGTTCGGCTGCTGCATAGCAGTTCATCTCCTTTCCTGCACAGCATTAGGAGGGATTGGGCAGCGGAACGAAGCTCGTTGGCGAGCCTTCCCCAAGCTCGGGAGCAGGTCCGGTGAATCCGCCTGTATTATACAACTGGGATAGGGAACGAATAGACCCGGCGCTCCCAACCTGGAGCACCGAGCTGTTCGTCACGCTGTCCACCCGAAGCTGATGAATCGTAATACTCTGGTGAACGGTCCAATTCATACGACATTCACTCCGCTGGCTACCTCATTCTGAGAATTATCCTGCAGATCAGGATCAATCGTATTCGTAGCGTTCAGGCCGGTGTTCGAGTTGGCGAGGCTTCCGGTTAAGAAGGAGCCAGAGCCTGCATACGTCTTGGAAGTGCTGGAGGGCGACAGCTGCACCGCGTCTCCGAACTGAATGATGGAGGAGGAGCCGACACTAACAATCTTAACGAAGCCTACTACGGAAGGCATGATTAACCACCCTTCTAATCAGATGCTCATACTCCCATCGTATGCGGCATTCGCCTAGAGGTTCCTGCCTATGTGGCAGCAAGTCCAGCTGGTCGCGGTATTCCAGCTAGCTGCGCCATGCTGGTAGGAAGTATCCCGTTCGCCCAGATTCGCATATGCTGGGAGGAGAAGCGGAAGGCAGGTGTTAAGGTCATGGCCTCGAAGTGGGATGAGATGGAGCGATGGATGGAGCGACAGCAGCTGCCGCAAGGATTCGAGAAGCTGCGAGAGCCGGGCTGGATTGAGCAGTTCGTCGGACGGATGATGACCCGAGCACTGCCTGAAGCAGCCGAGACTCTCACGAAGCGGCCTGCGAATGCCCAGTTTTTCGAGACGCATCACTTCGTTGTGGTGAAGTTCACCTTGCCTGCGAATACCGAACCTGAGCAGCTAAGACTGTTCATTCGAGAAGACCTGGTGCGGCTGGATGGACTGCCTGGAGGCAAGCAGGAGAAGATTAAGCTTCCGAAGCGCGTTCAGCCCCGGAGATGCCGTGCGCTGGTGCAAGACGGGGTGCTGCAGATTAAGCTGCGGAAGCGGCCGGGCACGCGTACTTACCATGAAGCGCCAATCAGGTGGAGTTGATTGTGGCTTGGAGCAGTCGGCAGTTAGATAAGGATGTCACGAATTTGTCCAGGTTATCCGGTGGTGCTTGGCCTGAATATCCCTTATAATGCTAATAGACAAGAGGAATAAGGGGTGTTCGTTCGTGACTTTGGTTGATGTGAGTGAAGTATCTGCAACATTATTTATTCTGGGAGTTATTTTCCTGCTGCTCATATTCGGATTGCTGAGCTTCGGCATTGTTCGTATGTTCCAGCAGCGCTTCCGTGCAGGATGGTTATGCATTGGCGGAGCGGCCTTAAGCACGATTCTATTCGTCGTTATTCTTAATCAATGGTTTGTATGAGTGATTAACGACTTTGGCATGAAGTTTGAGGCATGAGGAGCTCTTCCCTTCGATTTTTCGAAGCGGCGGAGCTTTTTTTGGGGCTGATAGAGCCAGTGATCGTTGCAAAAGCGTCCGCCATCCTATAAAGTTGTGTGTATGAAAGATGGCCTGACATGGAGGGACAAGCAAGCGTGAAGCTGATGTGGTTTGTTGCGAATCTATTTTTTGTAGTCTCTGTTATTACTCTATTATTCAACATTCGATCGGTTACTGAAGCCAGGCAGACGGATGCCGCCCCAGACCAAGTACGTCGATTGGTAAGAAGGCGCAATGTGCTCATCGCCGTCACGATTCTACTATTCTTCGTGATGTCCGCCAGCTTCGTAGCTGATATGGCCATGAACGGTTAGGGGGCGCACCATGAGGACGAAGGAAGAGATTCTGAAGATGATGTCCAGCCAAGGGCTGCGCATTACCGACCAACGGAAGACACTGACGAATCTATTCTCAGATACGCCAGGCTATCTGTCACCGAAGGACGTCTATGAATATATGGGGAAGTATTACTCCGGCCTTAGCTTCGACACCGTCTATCGCAACCTTAGGGTGATGGAGGAGCTAGGTGTACTGGAGCAAGTAGTGTTCGAGGAAGGCGTTAAGTTCAAGCTGCATTGCAGGGAGCATGATCATCATCATCATATGATCTGTCTGAACTGCGGCAAGACCTATCCCATTACATTCTGTCCGATGGATCAGACCGAAGCGCCTGCAGGGTTCAAGGTTGTGAAGCATAAGTTCGAAGTGTTCGGATATTGCGAGGCCTGCCAGCAGGAGGAAGCCGCCTCAGCGGAGTCTTAATCGGTAAAGGGGGATCGGACGATGGTGATGAGAAGAGTGCTCCAGGCTCCCGTTCACTTCTACCGGAGAGCAATCTCGCCCCTCAAGCCGCCTTCATGTCGGTACTATCCAACCTGCTCGGCCTATGCGCTTGAAGCGCTGGAGGTTCACGGCGCGCTGAAGGGCTCCTGGCTTGCGGCGAAGCGCATTGCACGCTGCCATCCTTGGCATCCGGGCGGTTATGATCCGGTGCCGCCGCTCAAGGAAGACGACAGCGGACATTCGCCTTCTTGACAAGGGGCGGTGGGTAACGGTATATTCTGTCGTATACGGATATTTTCATGAACGTAACATGTCCAATGAACGGATAAGTACTAAGAGAGCTCCTGACAGAGAGCCGGGCAAGCAGCTGGAAGCCGGCAGGTTGATTCACTTAGGAAGATGGTCCTGGAGGATCCTTACTCGAGCAGAGCCTGCATGCTGGCAAGCAAGGGGAGGCGCGTATTCGGCGATAATGAATGGGCTGTAGACATACAGCACAATGAAGCTTCTGCTCTAGACTGGCAGAGGGAATTTGGGTGGTACCGCGTGAGCTGATAACTCTCGTCCCATGTGGACGGGATTTTTTTGTGCATTTTTTATGCTTTACATTGATTAGGAGGCGTGAAGGACATGACGAACAAGCAACCATCCTTTTACATTACAACCCCGATCTACTACCCTAGTGACAAGCTGCACATAGGTCACGCCTATACGACGGTAGCAGGCGACGCGATGGCCAGATACAAGCGCTTGCGCGGCTATAACGTATGGTATCTAACGGGAACAGATGAGCATGGGCAGAAGATTGAGCGCAAGGCGAAGGAGAAGGATCAGACTCCTCAGCAATTCGTAGATGATATTGTTGTAGGCATCAAGGAGCTGTGGGCGAAGCTCGAGATCTCCAATGATGACTTCATTCGTACGACGGAAGTGCGGCATAAGCAGGTGGTGGAGAACATATTCGATCAGCTGCTGAAGCAGGATGACATCTACAAGGGAACTTACGAGGGCTGGTACTGTACGCCTTGTGAATCCTTCTTCCTGGAGCGTCAGCTGGTGAATGGGAATTGTCCCGATTGCGGACGGCCGGTAGAGCTGGTGAAGGAAGAGAGCTACTTCTTCCGGATGAGCAAGTATGCAGACAGACTCTTGAAGTATTACGAAGATCATTCGGACTTCATTCAGCCGGAATCACGGAAGAATGAGATGATTAACAACTTCATCAAGCCGGGTCTTGAAGACCTTGCCGTGTCACGGACGACCTTCGATTGGGGCGTGAAGGTGCCGGGAGATCCGAAGCATGTCATCTATGTCTGGATCGATGCCTTGTCCAATTACATTACCGCGCTTGGCTATGGAACCGAAGAGGATGCTAAGTACCGCGACTTCTGGCCGGCAGATGTGCATCTCGTAGGCAAGGAGATTGTTCGATTCCATACGATCTACTGGCCAATCATGCTGATGGCGCTTGATCTGCCGCTGCCGAAGAAGGTGTTCGCCCATGGCTGGCTGCTCATGAAGGACGGCAAGATGTCCAAGTCCAAGGGCAACGTCGTTGATCCAGTCATGCTGATCGACCGTTACGGCCTCGATGCCCTTCGCTATTATCTGCTGCGTGAAGTGCCATTCGGTGCGGACGGCACCTTCACTCCGGAGAACTTCGTGGAGAGAATCAACTTCGATCTAGCCAATGACCTAGGCAATCTGCTGAACCGGACCGTAGCGATGATTGACAAGTACTTCGAGGGAGCGGTGCCTGCCTATGCTGGCGTAGTTACCTCCTTCGATGAGTCGCTTGAGACGTTAGCTGCTGCTACCGTTACCGCCGTTGAAGAGGCTATGGAGACGATGCAGTTCTCCGTAGCGCTGACTGCCATCTGGCAATTCGTCTCACGTACGAATAAGTACATTGATGAGACTCAGCCGTGGACGCTAGCCAAGGATGAAGTGAAGCTCGGAGAGCTGGCATCGGTGATGGCTCACTTGGCGGAAGCGCTGCGGATCGTCTCTATCCTGCTGCAGCCGTTCTTGACACACGCGCCAAGAGGGATGTGGGAGCAGCTAGGTATCGCTCAGGGTGAGCATACCGCATGGGATAGCATGAAGACCTTCGGCCAGCTTCCTGCGGGTACGAGAGTTGTGAAGGGAGCACCGCTGTTCCCTAGGCTGGAGACAGCGGAAGAAGCGGCATTCATCGCAGCGGCGATGGGTGGCGGCAGCGTGCAAGGGGAGCAGGCTGGGCAATCTGCAGGAGAATCTACAGGACAATCTGCCCCAGTCTCCGTCTCTTCGTCTGATGCAGCTGGCGCACTTGCAGATGTGGAGAGCAAGGAAGAGATTGGCATCGATGACTTCATGAAGGTAGAGCTGCGTGTAGCACAAGTCATTGCGGCTGAGCCTGTGAAGAAGGCTGACAAGCTGCTGAAGCTGCAGCTTGATCTGGGCTATGAGCAGCGCCAAGTTGTCTCTGGCATCGCGAAGTTCTACACGCCGGAGCAGATGATTGGGCGCAAGGTGATCTGCGTGACGAACCTGAAGCCAGTTAAGCTGCGCGGGGAGCTGTCCCAAGGCATGATACTTGCCGCATCACATGGGGAGCAGTTGGCGCTCGCTACAGTACCGGACGACATGCCGAATGGTGCGATTGTGAAGTAGTACAATCAGTGCTGTGCCATTATTTATGGGTGGCACAGATAGATAAGGAGAGGGCTAGGCCATGATATGGCTTGCCCTCTTCATTTTGGTTAATTCGACGTGCTTCTTCTCGTCGCGTCGATTGGAGACGATCGCACAGTTAAGCGTGGAGCGCGATAAGGTGCAATAATGCACCACATTGACGAACTTCGTGGAGCGTGGAGCGCGATAAGGTGCAATAATGCACCACATTGACGAACTTCGTGGAGCGTGGAGCGCCATAAGGTGCAATAATGCACCACATTGACGAACTTCGTGGAGCGTGGAGCGCGATAAGGTGCAATAATGCACCACATTGACGAACTTCGTGGAGTATGGAGCGTCATAAGGTGCAATTATGCACCACAGGTGGTGCAGCCAGAGATACCTGCCTGAGTGCCTATCATTGACACTCTGCGCTCGAGCCCGTATAATTCTATTCGTAATAGTAATAGTAACGATTACGAATTTTATTGCGAATGCAGATAGGAGATTATACTAGCGATGAACAAGATTACTAGAACACCTTGGAGATACTTGGCAACGGCGGCAGCGAGCGTGCTGATTCTCTCCATCATAACCGGATGCGGCAGCAGTTCTAGCAGCTCCTCATTAGTAGAAGGCAAGACGAATGTAGTGACTAGCTTCTATCCTCTCTATTATATGGCAGAGCAGATTGGGGGCGAGCATGTTCATGCTGTTAATCTTGTGCCTGCAGGGGTGGAGCCGCATGATTGGACGCCGAAGAGCAAGGATCTGAGCACGGCATCCAAGGCTCAGCTGTTCCTCTATAACGGAGCAGGGCTGGAAGGCTGGGTTAGTGACTTCCTCGAAGGACTTCCGAAGGACTCCAAGCTGGTGACAGCTGAGATGAGCGAAGGCATTGAACTAATCGAGGGTGACGAAGAACACGCTGACGAAGAGCATGCCAAGGAAGAGCATGCGAGCGAAGAACACGCGAACGAAGAGCATGCCAAGGATGACCATGCGAGCGAAGAACATGCAGAGGAAGAAGGGCATGATCACGAGCATGGAGTGGATCCGCATACCTGGGTTAGTCCGAAGTCGGCGCTGAAGATGGCAGAGAATGTGAAGAACTCACTCATTCAAGTAGACAGCGCGCACCAAGCGGACTACGAGGCGAACTACAAGCAGCTGGAGAGCAAGCTTGCTGCTCTGGATCATCAATTTGAATCGCAGCTATCCACGACAACTCGGAAGGATATCGTCGTGTCCCACCAAGCTTTCGGATACTTAACCCGTGATTATGGGCTTAATCAGATTCCGATTATGGGACTTGCTGCTGACGCAGAGCCGCGGGCGCAGGACCTGCTCGATATTACGAAGTTCGTCAAGGAGAACGGTGTGCAGTATATTTTCTTCGAAGAGCTGGTATCTGATGAATTAGCGAAGACGCTTGCGAACGAGGCCAATGTCGATACGCTCGTACTGAACCCTGTCGAAGGGCTTACTCCCCAGCAGGAGAAGGAAGGCAAGAATTATATCTCACTCATGGAAGCCAATTTGCAAAATCTGCTGAAGGCATTACAATAAGAGAGACAAGAAGTAAATGAGGTGCAGCAATGCCATTAGTAACGAACGAGCAGGCAGCTCCCGTAAGGGATCTATCCTGCCATCAAGAAATTATAGCCATGGAGGATATCTGCTTCTCCTATCAGCATCAGTCCGTCATCTCTCAGCTGCAGTTCTCCGTGAAGGAGAGAGACTTCGTCGGTCTAATCGGCTCGAATGGAGCTGGGAAGACGACGCTGCTGCGCATGATTGTCGGTCTGTTGAAGCCGGACAGCGGGAATATTCGATTGTTCGGGGAGCCGGTCTCCCAGTTCCGTCAATGGGATCTAATCGGATATGTTCCGCAGAAGAACTCCTTCAATCCCTTGTTCCCTGCTACTGTGCGGGAGGTCGTACTGTCCGGTCTGTTCAATCGACGGAGGCTGTTCCGCCGCATTAGCAGAGAGGATTATACGAAGTGCGAGGATGCGCTGCATGCAATGGGCATTGAAGACTTGAGCTCGAAGATGATTGGCCAGCTGTCTGGCGGACAGCAGCAGAGGGTGTTCCTTGCCAGAGCACTCATTAATAATCCTAAGCTGCTTATTCTTGACGAGCCGACTGTCGGCATTGATACGGAGACACAAGAGAGCTTTTTCCATATGATCAAGCATATGCATAAGCATCATAACATAACGTTCCTCATGGTCTCGCATGACATGGACATGATACGCTCCTATCTGGGACAGGAGCCGCTTGCACAGAGCAACAAGCTGAAGTTCTATGTGAAGCATTCCCATGATCTGGAGAATTGCGTGGAGACGAATCTTACCCATGGGCTGAAGGGGCTGCGCAAGGAGTTAGAATCTGTACCTGATGGGGAGAAGACAAGAGAGGTTGTTGGGGTTTGGAGATCGTAACGAGTGAATTTTTTCAACGGGCCATGCTTGGGGGAGTTCTCATTGGCATAACAGCGCCATTAATGGGCATCTTCCTCGTGCTGCGGCGGCTTGCGATGATTGGAGACACCTTGTCTCACGTATCCATAGCCGGTGTAGCGCTTGGCTTCTTAATCGGTGTCTATCCAGTTGCGGTCGGACTGGTCTTCGCCATCGCCGCATCCTTCGCAATAGAGAAGCTCCGCAAGGCATACAAGACGTATGCAGAGCTGTCTATTGCTATTATTATGTCAGGAGGCGTCGCGCTCGCTTCCATTCTGTTCACGATGGGCAAGGGCTTCTCCTCGAATGTGAGCAGCTATCTGTTCGGCAGCATCTTGACGCTGAACAACCGAGACCTAATCGTCATTGGAGCGGTAACCGTAATTGTACTTATTGCCATCTGGTCGCAGGTGAAGGAATTGTTCCTGATCTCCTTCGACGAGGATGCAGCTGCGGTCAGCGGATTGCCTGTCCGGTATTATAATATGATGATCTCGATCTTAACGGCGCTTGTCATCTCGGCATCCATTAAGATCGTTGGAGCGCTGCTCGTATCCGCTCTGCTGACCATTCCAGCAGCTTGCAGCCTTGTCGTCGCGCGCAGCTTCCGGCAATCCATCATCACTGTAGTCGTCGTAGCCGAGATTGCCATGATAGGCGGCCTGCTTATCGCAGGGGTGTGGAATCTTGCGCCAGGCGGTACCGTTGTGCTGCTGCTCATCGTCATCCTGCTGCTCTTGCTGCTAGTTCGGCGCGGCTTCAAGACAGCCTAGAGACACGTGAAGAGCTCTTGCTGCCCGCCGCACCGGCCCCCTGCACCAGCCAGACGCATGCAAGCAATGCCTAATCGCCAATAACGTCTGAGTCAGACGCCAAGGATACGTTCAGTTATAGAAGGGGAACTTCCATGTCTAATGTGAATATCGGGTTAGCTTTTGCCGCAGGCTTAGCATCGTTCATCTCGCCTTGCTGCCTGCCGCTCTATCCCTCGTACTTATCTTACATAACCGGAATATCGGTCAGCGATCTGAAGGAGAACAACCGGACGAAGGATGTACGCAACCGAACAATGTCGCATACGTTGTTCTTCATCCTCGGCTTCTCCCTCGTCTATTATTCGCTAGGCTACAGCACGAATGTGTTCGCTGAGTTCTTCAGTGAATACCAGCAGATCATCAGACAGCTCTCAGCTATCTTGATCGTGCTCATGGGATTGTTCCTGCTCGGCGTATTCCAGCCGCAATTGCTCATGCGAGAGCGCAAGCTGTCTGTAGGAACGAAGAGAACCGGCTACCTGGGCTCCTTCATCTTCGGCATTGGCTTCTCCGCCGGTTGGTCACCTTGTGTGGGCCCGATTCTCACTGCAATCCTCGCACTAGCTGCATCCGAGCCGGGCACCTGGTTCGGTCTGACGACGGCATACGCGCTCGGCTTCGCTATACCGTTCTTCGTACTAGCCTTCTTCCTCGGGTCCGCCCGGTGGATACTGAAGTATTCGAACGTGCTGATGAAGACTGGCGGGGCAATTATGATCCTAATGGGAATTCTGCTATTCACTGATCAGATGACCCAGATTACCGCTTGGCTTAATCTCATTACGCCAGAGTGGCTGAAGTTCTAACCCTCTAAGTGAAGTAATCAATCGTCGCCTGTGGAAAATGTTCAAAGATGCGCTCCGAGATGAACAATCGGAGCGCATCTGCTTGTTCAGTGGGGTAGACATACTTGCCTTGACCCCACCGGCCCCACTTGTACTTGCGCTTCTCGATATCCATCTCCAGCTTCGTGCGCGGGTAGCGCTTCTCAATCGTGGACTTCGCCGTCTTCGTGAAGCGATGCTGAATGAGCTCGAAGGTGAGATCCTTCGTCGCGTCCTTGGGAAGCGCAGCAGCCAGTGATTCAATCAGCTCCGCATAGCCTTCCTCCCACCCATCATGCCAGATAATAGGGGCGATGATGAAGCCCATCGGATAACCAGCCTTGGCTACCTTGGCTGCCGCTTCAATACGCTCTTCGAAGCGAGAGGTGGCGGGCTCGAAGTTCTTAATGACATACTTGTCATTGACGCTGAAGCGAATGCGAGTATGGCCGTTATGCTTCAAGTCCAACAGGGAATCCACATGGTGGAACTTCGTAACGAACCGAAGGCGTCCATATTCCTGCTCAGCCATGAATTCAATGAGCTCGCGAAGGCTTCCCGTAATGGGCTCCAGCCCGACAGGGTCCGAGGTGCAGGCTGCTTCGAAGCGGGTAATCTCAGGCTTGCGCTCCTCGATGTACCCTAGAGCAGCATTCGTAATGTCGTCTATGTTGACATAGACGCGAATATAAGGCTTAGCGCCAAGCGTCGTCTGCAGATAACAATAATGGCAGTGGGCCATACAGCCGGTTGCAATCGGAATCGCATACTCTGCAGACGGCTTAGAGGTGTCGAACTTCAATGTCTTGCGGAGTCCGACGACGAGTGTCCGCTTCGCAATCTTGTATTGCTCCAGCTCCGTATCGCCGGGAAGATTCGTAATCCGGTTATGCGAGGTCGTCATGCGATAGGGAATGCCTTCGCTCTTGACCCAGTCGAAGATGCGCTTGCCCTTCGGATATTCCAGCGCATCCGGCTCGAAGTAGACGAGCTCAGGTACGAAGGAAGGACGGCTCTTCGGTGTTCTTGCCGCGGGGCGGTCGAGTGTAGTGGTTGCCATGGATGTCCTCCTATTCCTTGGTGCCAAGTTCGTTCATGCATGGTTCTGCTGACAGGTTATGAACGTACTGGATGTTCATGTGAACTCCTGCATAGTTTGTCACAGGATGACGAATGTCAGTCATGGTAAGATCAAGCGAACAAGTTGCAGTGTAAGCTTATAACAGTGTATGATACTAAGAGTAATGCCGAGGATAACGAGGTATAGAAGCAAGTTAGGGGGGTTCTTTCGGTGCCTACTCCGAGCATGGAAGACTACTTAGAACGAATCTACAAACTCATTGATGAGAAGGGCTACGCCCGTGTATCGGATATCGCAGAAGGACTCGAGGTTCATCCCTCTTCCGTAACGAAGATGATTCAGAAGCTGGACAAGGACAACTACTTAATCTATGAGAAGTACCGTGGGCTAGTGCTCACGAACAAGGGGAAGAAGATGGGGAAGCGGCTTGTTGAACGCCATCATCTATTGGAATCATTCCTCTCTACGATTGGGGTTCAAGAGGAGAACATCTACCGAGACGTTGAGGGGATTGAGCATCATCTGAGCTGGGATTCCATCACCTGTATTGAGACGTTAGTGGAATACTTCCGCAGGGAGCCGGTTCGGCTGGACGAGCTCCGCGGAATTCGAGCAGAATTGGATACGGAATAAGCGGAAGAGTCTATCGGAAGATGGACTCTTTTTCCATGGGTGTAAGCGCTTATCATTCAGTTGACAAATGCAAGCAGCTGTCAGCATAATAAGATCAAACGGATAAGAAAGAGGTGCAAGGCTAATGAAGTTATCGATAACAGCTGCGGCCGCCGAGCGATTCAGATTGGAATGGGGATTCCAAGACAATGACCAGATTCGCGTGTTTGTCCGTTACAGCGGGGGAAGCTCCGATGCCTATTCCTTTGGAATCATGAAGGATGTCCCAAGGTATGCCGCTGTCACAAGCCAAGAGCAAGGGATTATGTTTTTCATGGAGCAGAATGATATATGGTTTCTTGACGGTCATGATCTAGTCATCGACAGCGAGCAAGATGAGATTGTATTCCGCCTTCATTCTTGATATAGAATACACACAGCTTAGACGTCCACTGAGGCCAACAAAGAACCGTACACCAATTGGTGTACGGTTCTTGTGCTTACCTGCAATCTAATGATACTTCGGCAGATCGTCGTCGTCCTTGCCGCCTTCGATGACGCGGAATGGAGCTGGCTTCTTACGCGCCTGCTGGCTCTTCGCCTTCATCTTCGCCTCTGTGCGAGGGGAAGGCTTGACTACAGGTCTGCGGGACCTTGCTCCTCCCGGATTAAGCTTGTACAGAAGGAAGATCACACCGAGTACAACGACAGGAATGATGAACGTGCTTGGGTTGTTGATGACCGCGGAGACGATTCCGATACCGATTAGGACGACCATCCCGATCATAAGTGGACTCCACTTGCGCAGCATGTTATTCACCCCCTCACAAGAGAGATAAGGTTATATCCTAGATGAACTAAGAGCGAGCCATCTGCTCATCGAGCTCACGCATCCGGTTGAAGGAAGCGATGGAGACAGATACTTGCTCGTTGTTCGGCTCCTTCGTCGTAAGCAGCTGCAGCCACAGCCCGGGGTAACCCAAGTAGCGAAGCAGGGGGATATCGCGCAGGGCGTTCGTTAGCCGAAGCACTTCATACGAGATGCCGAGTGTGACGGGCAGCAGCAGCAGCCGAATGTATACGCGTTCCCAGATCGTATCCCAGCTGAAGATCGGCAGGGAGTAGACAATAACTCCGACGATAACTGTGAAGATAAGGAACGAGCTTCCACAGCGGTAATGCAGCCGGCTGAACTTCTGTACATTATCGACGGTGAGATCCACTCCGGCTTCATAGGCACTTATCACCTTATGCTCAGCCCCGTGATATTGGAACAACCGCTTGATCAGCGGCGTTAAGGAGATGAAGTACAAGTAGGCTAGTAGGAAAATAACCTTGATAAGTCCTTCAAGCAAGTTGTGAACAACCCTGTTCTCGAACATATCCTCGAACAATAAGCTCTCGACAATGGCAGGTACTGCGGTAAAGAGCACCTTGCCGAATACGAAGGATAGAACGCCGGCAACAGCAACGCCAACGATCATACTGAGACTCCAGCCCGACTTCCCTTCGTCTGTCTTCTTCGGCTCATTCGAGCTCACGCTGCCTGCTTGAGCGGCGTCCTTGTCTGCCGTCTCATCCTCCGCATAGGCTTCCATGGAGAAGTTCAGATGCTGGGAGCCCTTCGCGCTGGATTCAACAATGCCGACAACTCCGCGCAAGATTGGAATCTTCTTCAGCCGCTGCACCCATCTCTGAGGAGTGCGCGGAACTTCATAGAATACGATGTCTTCATTCTTCCTTCGAACAGCGGTTACATTGACGTGTCTGCCTGCGAACATAACACCTTCAATAACTGCTTGTCCTCCGTAGATACTTCTGGAGTCTTGCGGCAAGACCGGTCACCATCCTTACGGCCGTATCGCCCAGTAGAGGACGAACGAGTTCCTATTAGTGTGTGATAGCATAGATGAGTCTATTGTACTTGATCTCCTGCGCAATTGCGAGAGCTCAGCGTCTCGCTTCATGATTATAGGAAGCTTCTTCTTCACATACTACACCTATAGAATTCATTCACAATAGGGCATGGAGGACGATTCATATGGCAGATGAGAACAAGGAACACTCGCAGAACGGCCAAGCTAAGGGGAATAAGCAAGCCAACAAGAGCTCACACCCTACCAAGACAGGGCTGTACCTCTTGCAGCTTGGCTTCTTCGCAGGATTGATATGGGGATTCGTCAGGTGGGTATTCTTCGAGATGAAGTTCACGCTAGTGCTTCCCGGCATGCTGCTGGATCCGTTCATGAAGCAGTCGTTCCTGCGCACCGGATGGGGGCATGGGGCAGGAATCGCTGCCTTCATTGTGTTGTCCATTGTCGCAGCCTTCCTCTATAAGGTTGTTCTAGGCAAGCTTAGAGGTCCTTGGCCAGGCGCCGTATACGGGCTGCTCTGGTGGGCTTTGCTATTCCTCGGCATCGGCCCTCTGCTCGGATTCATTAAGCCCATTACCGAAGCGGGATGGAACACACTGTATACCGAAGCGTGTGTATTTACGCTATGGGGATTGTTCATCGGCTACTCCGTCGCATTCGAGTTCACTGACGAAGCGTCGCGCGAACCGATTGGAGCGAAGTAGCTACTTCTCAAGCACAGGACATTTGTGGTAGAATGTTGAGTGACTTTTGCAGGCGGAAGGTTAGAACGTTCACGTCTGCTGGGAGGTACGAGAATGAGCAAGATCCTAGTTCTTAACGGTCCCAATCTGAATATGCTCGGCATTCGAGAGCCCGGCGTGTATGGCACCTTAAGCCTCGATGCAATAGAAGCGATGCTCACAGCATCTGCTGTCCGGCTGGGTGTGGAAGTCGAGTTCTTCCAGTCCAACCATGAAGGAGCGCTCATTGATCGCATACATAGCTCATATGGCGAAGCCGACGGCATACTGATGAATCCCGGCGCCTTCACCCACTACAGCTACGCGCTGCGAGATGCGCTTAGCTCCGTCGGATTGCCGGTTGTAGAGGTTCATCTCTCCAATATTCACAAGCGTGAAGCATTCCGTCATGTATCGGTCATTGCTCCGGTCGCAATCGGTCAGATTGCCGGATTCGGCGCATACAGCTATGACTTAGGCCTGCAGGCGCTTGTACAGCATCTGCAGATGCAGATGTCCGGGTAGGTATTGAAGGAGAGAGGAGACACGATTATGTCAGCAGCACGTGTCACACAGCTTAGAGAGCAGCTTGCTAAGCAAGGAATTCCTGCTGTCCTGATCGGCAGCAGCGTCAATCGAAGGTACATTAGCGGCTTCACGGGGTCATCGGGCATGGTGCTCATTACTCCTCAGAATAACTACTTACTGACGGACTTCCGTTATATGACGCAAGCTCCTCAGCAAGCAGCAAGCTATCAAGTGGTGGAACATGCTCCCAAGGCGCTCGAGACGGTAAGAGAACTGCTCGATGCAGCAGGAGTTAAGGAGCTCGCCTTCGAGCAGGATCATGTCACCTATGCCGAATATGCAGAGTGGACGAAGAGCCTGCCGGGCATTACACTAAGGCCAGTGTCTGGTCTGATTGAGCAGCTAAGAATGATTAAGGATGAAGATGAGCTGCGTATTATGCAGGAAGCGGCCAAGCTGGCTGACGATACGTTCGCACACATCCTGGGGCTGCTGAAGCCAGGCATGCGCGAGAGCGATCTTGCTCTCGAGATGGAAGTGTACATGCGCAGCCATGGCGCGACTTCATCGTCATTCGATACGATTGTCGCATCTGGAGAACGCTCAGCGCTGCCTCACGGTGTTGCCAGTGATCGAATCGTCGGTGTCAATGAGTTCGTGAAGTTCGACTTCGGCGCTTATTACCAAGGCTATTGCTCTGATCTGACTCGCACAGTCGTTGTAGGCAAGCCATCAGACAAGCATGTGGACATCTATAACATCGTTCTGGAAGCTCAGCTTCACTGTCTGGCGAACATTCGTCCAGGCATGACAGGCAAGGAAGCCGATGCGCTCACACGTGATGTCATCACACGGTACGGCTACGGCGATCATTTTGGGCATGGCACAGGACACGGCCTCGGCATGGAGATTCACGAAGCGCCGCGCTTGTCCAAGCTTAGCGACACGATTTTAACCCCCGGCATGACGGTGACGGTTGAACCTGGTATCTATATCCCCGGCTTCGGGGGCGTACGTATTGAGGATGATATTGTTATAACGGACTCCGGTATTAAAATATTAACCGCCTACCCCAAAGAGCTCATCACGCTCGGATAAGCGGCAAGCAAACAGGCAGATGGCCGGGATGAACCCGGCCTCTCATACTCATTAGGGAGGAAACAAGCAGTGATCTCAGTAAATGACTTCAAAACAGGCGTGACCATCGAGGTAGACACCGATATCTTCACCGTACTAGACTTCCAGCACGTTAAGCCAGGCAAAGGGGCAGCCTTCGTGCGCTCCAAGCTGAAGAATCTCCGCAACGGCAACGTGGTAGAGAAAACCTTCCGTGCAGGCGAGACGATTGGCCGTGCTCATGTTGAGAACCGTGAGGTTCAATATCTATACAACTCCGGCAATGAATACACGTTCATGGACAATGAGACGTATGATCAGTTCAACCTGGAGAAGAAGCAGCTCGAGTGGGAGATCAACTTCCTCAAGGAGAACATGAACGTGAACATCGCTTCCTATCATGGCGAGATTATCGGCATCACGATGCAGAACAGTGTGGAGCTGAAGGTCGTTGAGACGGAGCCGGGCATTAAGGGCAACACGGCTACTGGCGCTACGAAGAGTGCGAAGCTTGAGACGGGCCTCAGTGTTCAAGTTCCTCTCTTCATTAATGAAGGCGACGTGCTTCTTATTGATACCCGCGAGGGCAAGTACATCTCCCGCGCATAAGCTTCCTTAAGTATGAACGCAGACTGACCGCCCTTATGGGCGGTTTTTTTTTGCAACGGTATGTATACCGGCTGAATTGGGTTGTGATATAATATGGTCTTGTATGTATATGTCAAGGCTTAAGGAGTGAGTCAGCTTTGTCGTTGATAGTTATGAAGTTCGGCGGCAGTTCCGTAGGCACACCTGAGAGGATGCAGCGGGTTGCAGGGCGTATTATTGAGAGAAAACAACAAGGTCATTCCATCGTAGTCGTCGTCTCTGCAATGGGGGATACAACGGATGAATTGATCGACCAGTCGAAGCTGCTTAACCCGAATCCGCCGGCTCGTGAGATGGATATGCTCCTAACGACAGGCGAACAGATCTCGGTAGCGTTGTTGTCGATGACCATACACCAGCTTGGTGACCGTGCAGTCTCCTTAACGGGGTGGCAGGCAGGGATTCGCACGGAAGCTGTCCATAGCAAGGCGCGTATTACTGACATTCGTCCGGAGCGAATCTTCGAGGCGCTTGAAGGCGGCAACGCCGTAATCGTGGCAGGCTTCCAAGGGATGAGCGAGGATGGCGAGATTACGACGCTCGGCCGCGGGGGATCTGACACGACGGCTGTGGCGCTGGCTGCTGCGATTAATGCAGACATGTGTGAGATCTACACGGACGTAGACGGGATCTACTCGACGGATCCTCGGGTTGTGAAGGTGGCACGCAAGCTAGACGAGATCTCGTATGATGAGATGCTTGAGCTGGCTCACTTAGGAGCGGCGGTGCTTCATCCGCGTGCTGTAGAGTATGCTAAGCATAACAACGTGAAGCTGGTTGTACGCTCTAGCTTTACTCACAATGAAGGGACTAGTGTGAAGGAGGAAGCGGTCATGGAGCAGGGAATTGTCGTACGTGGAATCGCTTTTGACAAGAATGTAGCTAGAATTAGTATTCTCGGGGTTGAAGATGTGCCAGGCGTGCTTGCTCATGTATTCGGAGCGCTCGCTGAGAACGGAATCGATGTCGATATTATCGTGCAGAGCGGCGTGCAGAATGGGAAGGCGGACTTCTCCTTCACGGTATCGTTAGATGATAGAGAGAGAGCTCTGGCGGTCATTGAAGGCATTCGCAGCAAGGTGTCCTATCTGGAGGCCACATCAGAAGCGGATCTCGTGAAGGTATCCATTGTCGGTGCAGGCATGGTCAGCAATCCGGGCGTGGCGGCGACGATGTTCGAAGCGATCTCGAAGATCGGCGTATCCATTAAGATGGTCAGCACTTCCGAGATCAAGGTGTCATGTGTCATCGCAGCAGAGCCTCTGCATGAGGTGGTTCGTGCGCTTCATACGGCTTATGGCCTCGATACTACGGAGCAAGCCTTCGTCGGCGGGCCTCAAGACCGCAGATAACTCGTTATCATTGTCTATTCTATTCATGATCTACATGTAGAGCGGCTTGCTTACCCTCCGGGTTAGCGGCCGCTCTCTCATTATCCGTTAGGAGGAATGTGCGTGAAGGATGATCGTCAAGTACTTATTGTGACCGCTGTAGAGGCAGAGAGAGAAGC
The DNA here is from genome assembly GCF_042653305.1 of Paenibacillus sp. GCM10023252. Classification (NCBI taxonomy): domain Bacteria; kingdom Bacillati; phylum Bacillota; class Bacilli; order Caryophanales; family Paenibacillaceae; genus Paenibacillus; species Paenibacillus sp. GCM10023252. The sequence continues at coordinate 165,631 of NZ_JBHSHW010000021.1, forward strand.
GGTGCTGCGCGGCATTGGTGCTGCAGGAGCACGCTTCACCGTGCTTGCCGGAGGGGTAGGCCCAGCCGCGGCTGCGGCAAGCACAGCGGCTGCACTTGCTCGCGGGTCTTATGATCTTGTTGTGAGTGCGGGCATCGCCGGAGGCTTCCCTGGACAAGCTGAGGTAGGCTCCCTCGTCCTGGCAAGCTCTATCATCGCAGCAGATCTAGGTGCAGAGACTGAGGTAGGCTTCATGAGCGTGGATGAGCTTGGGTTCGGTTCTTGTGTCATGGAGCCGCACATGCCTATCGTGCAGAAGTTATCAGTTGCAGGGCAACAAGCAGGGTATCGGGTGAAGGTGGGGGCTATCATTACGGTTACGACGGTTACGGGCTCTGCAGCTACAGCTTCCCTGCTGGCTGAGCGGGTGCCTGGTGCTGCTGCTGAGGCGATGGAAGGCTTCGGGGCGGCAACTGCTGCTCAGCAGCTCGGTATACCGTTCCTGGAGATGAGAGCCATCTCGAATGAAGTTGGCCCCAGGAATCGAGAGGCATGGCGGATCGGAGATGCGCTGAGGATGCTAGAGAACGCTGCGTCCTTATTGCCGGAGGTACTTCTATGAATATGGCTTACTCCCCTTGTCCGAACGATACCTTCATCTTCCATGCTTGGGCGCATGGTCTCGTACCAGGTGCTCCAGAGCTGAATGTGACCTATGCCGATATTGATATTACGAACTCCCTTGCCGCTAAGGGTGAAGGTCCAGAGGTTATGAAAATCTCCTACGCAGCCCTGCCCTGGGTGCTCGACGACTATGCGCTGCTGCCATGCGGAGGGGCGCTGGGCCGAGGCTGCGGCCCGCTCGTGCTGACTAAGCAAGGCGGAGCTGGTGGTGGTGGTGGAGCTATTATAGAAGCTTCTGGTGCTGCTCAGCACGAAGTCTATCCTCTGCTGGCAGGACAGCGAGTAGCCGTTCCCAGTGAACGATCCACCGCCTATCTGTTGTTCCGGCTCTGGGCTGCTCAGCAGCTCCCTGGCGAATCGCTGGAGATTGTGGTCATGCCGTTCGATCAGATTATGCCTGCGGTGAGGGATGGTCAGGTGGATGCTGGACTAGTCATCCATGAAGCTAGATTCACCTATGCGAATTATGGGCTTCAGCTGTTGACTGATCTCGGCAGCTGGTGGGAGTCGGATACGGGAATGCCCATCCCGCTTGGTGCGATTATCGCCCGTCGTTCCCTGGACTTGGAGGCCATCACAAGCTGGATACGGGCATCTGTCCATTATGCTTGGGAGCATCCAACGGCGTCGCAAGCCTACGTTATGCAGCATGCTCAAGAGATGTCCCCAGAGGTAGCCGAGGCTCATATCGACCTGTATGTGAATGAGTTCTCAGCCGCCTTAGGTGAAGAGGGTTATGCTGCTATAGAAGCTCTGCTTGGCCGGGCGGCAGAGGCGGGGCTTGTCCCGGCATTCGATCTGGCTAAGCTTAGGCTGCAAGGGTAGCAGAGGTGCATAAGGGCAAACGCACCTCTCACTCAAAGTAGCACATCTGGAGTGGAATAGAGGTAAAAAGTACCTCTATTCGCTCGAAGCAGCGCATCTGGAGTGGAATAGAGGTAAAAAGTACCTCTATTCACTTGAAACAGAGCATCTGGAGTGGAATAGAGGTAAAAAGTACCTCTATTCACTTGAAACAGAGCATCTGGAGTGGAATAGAGGTAAAAAGTACCTCTATTCACTCGAAGCAGAGCATCTGGAGTGGAATAGAGGTAAAAAGTACCTCTATTCACTTGAAGCAGAGCATCTGGAGTGGATTAGAGGTAAAAAGTACCTCTATTCACCCAATATAGCCAGAGCCGAGCTCATTAGAGATTCCGAAGTACCTATCTCACTCAAGTCAGCGCCCTCTAAGTGTTACAGAGATGTTTACAGAGATGTGATAACAAGCAGAAATCTTAGGTGTGGCGCCGAACGGATGACTCCCGAACAATTAGCGTAGGAGGGAGGAGCAGCGGCTCCCCCAGGCTACTCTCGGAGGAGGAACCGTTAATGACCTGCATCAGTCTCGTAGCGGCCTCTATGCCTAGCTCGAACGTGTCAACCTCCAGACAAGTGAGAGGCGGTTCCGTATATGGAGCCAGCGGATAATTATCGAAGGCAGCGACGCTGATCTCAGAGGGGATGGAGACACCTGCCCTCTTCAGCGCCTTCAGCACTCCGAAGGCTGTATAGTTATTCATGCAGATCACAGCATCGGGTCTGTCCTCCAGCCCCAGTAATTCGTCCATCAGCCTCTCCCCGCCATACTCGTCGGAGCTTCCAAGCTTGCTGTAGCTGTCAATCGGCACCAGCCCTGAAGCTTCAAGACCTCTCAAGTAGCCTTCATATCTGCTCCGGCGAATATAATCCTGCTCTTCTCCGCCTATCCACGCAATCTTGGTCCGGCCCTGCTCAGCTAGATGCTTGGTCAGCAGCTCACCGCCCAATCGGTTATCAATGTCGACGATAGGAACATCATCGGGTCTCCACATTCCGCCAATGGAGACAATCGGGAACCGAAGCTGGTGCAGGTGAGCAAGGATCGCATCACTTAGCAGCGTATGGTTCATAATAAGTCCATCCACCTTGCGGCTCTGCACGAGTCGATTAACGAAGGACAACCGATCTTCTTCCGTATCTCCACTACCGTTAGCCATTGTAAGCTCATAATGGAGAGGGCCTATGACACTCTGAATTCCGCCAACAATACTGTAGAAAAAAGGATCAACATACTGCTCTCGCCGCGTCATATCAACGAGTACACCAATGTTATAGCTTGTCTGCCTGGCTAGCCGGGTTGCGAGGCTGCTTGGTGTGTAATTCATCTCCTTCATGACCGCTCTGACCTTGCGCTTCGTCTCCTCTGAGATAGATGGAGCATCGCTCATTACCTTGGATACAGTAGACTTGGCTACCTGTGCAGCCTTAGCAATATCATTAATCGTAATTTTACTCAAGGATGAACACCCCTCTCCTCCTTGCAGGAATAGATACATTATGTTAGTTTATACATATAGGGAAACCGGTTTCCCGAAAAGCTGATTCTCAAACCAGACAAACGGTTTGTCAACTTGATTCTACTATATATCATAACGAAGGGGAATGAACCTATGCCAGCCTCTATTGTCCATCATAGCGAAGCGCCTTATGCCTATCCCGTTACACCTACTTCCATGAAGCTGCGACTGAAGGTAAGGAGGGGAGGAGCCCGTGAAGTGGTCGTGCTCTACCGAGACCGCTACGTCACGCCTGGGACAGAGCAAGCCTCTTCCATGGAGTACGCAGGAAGTGACCGCTATCACGACTATTATGAGATGACTATTGATGTCCCGACTCGCCGATTAGCTTATCTGTTCCATGTCACGTTCCACGACGGTACGGCAGTCTGGTACGGGGAACGAGGGGCCGCGGACAATCGCCAAGAAGCAGCCACCTTCCAATATCCCTATATTTGCGGTGCGGATCTGCCTGTTGTGCCGGACTGGGTGAAGGATGCGGTTGTGTATCAGATCTTCCCGGACCGATTCAGCAACGGGGATACGTCGAATGATCAGCCTCATACCGAAGCATGGACGGCTGAGGCAAGACCGACAGCGGACTCCTTCTTCGGAGGCGACCTGAGAGGAATCATCAATAAGCTTCCTTACTTGAAGGAGCTTGGTGTCAACCTCATCTACACGACTCCGATCTTCCTGTCCCACTCCAATCACAAGTATGATACCGTTGATTACTATCAGCTGGATCCTTCCTTCGGCGATGAGGAGACGATGAAGGAGCTTGTAAAGGAGGCACACAAGCTGGGGATACGAGTCATGCTTGATGCGGTGTTCAACCATACGGGTGACGGGTTCTTCGCCTTCCAGCACTTGCTGAAGAATGGGGAGCAGTCCCCTTATAAGGATTGGTACTTCGTGGAGTCGTACCCGGTCACTCAGGATCCGGTCACGTACGAGACGTTCGGCAACCATTACGCCAGCATGCCTAAGCTGAACACCGGACATGAGCCGGCCGGAGATTATATGATTGAGGTAGCCAAGTACTGGGTGAGTGAGACGGGCATCGACGGATGGCGGTTCGACGTGGCGAATGAGGTGGATGCCAAGTTCTGGAGGAAGCTGCGCACGGAGCTGAAGTCACTTGATGCTGAGCTGCTGCTGCTCGGTGAGTTCATGCATGATGCGGGACCATGGCTGCGCGGAGATCAATTCGACGGCGTCATGAACTACATGTTCAGAGAGTCGATGCTGGACTACTTTGCGAAGCAGACGATCGATGCGAAGACGTTCGGAGAGCAGCTGACCCGCATGCTGATGAATCTGACTGACCAAGCAGGAGCCGCTATGCTCCAGCTCATTGACAGCCATGATACGGAGAGATTCCTGACGACGTGCATGAAGGGCGGTATAGGCTGGGATGCGAAAGGGACGGCGGAGGCGAGGATGCGTCTGGCGGTGTCGTTCCAGCTTGCTTTTCCAGGAATGCCAATGATCTACTACGGAGACGAAGCTGGGATGCAAGGAGAGCATGACCCGGATTGCCGCAGACCGATGCTATGGGAGGAAGCCGACCGAAGCCAGTCTATGTATGACACTTACGCTCGGATGATTGCTCTTCGCCACGCCCATCCTGCCCTTCGAAGAGGGACATTCCGGGTATGGTTCGCCGATGCGGCACGGAATGCCTTCGGATTCGTCCGGGAGACGGAGGAGGAGACCATCTATGTCATCATTAACAATTCAGCAGGGGAGCTTGGCCTTAAGGATGAGCTGAATACTCTCCTCGCCTCAGTCTCCTTGAAGGATGTGCTGAACGGCCGGACGTACGACGAGGGTGCTGCATCCGGGTTCAGTCTGCCTGCCTACGGCTGCGCGGTACTCTTGGCGTACGCTACAGATGGTCAGCAATAAGCCGGAACAGCTTGTACAAGATGGCAGTTATGCCTGCAGCCATTAACGGACCAACCGGTATGCCCCTTAGGAAAACAATACCAAAAATAGAGCCGATGACCAGGCCGACGACGAGCTGAGGATCGAACTTCAGCATCTCGAGTCCCTTGCCATTAATATAGGTAGCAGCCGCTCCGCCTGCCAGCGCGAGCCAGCCCGGCCAAGAGGTCAGAGCGGCTGTAATCTCTCTCATCTGCACACGACCGGATGCGAATGGCACAAGCACGGAGAAGGTCAGGAAGAGGAGTCCGAGCTCGAGTCCGCGACGTTCAATGGCCGGGAGATAACGCTCCAGGTTAACCAGCTTCACGATGAGAAGAAGACAAGCTGCCGTGGATATAATAGGCGATCGGCCTATTAACCCAATAATAATTAATCCGACTAGTATAATCTCCCCAATCATCTTCCTCAAGCTCCTTCCTGCAACGAAGAGGGGCGTGCTGTATCAGCTCATAGACGGCTGTCGCTGTCTCTGGCGGTATACAAGCATTCGCCCTCTTCCATTGTATGGATGGAGCTTCTTCGTTATGTCAGGGAGCAGATCATCGTGTCACCTGCGAGCCTCGGCACGACGGAGCAAGTATCTGCTGCTGCGCACACTTCCACATCCCGCCTAAGTCCCAGCTTCACCAGCCGCTTGCCGGTCGCTCCTTGCAGCAGTGTACTTAGCAGGGAGGCTGCTTGGTGTCTATATAGAGATAGCATAGCTGTACCGAAGTCATCGGTATCGATAGAGGAGCTAGATAGTCTCGTTAGATGATTCAAGAGAAGACCCGCACATAGTCCATCTTCAATGGCGAATTCATCATGGCTGCCTGAGCATAAGAGCACGATGTCTCTGCGCAGCTCCAGCGCCGACTTCGCACAGGCTTCAGCATTCAGCAAGGAGCCAGCCAAGACATGGTCCGATCGCAATGACTTGTGAATCGCTCTGGTCCCGTTCGTCGTCGTCAGCAGTATTCGTCTGCCGAGCACAAGCTCCTTCGTATATTCAGAGGGGGAGTTGCCCAGCTCGAAGCCAGGAATTCGTCTGCAGAATCGCTCTCCCCCGAGCAGATCGCCTTCACGCTGCAGCGCTCTGGCTTCCATGACCGTCTCGACGGGCACGACGCCAGCGGCGCCGGCAGCGAGTGCGGCGATAATCGTGCTCGTCGCACGAAGCACATCAATGACAATAGTCGTGCGATGCTGAAGCTGCTCTGAACTTGCTTCATTCACACTCGATACAACATGCACATGCATGAACGGAGTTCCCTTCCTTCTGCTAGATCATACTAGATCATATAATGAATCGGCTCATTCTGCAGTCCGAATGAGAAGGTATCCGAGCGAAGTCCTCTTCTCATCGTCTCCAGCGACAACACTTCCGACGGCGGAATATTGCCTAGATGCACGCCGCTGCCGTAATGCTGCAGCAGATAGACCTGCTGCTGCTTCAGCGGGGCCTCCCACATCAGCTGCTTCGTATTCGGAAGAGCGAGCTCAATCTGCTTCAGCAGCTCCTCACGGCATTGTCCCTTATCATCGAAGAGTCCTACATCTACTCCGGACTCTCTCGCCTCGACCGTTATATATTGAGCGCCTGCGGACCAGTCTGCTTCCGCCGTAACAGCCAGTTCATAAGGATTGACAGCGGAGCCTGCCTTCTTCTTCCCATACTCCGATACGACGTACAGTCCGCGGGCAGTTCCTTCCCTTATGAGATCGGATCTGACGCGGCGGCTCAGCTCAATCGTGCCGTCTGACACTTCCACTCCGCTGAAGCCCAGCTGGCACATACTGTCGAACAAGGACGAAGCAACCCCTTGCTGTACGGCCGCCTCCAGCAAGGTGCCCCCCGGCATGATGAGCAGGCCCTTCAACGCTGCAAGCTCAATCTTCCGTCTCAGCAGATCTGTCGGATAGAGCACGGCCGTTCCGAAGCCCAGCTTAATCATATCTATATAAGAGCTTCCGAGCTCCAGCATATCTTGATAAGCATGCAGCCCCATACCCTTATCGATCACCATCGTCCGTCCGGAGGCTTCATCATAGTACTCATGGCAGCCATACGAGCCTTGGGAGGGTGAGGCACATCCAAGCTGTCTCCGGCCGCTCGGGTCAATCAGCTTGCCCGGCCAAGGTCCTGCCAATGGCTTATTCATCGTTATAATCTCCTCGCTTATGGTGAAGTAGAGAATCCTGCAAGCAATATATGCAAGCGAGCATAGGCATGTGCCCGGCATGAATAGCCACCTGTCCAGCATAGGCTAGTACTATGGCAAGCCACTCTAATCTGGAGGTGATCATAGCATGATTAACAAGGTCGTCATGAGCATGGCGTCACTGAGACTGATGTCCGGCACGATAGAGATCTGCGCTGCGCTCCTCATGCTGCGGCTTAATCAGATTGACAAGGCGCTCGTCGTCAACTCTTCCCTAGCACTTGTAGGCCCTCTCATTCTCATTGCAACGACTACCATCGGCTTAGTAGGGTTGTCTGATAAGCTGTCGCTCGACAAGTTCCTGTGGGTAGCAGCAGGGATAACCTTCCTCATGATTGGCATTCTTAAGAAGTAGAGTAGATGGAATCTCCCACTCTAGCAATTAATCGAATAAGAGAGACATATCTTCACTTGCGAGGCATATATATAGGGCATAGACCTAGTTGAAGCGGATGTCGCCGTCCTCTGGCGGCATTAGGAAGCTTGCAATGAGGACATACACCCAGGAGTTGATGAGCCTATGCTGACACGCGTGGCGCACTTGCTGCCGCTGGAACTGAAGGCGGTGCTCGAGCGGATGCCCGGCTCGGCGCAAGAACAGCTGGAGGAGATAAGAATACGTGAAGATCGACCGCTGGAGATAGGCTACGCAGGAATGTCCCGATTCACCGCAGCGGACGGCAGCTTGCGGCTGACGCCGGAAGGGGCTTATCGGCCCACATCTGATGTGTGCCGCAAGCTGCTCGAGAGAATGACGAACTATTCTCTCTATGCGATGGAGGAAGAGCTTCGCAGAGGGTACATCACCGTATCTGGGGGCCATCGAATCGGACTAGCCGGCCGTACCGTGCTGGATGCGGGCAGCGTCCGCGGTATCCGCGATATTGGCGCCTTCAACATTCGCATCGCAAGAGAGGTGGTTGGAGCAGCAAGCGGGCTTCTGCCCAAGCTGCTTGATCTGAAGCGCAGGACGGTGCAATCAGCTCTGATCCTGGCCCCTCCGCAGCAAGGCAAGACAACGTTAATTCGGGATGTTGCCAGAGCGGTGTCGAGCGGTCAATGGATTCATCCCGCCGCTGCCGGCTGGCAGGGCCGGAAGGTTGGCATCGTGGACGAGCGTTCGGAGATCGCGGCCTCGGTAAGAGGCATACCGACGTTCGATGTCGGTCCTCGCACCGATGTCATGGATGCTTGTCCCAAGGCGGAGGGGATGATGATGATGCTTCGTTCAATGTCGCCCGAGGTTATCATTGCTGATGAGATTGGGCGGCCAGAGGACGGGGAGGCTCTTCGAGAAGCAAGCCATGCCGGAGTTAGCGTCATAGCGACTGCGCATGCGTATGATCTTGCGGACGCGAAGGGGCGGCCGGTGCTTCGAAGGCTGCTCGAGGACGGGACCTTCCAAGTCATAGTGGAGCTGAGACGGACAGCCGAGGGTATCATTCATCGTGTCGTTCCGATCTCCTTGCTCGCAAGGCCCGCTCCCGGCGCTGCACGTGAGCCGACGTCCCTGACGGAGCGTACGATGATTGGCAGCATCCGAGGCGAATCCTCATGATGAAGCTGCTGGGAGCTGTCCTTGTCCTCTTCGCCGGCACGATGATCGGCTTCTACCAGGCCGCACGCTACGCTGCTCGCCCCAGACATCTTCGCCAGCTCATTCATGCGCTTCAGCGGCTCGAGACGGAGATCGGCTATGGCCGCACGCCTCTTCCTGAAGCGCTCAATCGAACGGCAGGGGTGCTTACAGAGCCGCTGCGAAGCCTCTTCTCTCAGGCGGCCTCAGGCATACAGGGTGAGGACGAGCTCACGTTCCAGCAGAGCTGGGGCCAGGCGATGAAGAGCGGATGGCCGGCTACAGCGATGCGTGAGCCTGAGCTGGCCGTGCTGCTGAGACTGGGGAGCTCCCTCGGCATCAGTGACAAGGATGATCAGCTGAAGCATATCCATCTGGCCGTCTTGCAGCTCGGAGCCGAGGAGGATGCAGCGCGGGATGATCAAGCACGGTATGAGAAGATGTGGAGAAGCTTAGGCGTATTGGCTGCCGTGCTTTTCGTTATTCTGATGGTCTAGTGAGGTGCCGCATACATGAACATGGACGTCAGCGCCATATTCCAGATTGCTGGAATCGGAATCATCATAGCGATGATTCACACGGTTCTTAAGCAGATGGGCAAGGAGGATATGGCGCACTGGGTCACATTGATAGGCTTCGTCGTCGTTCTCTTCATGGTTATTCGATTGCTGAACGAGCTGTTCCAGGAGATTAAGACAATCTTCTTATTCCAGTAACTACAATCCAAGCTGGCTGCCGCAGGCAGACGGGGCAAGCAGGCAGGTGTTAGCAATGGAGATCATTCAGGTCGTCGGGCTCGGTCTAATCGCAACCGTCCTTATCCTAGTCGTACGAGAGCAGAAGCCGATGTTCGCCTTCCTGCTTGCTGCCTTCACCGGTCTGTTCATCTTCCTCTTCCTAATCGGCAAGATCGAGACGGTTATCGCCGTGCTGCAGGAGCTCGCTGACCGCTCAGGCATCCCATCCATCTACTTGCAGACCATTCTGAAAATCATCGGAATCGCCTACATCGCAGAATTCGGCGCTCAGATCGTAAGAGATGCGGGGCAAGAGAGCATTGCCTCCAAAATTGAGTTCGCCGGCAAGGTGCTCATCCTAGTGCTGGCTGTGCCGATTCTAAGCGTAATCGTAGAGACGGTTATCGGTCTGCTGCCGACGGGAAGCGGTAGCGGATGAGGAGTGCAGGAAGATTGTGGCTTGCAGCTCTAACGATCCTGCTGCTGATCTTGCTTATGCCAGCTCCAGCAGCAGCCGCGTCAATTGCCGTGCTGGCTGCACCGGACGAGCAGTCTCTGTCCACGGCTGGGAATGGACAGCCCCCCGCACCTGGGGAAGTGGCCGTATCGCAGCTCGAAGGGGCTCAGACTGATGCAGTCGAGTCCTATTGGAGCCAGCTTAAGGAGCAGTACGGAGGTTTTTTTCCAGGGTCGGATATGCCAAGCTTCTTGGAGATGATTACACCCGGCGGTGAAGGGCTGAAGCTGCAGACGGTGCTCACCGGCATCCTTCACTACTTCTTGAAGGAAGTGATGTACAACGGCAAGCTGATGGTATCGATTGTCATGCTCACGGTGTTCAGCATGGTGCTGGAGACGCTTCAGAATGCGTTCGAGAGGAATGCCGTCTCTAAGGTAGCCTATTCGATTGCTTACATGGTTCTAGTCATCATTGCTGTCAACTCCTTCCACGTAGCCATTGGCTACGCACAGGATGCGATTACCTCCATGATTCAGTTCATGATGGCAATGGTTCCGCTGCTCCTGACGCTTCTGGCATCGATGGGCAATGTCGTGACCGTATCGGTTCTTCATCCTTTGATTATTTTCATGATCCATGCGGTTGGCACCCTAATCTATACGGTTGTGTTCCCGCTCTTGTTCTTCTCCGCTGTCCTGCATATCGTCAGCTCGCTGACGGATAAGTTCAAGGTGACTCAGCTTGCGAACCTGCTTCGCAATATCGCGGTGGGCACGATGGGTGTCATGCTGACGGTATTCCTGGGGGTCATCTCGGTGCAGGGGGCAACCGGTTCGGTCACCGACGGAGTCACTCTCCGAACGGCGAAGTTCGTAACCGGCAACTTCGTGCCGGTCGTCGGCCGAATGTTCTCGGACGCAGCTGACACGGTCATCTCAGCCTCACTGCTCGCGAAGAATGCAATCGGGCTCGCCGGGGTCATTATCCTCTTGTTCCTATGCGCCTTCCCAGCGGTCAAGATCTTAACGCTTGCCCTCATCTATAACGTTGCAGGAGCGATTATGCAGCCGCTGGGCGATTCGCCGATTGTCGACTGTCTGCGCACGATCGGGAAGACCATGATCTATGTATTCGCTGCTCTGGCTGCCGTCGGGCTCATGTTCTTCCTGGCCGTTACCATCATCTTAACCGCCGGCAATGCAGCCGTCATGATTCGGTAAGGAAGGGAGGAGGATTCATGCTTGGCTGGCTGAGCGAATGGCTGAGAGACATCATTGCCGTCATTCTGCTGGCAGTATTCGTTGAGCTGCTGCTGCCGAACAAGGCGATGCAGCGTTACGCCAGACTTGTAGTCGGCCTGTTCATCCTCCTGACGATCATGTCTCCGATTCTGCGGCTGCTCCAAGGCGATCTCGATACGAAGCTGCAGGAAGGGATAGAGCTGTGGGACAAGAACGAGGTGACTCGGGATATCAGGATGCCGAGCCTCGATGACATACAGAAGAGTGCGGAAGAGTTGAAGGGAAGACAGAGCAGAGCCGCTGCAGAGCTGACCGAGCAGAAGGTCGAGGGGGCTATGCTGCAGGAGCTGAATTCAAGGGCAGCTGGGCGGGTCAGTACGGTAGAGGTTGAGCTAGGCTGGGAAGAGCAGCAGGGAGGAACAGCCGCCTATATAGCTGCGGTAGTCGTTACGCTTGACGCCGAATCCGCTGCAGCTGCAGACACCTCTTCACAGGATGAAGTGAACGTAGAGCCTGTGGAGCCTGTAGAGCCTGTGTCCATTGATGAAGCTGTCTCCATGGATCAGGATGAGGGTGAACAGACACCCGCTGCACAGCCGGCATGGGCACCCGCTCAGGAAGAGCAAGCTCTCGAGATTAAGAGAGTGCTGATGGAAGGTTGGAGCGTGTCGCCTGGACGGGTACAAGTCAGGCAAGCGGCAGCACCGAGCTGAGGATATAAGGAGAGGGGGAAGTGTTCATGGCCAAGTGGCTGAAGGGTCTGGAGTCACTCGTCGGAGGCGGACCTGGCGGGCCGAAGCGAGTGAACACCTTAAGGCTGCTGCTCATCGTCGGGTGCATTGGCGCTGCGCTCATGGTCTTGAACTCCTTCCTGAACGTGAAGGAAGTGCTGCCGACGGACCAGCAAGCGAATCCCACTCCGCAGGATGAAGCGGCATGGGGCGGAGAGCCGGAAGTGAGCGACTTCGAAGCACTAGAGCATCCTATTGAGAGCAGGCTGAAGGGGATCCTTGAGAAAATCGCGGGGGTCGGAACGGTTGATGTACTTGTGACGATTGATTCAACAGAAGAGATTGTTCTCCTGGAAGGGATCAAAGAGACCAATTCCATTACAGATGAAGTGGATAAAAACGGGGGGAAGAGGTACATCACCTCTAAAACAAGAGAAGGCAATTTTGTCATCTACGAAGTGGCCGGCAACAAGCAGCCCTACATCACGAAGAAGATCAATCCCCGAATCCGTGGAATCTTAATTGTAGCGAACGGCGCTGAGAATGGAACGGTAAGGAAAATTATGATGGACGCGGTAGAGAAGGGCGTCAACGTGGGAGCGAGCCGTATCTCCATCGTCCCGCGAAAGCAGTAGCATCATTCACTAAGGCAACTTGCCTATTATGAGGAGGAATAAGAGATGAATACGAAGAGACAAACGATCTGGCTGGTATCTATGTTGAGCTTAATGGTCATTCTATCTGCCTATTATCTGTTCACTGAGGATGTGAACGCTCCGGACGTATTGACAGACGGTACCCAGACCGAGCAATCCGTTAAGGATGCCACTGAAGCAGCTGCCGACAAGGGGGAGGGCGGTCAGATCGTGGTCGACCGAGTCGAGACAGGCACAGAAGCCGACAAGGCTGCAGATGCCAAGCCCGATAAGCAGGAAGCGGCAGGGGACAAGACGACCGCCAAGTCGGATGAGGAAGTGCTGAAGCAGTACGAGGAATCGGGTATACTGACGACGAATGTGTTCGACGAGCTGCAATACAAGCGGGATCAGGCGAACTCGGAGCTGCAAGACAAGCTGATGGCAAGCATCGCGGATACGGGCAAGACACTGGACGAGGAATCGAATCCGGTCGTGAAGCAGCTGGAGCAGCTCGAGGAGAAGACGACGAAGATCACGAGCATTGAAGAAGAGCTTATTAAGCAGTTCGGCACCGCAGTCGTACAGGAGCTGGACAATGAGAGCTTCAAGGTTGTCGTTGAGAGTGAGAAGCTCGAGCCGAAGCAGGCGGCAGTCATCATTGACCTGGTCATGGAGACCCTTGATGTCGATGCGGGTCAAGTATCCGTGCAATATATCGCTCCCCAGAGTTAGTCCCATAGAGCCCTCGGCGACAGCTTCCGCTGCCGGACGAGGGCTCTTCTGTATGCATTGCGAAGATATCCGGTGAAAAAAATAGCTTCTTGCCTAAAGTAGGTTTGTGATATAATGTTCTACGTTATGTGGAAGAATGGGTCTAAAGGACCTGAACTGCCACGAGAGAACGGCGGCAGCCGTTCCTGCTTGAATCGGACTACAACATGCTTCCCAAGATGCTAAGGAGTGAAATTATTCATGTTCAAATTGAGCGAGATAAAAGAGTTAATCAAATTGGTTGACCAAACCTCCGTTCATGAGCTGGAGATTGAAAATGAAGGGGCGCGCCTGATGATCAGAAAACCAGGCAAGACGGAAGTGGTTACCGTACAAGCTGCCCCGCTTACGCATACATATTCACCGGCACCAGCACCTGCACCAGCTGCTCAATATGTGCCTGCAGCAGCCGATTCCTCTGCAGCGCCTGCGCCTTCCCGCAGTGCAGCAACAGACAATCTCCATCAGATTCTATCTCCAATGGTAGGCACATTCTACAGTTCTCCATCACCAGAGGCAGCAGCCTTCGTTCAGGTTGGAGACCGTGTGCATGAGAAGAGCGTCGTCTGTATTCTTGAAGCGATGAAGCTGATGAACGAGCTTGAAGCGGAAGTGCGCGGAGAGATTGTAGAAGTTCTGGTTGAGAATGGACAACTTATCGAGTTCGGCCAGCCGCTGTTCCTCGTCAAGCCGGAATAATTAGGGTCCTCAACTCGAGGAACCCGCTTGCTGAGAAAGGGGTCACAACGTGAAATTCCACAAATTATTAATTGCGAACAGAGGCGAGATTGCTGTCCGTATTATTCGTGCTTGCCGAGAGCTTGGCATCTCTACGGTTGCCGTATACTCTGAAGCAGACCGAGAGTCGTTGCATGTCCGTCTTGCAGACGAAGCCTATTGCATTGGTCCCATTGCTTCTAAGGACAGCTATCTCAACCTGACGAATATTATGAGTGTCGCTACGCTTACAGGCTGCGATGCCATTCATCCTGGCTACGGCTTCCTAGCGGAGAATGCAGACTTCGCCGAGATCTGCGAATCGTGCAACATCACCTTCGTAGGTCCGTCTCCTGAAGCTATCTCGAAGATGGGCGACAAGGCTGTAGCGAAGCAGACGATGAAGGATGCAGATGTACCGGTTATACCTGGATCCGACGGGCTTGTAGAGGATCTGGATGATGCGATTCGAGTCGCTAGACAGATTGGCTATCCCGTAATTATTAAGGCAACTGCCGGCGGCGGGGGCAAGGGAATTCGTATTGCTGAGGATGAGGCTGCTCTTATTCAGCAGATTACGAACGCTCAGCAGGAAGCTCAGAAGGCGTTCGGCAACTCCGGCGTCTATCTGGAGAAGTTCCTTACTGGGATGAAGCACGTAGAGATTCAGATTATGGCCGACAAGCATGGCAACGCTGTGCATCTGTTCGAGCGTGACTGCTCGGTTCAGCGGAGACGACAGAAGCTCGTCGAAGAAGCCCCGTGTCCTGTACTGAATCCAGGTGTTAGAGCCCGTATGGGCCAAGCTGCGGTAAGAGCTGCACTGGCCGTTCAATATTCCGGCGCAGGCACGCTCGAATTCCTCCTCGGTCCCGACGACAACTTCTACTTCATGGAGATGAATACTCGGATCCAGGTGGAGCATCCCGTTACTGAGATGATTACGAATGTCGATCTGATCAAGGAGATGATCTCGGTTGCTGAAGGCAATCCGCTCTCCTTCAAGCAAGAGGATCTGAAGGTGAACGGCTGGTCCATGGAATGCCGCATTAATGCGGAAGATCCTGATCGCAACTTCATGCCATCAGCAGGACATATTCCATTCTACTTGCCGCCAGGCGGAGCAGGCGTCAGGGTAGACAGCGCAGTCTATCCGGGCTACACGATCTCACCTCATTACGATTCTATGATTGCCAAGCTCATCGTATGGGGAGCTACCCGTGAGGAAGCGATAGCGCGTATGAAGCGCGCACTGTCAGAATTCGCGATTGAAGGCATTCGGACTACCATTCCATTCCATCTGAAGCTTCTCAATCACCCGAAGTTCATTGATGGCAGCTTCGACATCAAGTTCCTCGAAGAGTACGATGTGAACGACCCGCTAGCTGGTCCAATAACAGAGTAGATACAAGCATGAAGCAGATGCTCATGAAGATGACATCCGTTTGTCATAATTGGCTTCGAATGCTATAGTATAGAAATAAGATGCGGATCAAGGCTCGGTCTCGGAGACCGAGAACAGCGCAACTATTAAGGAGGTGTACGAAGAACATGAGTATTGTAGCTGCTGATTATGAGAAGACCGACATCGGCACCATACAGATTGCACCGGAAGTCATTGAGGTCATTGCAGGACTTGCTGCTGTCGAAGTGGACGGGGTAGCTGGAATGAGCGGAGGCTTCGCAGGTGGAATTGCGGAGATGCTCGGGCGCAAGAATCTGTCTAAGGGCGTTAAGGTCGAGGTTGGCCAGCGTGAAGCGGCAGTGGATGTGTCCATCATTATTGAATACGGCAACCGCATTCCTGAGATTGCTGCTGAGATTCAGCGCAACGTGAAGCGTTCCATTGAGATGATGACGGGTTTGCTTGTCGTTGAAGTGAATGTACATATTCATGACGTGCATTTCAAGGCAGCAGAGAAGCCTGAAGAGGAAGATCAGCTTCACCGTGTGAAGTAGACAGCCAACCGAATTTCATCCTTTATTGAACCCCCTCGTGAATGGGCATGCCGCTCGGCGCTTGGGGGTTTTTATTCGGCTCCAAGAGGAAGGAGGCAATACCTGTGATCAGAGTGGTGGACAAGCTCCTGTTGTTTTTCTATAGTATTCTAATCGGCATTGCCTCAGTAGTTGCGGTATCCATTGGATTCGCCTGGATTCCCCGGGGAGTTGCGGGAGATGCCCTTAAGCGGATCTACCAGAATGAATCGTATCAATTGACAGCGATTGTGCTCGGCATTGTGCTCTTCATAGTCAGCCTTCGCTTCCTGTTCGTCTCCCTTACACGAGGGTCAGCAGCATCACCTTCCATCGATCAGCGGACTGATTACGGAGATATTCGAATCTCGATGGAGACGGTTGAGAATCTGGCGCTTAAGGCAGCCTCGCGCCAGCGGGGCGTGAAGGATCTGCGGGCTAGGATTCGCGCTTCTGAAGCGGGACTTGACATCGTCATTCGTGCTGTTGTGGACGGGGAGAGCCCTATTCCGGCATTAACTGAAGATATCCAGCGTACCGTTAAGGAGCATGTAGAGGAGATTACGGGCATTCCTGTTGCTAATGTGGCCGTATTCGTTGCGAACATTATTCAAGCTGGACCAACGTACAAGAGTCGCGTGGAATAGAGGTGAACTTACCGATGTGGAGGGAGTTCTGGGCAAGCTATGGGAAGCGGGCTGCCGGCGCAGCAGCCGGGCTGTTTCTCGGCTTTGTATACTTGTTTGCCGGCTTTTGGGATATGCTGTTCGTTGGATTGCTCGTCTGGGTCGGCTATTGGGTTGGCAAGCAGAAGGAATTAGGAAGCGGAGCTATCTTGCCCTGGCATAGGCTGTGGGACTGGTTGATGGAGAGATTCCGCCCGTTTAGATGACCCTGTGGTTTCCTGCCGGATGTTGCCTGCTTGCGGGCTGGGCGGAGGCCATAGGTTTTTTTGCAACTGTAGGGAAGTATAGTCATGAGAATTATTAAGGAGGGCCCATGAAGCGAAGATTAGCAAGAGAGATGGCCATACAGAGCTTGTACCATATGGAGATGAATGAAGTCACTTCCGGTGAAGCTGTCGATATGTTAATGGAAGAAGTTAGAGCAGAGAATGAGATGGGGGCAGATCCGCAAGAGGTAGGCGAGACAGATGACTTCGCGCGTGAGCTGGTTAATGGAGTGGTGGAAGGCAAGCAGGCAATCGATGATACGCTGCAGCAGTTCTTGACCGGCTGGCAGGTTGATCGGTTATCTCGTGTCGATCGGCAGATTCTTAGGCTGGCTTGCTATGAGATGGTATTCCGCACTGACGTGCCGCCTAAGGCAGCCCTTAATGAAGCAATTGAACTCGCTAAGCACTTCGGCACAGACGAATCGGGGAAGTTCGTCAATGGGGTGCTGGGCAAGCTGATGCAAGGATTGGACAAGCTTAAGCCGATTACTTAACCTACAGGAGAGTGTGGACCGTGAGCACGCATATAATCGAGGGTAAGAAGATATCTGATCAAATTCGTGAAGAAATCCGTGAAGAAGCTGCAAGACTGAAGGAGCAAGGTATCGTTCCTGGGCTCGCTGTTGTGTTAGTCGGCGAAGACCCTGCCTCCAAGGTATATGTAGGCAGCAAGGAGAAGGCTTGTACTCAACTGGGCATGTACTCCGAAGTTCATCGGCTTGAAGAGACCGCTTCGGAAGAAGAACTGCTTGAGCTAATTGATAAGCTGAATAAGCAGTCGACGATTAACGGGATTCTTGTGCAGCTTCCTCTGCCTAAGCACATCAATGAGAAGGCAGTCATTGATGCGATTAGCGTAGACAAGGACGTTGACGGGTTCCACCCTGTAAGCACAGGCAATCTCGTAATTGGGGATGACAGCTTGCTCCCATGTACGCCCGCGGGTGTCATCGAGCTGATCAAGCGCAGCGGGGTTGATATTGCCGGCAAGCACGCGGTTGTCATCGGTCGCAGCAACATTGTTGGCAAGCCGGTTGCGATGCTCCTACTTAGAGAGAATGCAACAGTAACGATCTGCCATTCCAGGACGGCGAATATGAAGGAACTAG
Source organism: Paenibacillus sp. GCM10023252 (assembly GCF_042653305.1). NCBI lineage: Bacteria > Bacillati > Bacillota > Bacilli > Caryophanales > Paenibacillaceae > Paenibacillus > Paenibacillus sp. GCM10023252. The sequence continues at coordinate 183,717 of NZ_JBHSHW010000021.1, forward strand.
CTAAGCAAGCGGATATATTGGTGGTCGCAATCGGCAAGGCCAAGGCGATAGATTCCTCTTATGTGAAGCCGGGAGCTGTCGTTATTGATGTCGGAATTAACCGGCTGCCGGACGGCAAGCTTGCGGGCGATGTGGATTATGAGGACTGTCTGGACACGGCTGGCTACCTGACGCCAGTGCCTGGCGGAGTAGGGCCTATGACGATTACGATGCTAATGGGTAATACCATTACAGCTGCGAAGAGAGCCAATAAGAGCAAGGGGTGATGGCGATTCATGGCGACACAGCCTCGTATCTATTCCATTAAGGAGCTTAATCGCTATATTAGGATGAAGCTGGAGTCGGACTCCGTCGTCAGCGACGTCTGGCTAAGAGGAGAGATCTCCAACTTCACCCATCACTCCAGCGGACATATGTACTTCACGCTGAAGGATTCAGATAGCCGGCTGAAGTGCATTATGTTCGCAACCCATAATCAGAGATTGCCCTTTATCCCGCGTGAAGGCACGAAGGTGCTTGCCCGCGGGAACATTTCTGTATACGAGCGCGATGGGAATTATCAATTCTACGTCAATACGATGCAGCCAGATGGAATCGGCAGTCTCTATCTCGCTTACGAGCAGTTGAAGGCTAAGCTTGAAGCGGAAGGTCTGTTCTCTGAAGCGCGGAAGCGCGTGATTCCGAAGTTCCCTAAGGCGGTAGGAGTCATCACTTCACCGACGGGTGCGGCGGTTCGAGATATTATCATTACATTAGAGCGCAGGTATCCGTCTATTCCTATATACATATTCCCTGTACTCGTACAGGGCAAGCAAGCGGCACCAAGTATAGTCAAGGCAATACAAGCGATGAACCGATTCGGCGAGGCAGACGTATTAATCGTAGGCCGAGGCGGAGGCTCACTTGAGGAGCTATGGGCGTTCAACGAAGAATCGGTTGCGCGCGCGATAGCCTCATCAAGCATTCCGGTTATTAGCGCTGTAGGTCATGAGACTGACTTCACGATCGCAGACTTCGTATCGGATCTGAGAGCTCCGACCCCTACCGCAGCAGCAGAACTGGCTGTTCCCCATATTGCCGACTTGCTTCTGCACGTAGAGCGGCAGCGCAAGCGGCTGGATCAGTCGCTTCAGCTGTTGATTAAGGAACGCAGAGAGCGATTACTACGGGCAAGGCGTTCTCCGTTCTTCCTTCAACCGCGGCGATACTTACTTGAGCAAGCACAGCGTCTCGATCTGCTGAAGGAGAGGCTCCAGGAGCGAACCCTCCGGAATGCAGAGCGGCGTATTCTAAGGTTGAAGCGCATGCACTCGTCTCTCATAGCTCACCATCCAGGGGAGCAGGCGGCATATGCTTCCAAGAGGCTGAGCAGTGCGGCGAAGAGCTTGGAACAAGCGATGCAGAAGGCAGTCAAGGAGAGACGTCTGCAGCTTGTTGGAACGATACGAAGCCTCGACGCGCTTAGTCCACTTAAGGTGATGTCGCGGGGCTACAGCCTAGTCTATGATGAGCATGAGAAGCGCCTATTGAAGTCTGTAGCCGAGGTGCAGCCAGGAGACCTAATCAAGGTTAAGCTGGCAGATGGACAATTAGATTGCCATGTATGGTCGATGAGAGGAGATGGAGCGGATGGAGACCGTGAATAGCTTGGATGAGCTCAGCTTCGAGGAAGCGATGGAGAAGCTGGAGACTATTGTCAGCCGACTCGAGAATGGAGACGTTCCGCTGGAGACAGCAATCGAGTTGTTCCAAGAGGGAATGAAGCTGTCTAATCTGTGCGGAGGCAAGCTCGAGCTGGTGGAGCGCAAGATTGAGATGCTGATTGAATCAGATCAGGGCTTCCACAAAAAACCGTTTGCTCCGGCAAACGAAGACAAAGGGGAATAAGCTTGAACGCAGGCGAATCATCCATTCATTCTTATCTTACTATAAGCAAAGAACGCATCGAGGCTGCTCTGGCCCATGCTATTCCCGCAGACTGGCAAGTTCCCGCTCAGCTCCGCGAATCCATGCGTTATTCACTGGATGCCGGCGGGAAGCGGCTGCGGCCAATCCTCGTCTTGACTGCTGCTGAAGCCGTTCAAGGAGAAGCGATGGCCGCAGCCAGCGCGATGCCAGTCGCTTGTGCCATTGAATGCATTCATACGTACTCTCTTATTCATGACGACCTTCCAGCAATGGACGACGATGATTATCGCCGGGGCAAGCTGACTAATCACAAGGTATATGGCGAAGCGATGGCCATCCTGGCCGGTGACGCACTGTTGACACATGCCTTCTCCCTCATTCCGAGAGCAGCGCGAGCAGGCGGAGTAAGTGCTGAGATTGCGATCTCGATTGTCGAAGACTTGGCTCTATATGCCGGGGCAGCAGGGATGGTCGGTGGTCAGGCAGCCGACATGGAAGGCGAGCAGGGGAAGACGAAGATAGAAGAGCTGGAGTACATTCATCTTCACAAGACCTCTGACCTCGTCGTCTTCTCCGTGACAGCAGGAGCGAGAATCGGCGGAGCTACGGAGGCACAGCTGGAGCAGCTGGCGAGATTTGCCCGCAAGATCGGGCTTGCATTCCAGATCCAGGACGACATTCTCGACCTCACAGGCGATGAGACTAAGCTGGGCAAGAAGACGAACAGCGACGTGGAACAGAGCAAGGTAACGTATCCGTATCTCATTGGCCTCGAAGAGAGTCGGCAGCTTGTAGCCAAGTTAACGGAAGAAGCGAAGGAAGCTCTTAAGCTTGCTGATCTGAAGAGTCCCGAGCGGCTCCAGCAGATTGCCGATTATCTGGTAGGCAGAGATCATTAACGACATCATTCCTGCGGGTTAGCTGGTCAATCATTGGGAAATAAATATGGGATATGCTATAATGGGTAAAACCTTATACGTTCATTGGACAGCATTGAAGCTGTCGCCGAAAGCGAGGAAAGCAAATTGCTGCTCGATACTATTGACGGACCTCATAAATTAAAAGGGCTGACGATCCCGCAGCTAGAAGAGCTGGCCGGAGAGATCAGACAATTCTTAATTGAAAAGCTGTCCGTGACAGGCGGTCATCTAGCACCGAATCTAGGAGTGGTAGAGCTGACCCTTGTGCTTCATTACTTATATGACAGCCCTAAGGACAAATTCATCTTCGATGTCGGCCATCAATCCTATGTTCATAAGATTCTGACTGGGCGTATGAATCAGTTCGATACCCTTCGCAAGTACAAGGGACTGTGCGGCTTCATCAAGCGCTCGGAGAGTGAACATGATGTCTGGGAAGCTGGACATAGCAGCACCTCCCTGTCTGCTGCGATGGGTATGGCGCTCGCTCGCGATCTTAAGGGGGAATCCAATAAGGTCGTTGCCGTAATCGGCGATGGTGCACTGACCGGAGGGATGGCGCTCGAGGCGCTGAACCATATTGGCCATGAGAAGAAGAACTTGATCGTTATATTGAACGACAATGAGATGTCGATTGCTCCTAACGTAGGTGCCCTTCATCATTATCTGGGGAAGATACGATCCGACCGCCATTATCAGAAGGCGAAGGACGATCTGCAATATCTGCTTAACAAAATTCCGGCAATCGGCGGGAAACTAGCCAAGACGGCTGAGCGGTTCAAGGACAGCTTGAAGTATCTGCTCGTAAGCGGAATTCTGTTCGAGCAGTTCGGATTCACGTACTTCGGTCCGGTTGACGGTCATGATATCACACAGCTGCGTGATATTCTGGAGCAAGCAGGCTCAGTGCCAGGCCCAGTCCTCGTGCACGTCATTACAGTCAAGGGCAAGGGCTACTCCCCTGCGGAGGCGGATTCCTTCAAGTGGCACGGAATTACGCCTTACAAGATCGAATCTGGTCAAGTCGTGAAGGCCGTTGGCCCGCCAATGTACACGGAAGTGTTCGGTGATACGCTAATTGAACTGGCGGAGCAGGACAGCCGAATTGTGGCGATTACGCCCGCTATGCCAGGAGGCTCCGGCTTGCTGAAGTTCGCGGATAAGTTCCCTGGACGTATGATTGATGTTGGCATCGCGGAACAGCATGCCGCAACGATGTCAGCAGCCCTTGCCATGGAAGGACTTAAGCCGGTCTATGCGGTGTACTCCACCTTCCTCCAGCGCGCTTACGACCAGGTCGTGCATGATATATGCCGGCAGAATGCGAATGTCGTGTTCGCTATTGACCGCGCTGGCTTCGTTGGCCCAGACGGAGAGACGCATCAAGGTGTCTACGATATCTCCTACCTGAGACATATCCCGAATCTTGTGCTCATGATGCCTAAGGATGAGAATGAGATGCGGCGGATGATGAAGACCGCCATTGATTACAATGACGGACCGATAGCGATTCGATATCCGCGTATCAATGGTCTTGGTGTAGAGATGGACGAAGTGCTGAAGCCTATTCCTATCGGAACTTGGGAGACGGTGAGAGATGGTGACTCTGCCGTCATTGTTGCTATCGGGCCAATGCTTCAAGTAGCTGAAGAGGCTGCGGAGCTGTTGAAGAGAGATGGACAACAGGTTCGAATTATTAACGCGCGCTTCATCAAGCCTCTAGACGAGCAATTGCTCCTCTCATTAGCTGAAGAGGGTATTCAGATGCTGGTTCTCGAAGAGCATGCAGAGCAAGGGGGACTTGGCAGTGCCATCCTGGAATTCTATTCTCGCCATAACATCTACTCCATGGCGGTTAGAATTGTAGGTATTCCTGATCAGTTCATCGAGCACGGCTCGATTAAGGAGCAGCGTCAGGAAGTAGGGTTAACTGCTGAGCATGTAGCCTCCGAGCTGACTAATATGCTACCGCGCAGGCGGATGCGAGTAACCGGGCAGCCTTAGAGTGAAGGATATGATATGACTACAATACCTAGAGAACGAATAGATGTGCTCCTCGTGGAGCTTGGATACTTCGAGAGCAGGGAGAAGGCCAAGGCTGCTCTAATGGCCGGACTTGTGCTAGTCAATGAAGAGCCGGTAGACAAGAGCGGTATGAAGGTTCCTCGTGATGCTAAGATCAAGGTTAGAGGTGCGCTTCACCCCTATGTCAGCCGCGGAGGGCTTAAGCTGGAGAAGGCTGTCCGGACGTTCGGAATTGCAATGGATGGCAAGGTGATGCTAGATATTGGAGCATCTACAGGAGGATTCACCGATTGCGCGCTTCAGAATGGAGCATCCTACGTATATGCGATTGACGTCGGGTATAACCAGCTGGATTGGTCGCTCAGACAGCATGAACAGGTCCATGTGATGGAGCGTACGAACTTCCGATATATGCAGCCTTCGGACTTAACCGGCCCTCAGCCTACGTTCGCTTCCATCGATGTCTCCTTCATCTCCTTGAAGCTGATTCTTCCTACCCTGTCTACCCTTATCGGGAAGGATGCAGGAATTGTGGCACTCATTAAGCCGCAATTCGAGGCAGGTCGTGACAAGGTTGGCAAGTCGGGCGTAGTAAGAGACTCGGCAGTCCACCTGGAGGTGCTGGAGCGGATTCTTCAATTCGCTGCTGAAGCAGGCTATGAGCTTCAAGATGTTACCTTCTCGCCAATTACTGGCGGTGAAGGGAATATTGAATTCCTTGCTTACTGGCTGTGGAAGGACACCCCGAACACGTCTTACCCTGACTCATCATCCCTGCTTGAGTTGGTTAAGCAGGCCAGAGGTACCTTCTCGGTAGAGAAGGGCAAATAACAGCAAGCCGCCATCGGGTTACCGAAGGCGGTTTTTTATTTTTCTTTACACTGAGCCTTATAATTTGATACACTGAAACTAACCAAACACCCGTTCGCTTTTTGCTGCTCATTCATTGAGGCAGAGAGGAATTATGCTTCTACATCACGAACCGTTATAGAACAAGGATTCGGGATGGAGGAGAATCAATGTACGGTGATTGGGTTGTTATGTTAATAACGGGTGCCATTCTGCTCATATGGGGATATCGAGCGTTCTATCGATGGCTGCACACTCCAGTTGCTGTTCATCGCCTTAAGCTAGGCGAGGGAGCAGAGCTGCTGGCCGATGATGAGCACATCTCCTTGCTGGAGAAGGAAGGCTACGAGGTATTATCCGCTAAGCACCGCATTCCTGTTGCCATCACGGTTGACGGTGAAGCGTTAGCCAGCCGATTGTATATTGATTATATGGCTGAGAAGAATGGCAAGCTATATATAGTGAAGACCGCGAGGGACCGGATGCCGATGGACTGGACGGGCAGCGGAGTTAGAGACCGTCTGCTCGTCTATGCTCTGTTGCTGCCGGAATGCAAGGGAATTCTATTCGTAGATGCGAAGGAACGGTTGATCCGCGTCATTACATTCCAGATAACAGATTAACGAGCGGGAGGATTAGAATGAAGAGCTTGAGGCAGATGCGAATTCGAGAGATCATCGCACAGCAAGCGATTGAGACACAAGACGACCTTGTAGAAGCGTTGAGTAATGCAGGTCTGCAGGTTACGCAGGCTACCGTCTCACGTGATATGAAGGAGCTCCAGCTTATCAAGGTGCCGAACGGCGAAGGGAATTATAAGTATTCCTTACCAATAGATCAGGGCCGCTATAATCCCGTCTACAAGCTGAAGAGGGCGCTGTTGGATCACTTCATACATATTGACTTCACGGATAATCTGGTCGTATTGAAGTCACTTCCGGGTACGGCTAATACGATCTGTGCGCTTATTGACAACATGGAGTGGACAGAAGTCATGGGAACGATCTGCGGTGACGATACGATATTAATTATATGCAGAACGAAGGAACAGAGCGGTGAATTCGTACAGCGAATAATGGATCTGATGAGTTAGCTCATTCATGTGATTGAAGCGAGAGTAAGGTTCTATACCAATTATTCCATTGACTGGGAGGTTGCTTAGTCATGCTTAGAGAATTGTCCATTCGGAACTTAGCAGTTATTGAAGAAGTGAATGTGGAGTTTCACAACGGATTTCATGTGCTAACAGGAGAGACAGGAGCAGGTAAGTCAATCTTGATTGATGCCTTAAGCTTAGTCGCTGGGGGACGCGGGTCATCCGACATGGTGCGATATGGTTCGGACAAGGCAGAGATAGAGGCTATGTTCGACATTAAGCCGGAGCATCCGGTATGGGCCGTCCTTGAGAGATTGGGCGTACAAGCTTCAGGAGATGAGATGCTGGTCGTCAGACGTGAGCTGACCTCGCAAGGCAAGAGCTCATCCCGGGTCAATGGACATCTCGTTACGATGACGATGCTTAGAGAGATTGGTGAATGTCTGGTTAATATTCATGGTCAGCATGAGCATCAATCCCTACTTAAGTCAGAGCAGCATCTCGAATGGCTTGATCTGTTCGCTGGAGACGAACTGCTCGGAATCAAGAGCCAATATCGACAATCGTATAAGGCAATGCTGGGTGCTCGAACCGCTCGAATAGAGCTCGAGGAATCATCCAGGCAGCATGAGCAGATGCTTGATCTGTATCGATTCCAGATCGAGGAGATTACTGCTGCAAGCCTTAAGCCGGGCGAGGATGAATGGCTTGCTGAAGAGAAGAGCAAGCTAATGCATGCAGGTAAGCGACTGGATAGTATCTCGGAAGCTTATAACTTAATCTACGGCAACAAGGGTATAGAGACGCTGAATAAGGCAATTATTCGACTTACGGACATTGTGAGCTATGATCAAGCTGGACTAGCACCTATATTGGAACAACTTCAGTCTGCTTATTATCAAGCAGAAGACGCAGCCTTCCAGCTTCGAGATTACAGGGAAGGAATAGAGTCCGATCCAGAGCAGCTAGCTATGTTGGATGATCGTCTTAACCTCATTCATGGCCTGAAGCGCAAGTATGGAGAGACGATACCGGACATCTTACAGTATCTTGATAAGATTACGCTGGAGAGAGATAAGATTGAGAACAGGGAGGAGAATCTAGAGAAGCTTCTCGCTGAAGAGCTGAAGCTGACTTCTAGAGCGGAGAAGCTGGCACTCAAGCTATCTTCCCTCCGAATATCGGCTGCTAAGCGGCTATCTCATGCGATAGAGCAAGAGCTGTGGCAGCTGCAGATGGGGAGTACAAGGTTCCTAGTGCAGATGGATTCAGCTGCCGGGGATAAGCCCTCACAGGAGGGAGCAGCTGTTAGTGGATTGAAGCTCATGCCTTGTGGAATAGACGAAGCTGTATTCATGCTTAGTACGAATCCGGGTGAGCCGCTCAAGCCGCTCAGCAAGGTAGCCTCAGGCGGTGAGATGTCGCGTATCATGCTTGCTCTCAAGAGCATATTCGCTTCCATCGATCAGATACCGGTACTTGTATTCGATGAGGTGGATACAGGTGTTAGCGGCCGAGCGGCTCAAGCTATTGCGGAGAAGATGTCGCAGCTGTCCGCTTCATGTCAAGTGTTCTCCATTACTCATCTTCCGCAAGTGGCTTGTATGGCTGACCATCATTATGAGATTCGCAAGGGTGTATATAATGAGAGAACGTCGACGTCAGTAACAGAGCTAGTCATGGACACGCGCATTGAAGAATTGGCGAGAATGCTTGGCGGAGTGGAAGTTACGGAAAAAACTCGTCATCATGCTCAAGAAATGCTTGATTTAGCGTATCGCCAGAAGGGGGCGTAATGGAAGGGTTTCAGGGAATGTTTTTGCGGTCATAAAACCATCCGAGCGGGGTAACTTAAAGGTACGCCAATGGCGATAACCTTTTTCGTCAAGCGATGGAATGACAGGGAGCGTGAAATCATTGAACTCCAATCACAGGAAACGATGGTTTGGCCTAGTTCTCGTTTTCTTCGTTTGCATGATCGGGAGTTCTACCCCGTTTCAACAATTTGCCGCATTCCCGAATGAACTTCGTTTGTTCTCCGGCCAACTGAAACGTCTTGAATATGGGGTACCCGTACATGCAGAAGTAACGGTAGATCCTCGAATGCTGGGGCTTAACGGTACAAGCCATGAATCGCTCTCCGTGAATCTGAGCGATCCGCTCTCCATTGAGCCTAAGCACAGCGGACAGACGAACATGAAAGTGAAATTATTCGGTACCATTCCCTTCAAGACCGTTAAAGTTAATGTTGTTCCTGATCTTCGTGTCATTCCTGGCGGGCAGACGATTGGAGTAAGAGTACAGTCTGCAGGCATTCTTGTCGTTGGACATCATCAAGTGACGACTGGCAAGGGAGTAAAGGTGTCGCCAGGTGAGAACGCTGGTCTAAGACTCGGTGATCTCATTCTCAGCATTAACGGCAATCCTATTCATGAGGTTCGTAAGGTAGCCGAGCTTGTAGATCGTGCAGGCAACCAGAACGTTCCTCTGGTGCTCACTGTCAAGCGAGGCGGCAAGCTGCATCAGACGAACTTGACTCCCGCATACGATGCAGATGACCACGCTTGGCGATTGGGACTATTCATTCGCGATTCAGCTGCCGGCGTCGGTACTCTAACCTTCTACGCTCCTGATCAAGGTGTCTACGGGGCATTAGGACACGTCATAACCGACATGGACACCCAGACGCCGATAGAGGTTGGTGACGGACAGATTCTTCAGTCCACGGTAACCTCAATTAACAAGAGCAAAAGCGGGGAACCTGGAGACAAGCGGGCAATATTCGTTAAGGATTCCAGAATATTAGGCAGCATAGAGCGTAACACCCCGTTTGGCATTTTCGGCAGGATGGGAGAGCAGCCCGAACACAGCTTCAGCATGAAGCCGGTTCCTGTCGCCTTCGCCGAAGATATTAAGGAAGGTCCAGCTCAGATCCTTACTGTCGTTAACGGTCAGAAGGTGGAACGATTCAACATACAGATTGCGCATGTATCGAAGCAGTCCGTTCCAGCTACGAAGGGAATGGTCATCAAGATAACCGATAAGCGGCTGCTTGAGAAGACTGGCGGCATCGTACAAGGGATGTCTGGAAGCCCTATCATTCAGAATGGGAAGCTTGTAGGAGCGGTCACACATGTATTCGTCAATGACCCGTCCTCGGGTTATGGATGCTTCATTGAATGGATGCTGCAGGATGCAGGTGTACTTCTCAGATCCCCCAACCATGCTCGTCTTCATCAAGACGAAGCAGCTTAGATCACAACAGAAATATCCGTTGGAGGGCAAGGAAGCTCCAACGGATATTTCTGTTGTGACAGCTCATTATGTTATGCGCATTTGTCGAATGGTAACGAACGAGTGCAGTACTTGTAGCAAAATGTTAATTATAACGAAACACATAAAAAAAATAAAGCAATATAATTTTCGACAGAAGGAATTCTGTTGACCGTGTCGAAACCTTAAGACAAGACAACTAGGGGAAGGGAATCAAGACAACGCACGCTTCCACATAAGCGTTGAAAACCACTAAAGGGAGGACCAGACCTTGCATAAGATTGAAGTTTTGTTAGCGGACGACAACCGAGAATTCACTAACCTGTTATCGGAGTATATATCAGAGCAGAGCGATATGGTTGTCAGCGGGGTAGCCTACAACGGTGAGGATGTACTCCGTCACCTGGAGGATACAAGAAAGATTCCTGATATTCTAATTCTAGATATTATTATGCCGCATCTTGACGGACCAGGTGTGCTGGAACGGTTAAGAGAAATGAACCTTCCTACTATGCCGAAGATCATTATGCTGACCGCGTTCGGGCAAGAGAATATTACCCAAAAGGCGGTTCAGCTAGGAGCCTCCTACTACATTCTGAAGCCGTTCGATATGGATATACTGGCTAATCGGATTCGCCAGCTGGTCGGAACTTCATCTTACTCCTCGACTGCCACTTATTCAATGGGTTCATCATCACTGAAGTCCAACGTCGTTCCCATTGCCAAGGGCAAAAATCTCGACGCTAATATTACATCCATCATTCATGAGATCGGTGTTCCGGCACATATCAAAGGTTATCAGTACTTACGCGAAGCCATTACTATGGTGTATAACAATATTGAGATTCTGGGTGCTATCACGAAAACGCTGTACCCTGCCATTGCTGAGAAGTTCAAGACAACGCCTTCAAGGGTAGAAAGAGCGATCCGCCATGCCATTGAGGTAGCATGGACTCGCGGCAACATCGACAGCATCTCGCACCTGTTCGGATACACCATTAATATTAGCAAGTCGAAGCCAACGAACAGTGAGTTCATCGCGATGGTAGCAGATAAACTGCGGATTGAGCACAAGGTTAGCTAATTACAACCCCTTCACTTCTGTAAGCAGCGTCAAGCATGCACAAAAGAACCGTAACCATCTGCGACAAGCAGGAAAGGTTACGGTTCTTCTGATTCCGGCCCCATTAAGCTTTTGGCTTCGGGGGTCTAGGCCGCTTCTGACGGAACCTAGGCGCGACATAATTCCGCTTCCGATCTCGGAAAAAGGTCCAGCCGCCAATAAATCCAGCGCCCGCTGCGAACATTATAAATCCGAGCAGAAACGACAGCCATTCAAAGTTAGGCGTTACCGCATCGTTCCCGAATGATGAAAAATAATGAAAGAGGGAGTCCTTCATACGGAGAAAACCAAAACATGCGAGCAAGCCGGGAATAACGAGCATCATAACAGCAATGAGTCTTGCGGTGACTAACTTCATATCCAGTGCCATTCCTTCCGTTCAGCGTGAACATACAAACACCATTCATCATACCTTGAAACACCCGCAAGTGTCTATTCTCTATCCACCCTCGGATTCGACGACTGAATAAAAAACAGGTACAATAGGTAAGGCTTCATGGTTATTAGCCACTCTTGCAAGGTAAGGTGTTCGTAATAATGGAGGCGAAATTCGATGACAATAGAAGTAGATGTAGCCATACTAGGCGGGGGACCCGGCGGATATACGGCCGCAATTCGAGCAGCTCAGCTTGGCAAGCGGGTAGCAATTGTTGAGATGGACAAGCTCGGAGGAACCTGTCTGCACCGAGGCTGTATTCCTAGCAAATCTTTGCTTCGCAGTGCTGAGGTATACGCCTCGCTGCTTGAAGCTCATACATATGGCATAACGATTGCCGAGAATGCGGTAACCTTGGACTTCGAACGTGTGCAGTCCCGCAAGGAGCAGACGGTTGAGCAGCTGTACAAGGGTGTTCAATATCTGATGAAGAAGAATGGGATACAGATTATTCAGGGCAAGGGAAGAATTGTAGGACCATCCATCTTCTCACCGCGCAGCGGATCGCTTGCCGTTGAACTGCCTGACGGTGAGATGGAATCGGTCATCTCGCAGAACCTTATCATTGCGACAGGTTCGAGACCACGCTCACTGCCTGGGTTGACTCCGGACGGAGTTCATATCCTGACGAGTGATGAGGTGTTGCTGCTTGACAAGCTGCCTGAATCCATCCTAATCGTGGGCGGCGGTGTAATTGGGGTCGAGTGGGCCTCTATGCTGCAGGACTTCGGTGTTCAAGTCACTCTCGTTGAGGCCGGTTCAAGATTGCTGCCTGGTGAGGATACGGAAATCTCAGCAGAGATGACGCGTATACTACGAAGACGCGGTGTCCGGGTGTTGACAGGGGTCGGGCTGAAGATTGATGAACTCCGTATGGAAGATGGGGAAGTGCAGGTCGCAGCAGATACTCAGGACGGCGTTGTTCATCTGTCCGCGGAGAAGCTGCTCCTGTCAGTAGGCCGGCAGGCGAATGTAGAAGGATTAGGCCTCGAGAACACCGATATTCGGACAGCGAATGGGTTCATCCAAGTGAATGAGCACGGACAGACAGGCGAGCGTCATATCTACGCTATCGGAGATGTGATTGGCGGTGTTCAGTTGGCACACGCTGCTGCACATGAAGGAATCGCTGCGGCTGAGCATCTAAGCGGAATAATGGACAGCCATGCGCAGACTGCGCCGCATCTAATACCTAGATGCATCTACTCCCGTCCGGAAGTTGCATCTGTGGGATTGACTGAGGATGGGGCGCGGGCACAAGGCCATGACGTCAAGACAGGCAAGGTACCATTCCAGGCGATCGGCAAGGCAATCGTGCTCGGTGATACCGAAGGCTTCGTTAAGGTCATCGCGGATCGCAGGACGAATGATATATTAGGGGTGCATATGATTGGCCCGCATGCTACAGATCTGATCTCAGAAGCGTCGCTGGCTGCAGTGCTTGATGCTACACCATGGGAGGTTGGACAGATGATTCATCCGCACCCGACCCTCTCGGAGGCGCTAGGTGAGGCGATGCTTGCGGTGGATGGAAGAGCTATCGCTTTTTAGTACCGGAAGCGTTATAATCATACTATCAAGTCTTAGTACCAGGTTATAATATCTAATTAGGAGGGACACCCTCATGAACCAAGCTGGTTCCATACAACATCAGTTCCGGCACCATCAGCTCGGCCTAAGCGACGAGCAAGCAACCGACATGTATGCCACCATGATGATGTCACGCGCATTCGACGAACGGGTGCTGCTGCTTCAGCGTGCAGGCAAGGTGAACTTCCATGTATCCGGAATTGGACAGGAAGTGACCCAGGTAGCGGCTGCCTTCGCTCTCAACAGGGAAGAGGATTACTTCCTTCCCTATTACCGGGATTACGGCTTCGTGCTCGCGGTCGGCATGACGCTGCGTGATCTGATGCTGTCCGTGTTCGCGAAGGCGGAGGACCCTAACAGCGGCGGAAGGCAGATGCCGGGTCACTTCGGCAGCAAGCGGCTGCGTATTGTAACGGGCTCCAGCCCGGTTACGACTCAAGTGCCGCATGCCGTTGGGTTTGCCCTGGCGGCGAAGATGAAGAAGAAGAGCTTCGTATCGTTCGTGACGTTCGGCGAAGGCTCCTCGAACCAAGGCGACTTCCACGAAGGCTGTAACTTCGCCGGCGTGCATAAGCTTCCGGTTATTTTCATGTGTGAGAATAATCAATATGCCATCTCTGTCCCGCTGCACAAGCAAGTGGCAGGCAAGATATCGGACCGGGCGCTTGGCTACGGCTTCCCTGGGTTGCAGGTGGACGGGAATGATGCGCTGGAAGTGTTCCGCGTCGTGAAGGAAGCCCGTGAACGTGCGGTTCGCGGCGAAGGTCCTACACTGATTGAATCCATTACTTATCGAATCTCTCCACATACCACGTCAGATAATGATCTTGCCTATCGGACGAAGGAAGAAGTAGATGCGAACCGTTCGAAGGACGGCATACCGAAGTATCGCCAATACTTAATCGACTGCGGTCTGTGGGACGATGAGAAGGAAGCGGAGCTGCTGAAGAAGCTGCGTGTGATGGTGGATGAGGCAACGGAATATGGCGATAAGGCGCCGTTCCCTGCTCCGGAATCTATTCTGCTCCATGTGTACGGGGATGATGCGAAGCAAGGAGGCGTGAACTAATGCCGGTCATGGAATATATTGACGCGATTAGACTCGCAATGAAGGAAGAGATGCAGCGGGACGAGGATGTATTCGTACTCGGCGAGGATGTCGGAGTGAAGGGCGGTGTGTTCACGACGACGAAGGGGCTCTTGGAGCAGTTCGGTGAGATGCGTGCGATGGACACTCCTCTGGCAGAGTCTGCAATAGCGGGCGTTGCCATCGGTGCAGCGATGTATGGCATGAAGCCGATTGCGGAGATGCAGTACTCCGACTTCATGTTCCCGGCAACGAATCAGATCATCAGCGAAGCAGCGAAGATTCGCTACCGGTCGAACAATGACTGGACATGTCCCATCGTCATACGAGCTCCTATCGGAGGGGGGATATTCGGCGGTCTATACCACTCGCAATGCCCGGAGTCTGTCTTCTTCGGCACTCCTGGTCTGAAGATCGTAGCGCCTTATACGGCTTACGATGCGAAGGGGCTGCTCAAGGCAGCAGTAAGAGATGAGGATCCGGTCTTATTCTTCGAGAACAAAAAATGCTACAAGCTCATAACAGGAGATGTGCCTGATGAAGACTACACCGTCCCCATCGGCAAGGCGAACGTGCTGCGTGAAGGCGACGACATCACCGTCATCTCCTACAGCCTGCCCCTTCACTTCGTGGAGCAAGCGGCTGCAGATCTTGCAGAAGAAGGAATCTCTACGCACATACTTGATCTTAGAACGCTCCAACCGCTTGATAAGGAAGCGATCCTGGAATCGGTCCGCAAGACGGGCAAGGTGCTCATTATCCACGAGGATAACAAGACAGGGGGCGTAGGTGCGGAAGTATCGGCTATCATCGCGGAAGAGCTGCTCTATGAGCTGGATGCCCCGATAGCGAGACTATGCGGGCCTGATGTGCCGGCCATGCCGATTAATCCCCCCGGGGAGAAGTTCTTCATGCTTAACAAAGACAAAGTGAAAGAGGCCATGCGTAACTTAGCGCTGTATTAGGCCGATTGGAGATGAGAACGATGAAATCAGTGACGGAAATTGTGATGCCTCAGCTGGCGGAATCGCTTGTATCAGCGACAATAGATAAATGGCTCAAGCAGCCCGGCGATCGTATTGGTATGTACGAGCCGATCTGTGAGATCATTACCGATAAAGTAAATGCCGAGCTTCCTTCCACCGTAACGGGCACGTTAATTAAAATACTAGCAGAGAACGGTCAGACGGTTCCTGTAGGGGAGACCATCTGCTTAGTGGAGATTGAGTCGGCGGAAGCGTCACCGGTCTCAACTGCACAAGGCATTGCTCCTTCCAACAGCCCGGCGCCGGAATCTATCTCTAGCTCTGCTCATCCGCATAGACCGAGCACTGCAGCCTCTAGTGTTGATGGCGGAAGCATGAGAGTGCGGTATTCGCCTGCCGTTCAGCAGCTTGCTGCGGAGCATGGCCTGCGTCTAGAGGAGATTGCGGGGACAGGCCTCGGCGGAAGAGTGACGCGCAAGGACGTCCTTCAGTTCGTAGCCGCTGGCGCTGCTAAAACGGCAGCATCGATCAGACCATCCGCTGCTGCCAGCGACCAGCAGGATCCAAGGGATAAGGTTCGCTCGTCAGGGCTTCATCTGTCAGAGACGCCGCGAATTCCTACCATTGAGGTTGAAGGAGCCGTATCGCAGCAAGACCGCGGTGAGCACTTCATCGATGTCACCCCGATTCGTAATACGATTGCAACCCGCATGCGTCAGAGTGTATCGGAGATTC
Source organism: Paenibacillus sp. GCM10023252 (assembly GCF_042653305.1). Taxonomy (NCBI): domain Bacteria; kingdom Bacillati; phylum Bacillota; class Bacilli; order Caryophanales; family Paenibacillaceae; genus Paenibacillus; species Paenibacillus sp. GCM10023252. The sequence continues at coordinate 199,745 of NZ_JBHSHW010000021.1, forward strand.
CACATGCATGGACGATGATTGAGGTGGATGTCACGAATCTGGTTCAGCTTCGGAACAAGGTGAAGGATGAATTCAAGAAGCGGGAAGGCATCAACCTGAGCTATCTGGCATTCGTGCTGAAGGCTGTCGTCAATGCCATTAAGGACTATCCGATTATGAACTCCGTCTGGGCGGTAGATAAGATTATCGTGAAGCGCGATATTAATCTCTCCCTGGCGGTAGGAACAGAGGACTCCGTGCAAGTGCCTGTTATTAAGAACGCCGATCAGAAAAATATCGCTGGTCTCGCGAAGGAAGTCGAAGCGCTGGCCCGCAAAACGAGGGATGGCAAGCTGACCCTGTCCGATATGCAGGGCGGCACGTTCACGGTGAACAATACAGGCTCATTCGGTTCCATCCTGTCCTATCCTATCATTAACTACCCGCAGGCTGCGATGCTGACGTTCGAATCCATCGTGAAGCGGCCGGTCGTCATTAATGACATGATAGCTGTTCGATCGATGGCGAATCTGTGCTTGTCACTGGACCATCGCATACTGGACGGTGTTATCTGCGGCAGATTCCTGCAGCGGGTGAAGGACAATCTGGAGAGCTTCGACCTAGATACCAAATTGTATTAAGAAGAGAGGGATCCATTCATGGCTCATCCGAACAATATGGCCCCGCTGGATACCCGTTATATCCCGATGATGGACTACCATGAAGCTTGGGAGCTTCAGAAGGCTATCGTGAAGGAGATTGATCAGGAGGAGCGGCAGGAAGCGCTCCTCCTTCTTCAGCATCCGCCAACGTATACGATAGGCTCGGACAAGCATCCCGAGCATCTGCTCCTTAGCGAAGATGAGCTTCGCGACAAGGGAATAAGCCTCTATCAGATTGATAGAGGCGGGGATATTACGTATCACGGGCCTGGTCAGCTGGTAGGCTACCCACTCCTGTATCTGGACTCAGTCGGTCTGGATCTGCACGGGTACCTGCGGAGTCTGGAGCAGGTAATAATTAATTGGTTAGGCACGCATGGCATAGAAGCAGGCAGAAAGTCCGAATATACAGGAGTATGGGTAGGCGACGAGAAGATCGCAGCCATCGGTGTCAAGTTCAACAAAGCCCGGAAGCGAAGGGGCTTCATAACGAGCCACGGGTTCGCTCTCAACATTAAGTCAGGAATTGCCGCGGAAGGCTTCAGCGGCATTATTCCTTGCGGCATTCAGAGCTATGGCGTCACCTCATTCGAGGATCTTACAGCGTCCCGGCTTACCGTACAAGAGGCGGCGGAGCAATTGCTTCCGCACTTCTCCCACGTATTCGAGCGAGATATGAAGCTCTCGCTCTCTTAGTAGAACAGCCAGCCAAGTGAAGCAACAAGAGTAGACAGGACTAGGGCAGCAATAATGATGATAGCGACAATTCGAATCGTTCGCGGGTTGTACATGGCAGCAATCTCGCCCCCTCTCTATAAGGTTGTCTGCTCTCTATTGTAACCAAGTTCAGGATCGGAGGAAAGACAATGGTACAGAAGGAACGATTAATTCAAGAATTCATGGAGCTTGTCCGTGTGGACAGCGAGACGAAGCATGAGCAGGAGATTAGCAAGGTGCTTCGTGCCAAGTTCGAAGCGCTCGGTCTGGAGGTGACGGAGGATAACGCGGCGGAGACCACGGGGCACGGCGCAGGCAATCTATTCGCCTGGCTGCCCGCAAGCGGCGTACCGAATGCGCCGATCATCTTCTTCACTTCCCATATGGACACCGTTACGCCTGGCCGAGGAATTAAGCCGCAGCTAGACTCTGACGGCTACATCCGCAGTGACGGGACGACGATTCTCGGAGCAGATGACAAGGCGGGTCTGGCTGCCATGCTGGAGAGCATTCGTCTGTTGAAGGAGCTTAACCTTCCCCATGGCGGAGTTCAGTTCGTCATTACCGTCGGGGAGGAATCCGGCCTGCACGGAGCCCGTCATCTCGATGCATCCAAGCTGCGAGCGAAGTTCGGTTATGCCATTGATTCCAACGGCTCCGTCGGGGATATCGCGGTCGCAGCGCCAACTCAAGCGAAGGTGACGATTAAGATGTATGGCCGTTCTGCTCATGCCGGCGTGAATCCGGAGGACGGCATCTCTGCCATTCAAGTAGCAGCCAAGGCGATTGCCCGTATGCCGCTGGGACGCATTGACGAAGAGACGACCGCTAACATTGGCCGCTTCGAAGGCGGGGGAGCGACGAATATCGTATGTGATTATGTGCAGCTCCAAGCGGAGGCAAGAAGCATCGTTCAAGACAAGCTGGACCGTCAAGTTCAGGCGATGAGAGACGCGGTAGAGAGCGCAGCGAAGGAATATGGCGCTCGCGGCGAGGTAGAATGCGAGGTGATCTATCCGGCGTATCAATATTCCGACGGCGATCCTGTCGTTGAGCTGGCTAAGTCTGCGATTACAGCGATTGGCCGCACGCCGCGGACGTTCCACTCGGGCGGCGGGAGCGATGCGAATATTTTCAACGGATTAGGGCTGCCAACGGTTAATCTGGCGGTCGGCTATGAGCATATCCATACAACGAAGGAGCAGATCAAGGCTGATGATCTGGTGAAGACGACTGAGCTCGTCACCCAGCTCATTAAGCAGGCTGCCGGACTGAACGCGTAACCATATCTACACAGGCCAAATACACCCTTAGCTTCATCCCAGAGGCTCGCTATCACTGGGAGAGGCTAGGGGTGTTCATGTTCATCATATCCTTAACGACGTGCGGCCCGCGGCGGGTCTAACAGTTCAACCAGCTTGGCTGAAGGCGCAGTAGGCAGTGTCAGCTTGCGAAGCTGGTAACGGATCTCCCAAGCCTTGCCGACTAGACGAAGTTGCTTCTCATCGATATATTGTTTCATGAGCGCTTCACCCTTTCTCATTCTGATATAATGATCCTATGCAGCACTAAGACAAGTTATGCAAGTTGACCATACTTAGAAGGTTCAGAAGGAGAGTAACGACTATGAATGAGCATCAACCGATGGAATCATGGGTAGAGGAAACGGTTAGCACAGAGAAAATTTTCCATGGAAAAGTAATTACCCTTCAGGTGGATACCGTGAAACTGCCGAATGGAGGCACCTCAACGCGAGAGATCGTCAAGCACCCAGGCGCTGCGGCGGTCATGGCGCTGGTGGACGGCAAGCTGCTCGTCGTAGAGCAATATCGTAAAGCGCTTGAGAAGTTCCAGATCGAGATTCCTGCAGGCAAGCTGGACGGAGCAGAGGATCCTATCCTGGCAGCAGCGCGTGAGCTCGAGGAGGAGACAGGTTATAAGGCTGACAAGCTGAAGCTGGTGAGCGCCTTCTTCACATCGCCTGGCTTCGCTGATGAGAAGCTCTACCTGTACTTCGCAGATCAGCTGACTCTCGGAGAGAAGAATCCAGATGAGGATGAATTCTTGGATGTTCAAGCGATTACCTATGAACAAGCTGAGGCTTATATCGAGGAAGGCAGAATCAGCGATGCGAAGACGATATTGGCGGTCTATGCATGGCAGCTCTATCGGTTAACCGGCAGCATCTAACGCCGCCTTGCGAGTGGCATAGACGTCTCCCCCCGCTCATATAATGGAGCAATCGGACAAGAGGGGGGTGGGACTTGCTATGCGATCATCATTGTCGCCCGTAACGATGAAGGACCAGTTAACGCTGTATGTATTCGTAGCGGTATTATTCGTCGTTGGGGTCGTATTCGGCGTGCTGATGGTGGAAGCCCTGACGCTTGAGCAGCAGCAGAATCTGTCTCAGGACGTCAGACAATATGTGCAGCTGCTGCAGGCGGGCAGCCTGCCAGATGAGGCTCAGTCCTTCTGGGATCGGTTCCTGTTCCACAGCAAGTGGATGCTGCTCCTCTGGCTGCTAGGCATCACCGTCGTAGGCGTACCGTTCGTCCTCGCCCTGGATTTCCTCAAGGGGGCGCTAGTGGGGTTCGCCATAGGAACGTTAATTAGCCAGCATGCCTGGAAGGGTGTGCTGTTCTCCTTAGTGTCCATAGCTCCGCCTAATCTAATTGCTATTCCGGCGCTCATGATGACCAGTGTAGCTGCTCTCACCTTCTCTATGTATGTAATCAAGAATAGACTGCTGCAGCGCAAGGGTACGCTTGGTCCGCAAGTGCTCACGTATACGTCTACAGCGCTGCTGATGCTGCTTCTGCTTGCTGGAGCGGCGCTTGTGGAAGCTTATCTGTCACCGATTATGATGAGCTGGGTGACCCCGCTGCTGGACGCTCCAGACCCGCTTGGTCAGGGCGGAAAGGTTTGACTTTATTCGGCAGTAACCCCTATAATGAAAGCAAACGTTACCGGATAACAGGCGGGAGACATGTGGCAGGGGGGAAATCATGGAAGCCCGGATTGAGAAGATCAAACAACAGTTGCAGTCGCAGGGCTACAAATTAACCCCGCAGCGAGAAGCGACCGTCCGCGTCTTGCTTGAGAATGAAGAGGATCACCTAAGCGCGGAAGACGTGTTCATGCTAGTGAAGGACAAGGCACCTGAGATTGGACTCGCAACGGTCTACCGAACGCTAGAGCTGTTAAGCGAGATGCATGTCGTCGAGAAGCTGAACTTCGGAGACGGAGTAGCGAGATACGACCTTAGAACGGACAGCAACAAGCATCATCATCATCATCTGATCTGTGTACAGTGCGGTACGATGGATGAGATTAAGGAAGACTGGCTGCTTCCTCTTGAGGAGCGGTTGGAGGCGGAGTTCGGCTTCACAGTGATCGACCACCGACTTGATTTTCAAGGGGTATGCCGGCGCTGCAATGAGAAGAATGAACGTGCTAACCAAGCTTAAGCGGCTGCCATAGTCCTCAAGCGGCGAACACAAGCTGCGGGAATACGAGAATAGACGACTTCGCTGCCCAGTAATCTGGACGGCGAGGTCGTTTTTATCTTGAATGACAGTTACTAGATAGTCGAACTGTGAATGCTAGTGATGTCGCTGCGGAATGCGCTGCAGCTGCAGCAGGCCTGCGCCTTGCGTACGAGCAGGGTATAGAGGCAGCTTGCTGGCCCAGCGCTTAAGCCGGCAGGAGACGGCAGCAGGTCGCAGCTTAGGATAGGCAGCTAGCAGCAAGGCGGCTCCTCCTGTCACATGCGGAGCAGCCATGCTCGTGCCGGACAGGATACGGTACCCTCCGCCTAGCCAAGTCGAGCGTATTCTATCCCCTGGAGCTGACAAGTCAAGGCCGGCGCCTCTTGAGCTGAAGCTCGCTATACGGTCATTCCGATTCGAAGCGGCAACGGCGATCGTCTGAGGGAACGCGGCCGGCTCATCGAGCTTCGCATGGCTGGGACCGCTGTTGCCCGCGGATGCGATGATGACGATGCCCCGGGAAGATGCCTTACGTATGACGTGCTGCAGGGCGGCACTGCTCGGCCCGCCATACAAGCCTAAGCTCATATTAATGACGTGCATGCGGCGGGAGATGCACCAATCAATCGCTTCAATGATGTCAGATAGATAGCCGCTCCCGCTGCTATCTAGCGCCTTGACGGCGTACAGGCTGGCGCGTGGCGCCGCCCCCCTCTGGGCGCAAGCATGGCCTCTGGCGGCAATGATACCAGCGACATGAGTGCCATGGCCGTTATCATCACGATAGGAGCTTCCTCCCATCGTGTTCGTTCCGCCCGCTACCTTGAGATTGGGATGCTTCGCAATGCCGGTATCGATAACGCCGATGCGAATGCCGCGGCCCTCCGTCACCTTCCATGCTGCTGGAGCACCGATCCTGCTTATGTTCCAAGGCAAGCTGTCAGCCAAGGGGAGTCTGGATGCTAAGGGTGCAGACGATGGGTGCAGACGGACTCTGGCATCATGAACAACCTGCTTCACTGCTGGATGCTTCTGGACTGCGTCCCAGCTCTCACGAGTATCCATATGACAGACGAGCATGCAGCAGCGAGGGATGGCCTTCACCGGCCGAATTCCTAAGCGGTTCAGATGGGACAAGCACTGGTTGTAGCTTCTCCTTGACCCCAGGATAATCATCTTGCGAACGGTATGTCCTGTCCCCTTGCCTCTCACGCATGGCCGAAGCACTCTCTCTAATGAATGAGTCATCCTATCCATCACCTCATGTTCATTATACGGAGGTATAGAGGGGGAGCATGGGCCGAGGTCCATACCCGCGCACATAATTTGCGAATAACGTGGTTACCGTACCCCTAGGGACTAACACTTGCACGAGCCGGGGCATACAACATAGCAAGGGACCTTAAGGAGGGTATCAGGATGATAATCGGTGTGCCGAAGGAACTGAAGATAAGTGAATATCGAGTAGCCTTAACCCCAGCAGGTGTGACAACTCTTAAGCTTGCCGGCCACGAGGTTCTCGTCCAGACAGGGGCAGGAGTCGGCAGCGGCTTCGCGGATTCTGACTATGCCAGTGAGGGAGCCTCGATGGTTGAGGACCCTTCGGAACTATGGAGCCGTTCCGAGATGATCATGAAGGTGAAGGAGCCTCTCCCGCAGGAATTCGACTACTTCCGGCCAGGTCTGCTGCTCTTCACTTACTTGCATCTGGCTGCTGCCCCGGACTTGACCAGAGCGCTCCTAGCTTCGGAGGTTACGGCAATTGCTTATGAGACCATACAGCTTCCAAGCGGCAGCCTGCCGCTCCTCACTCCTATGAGCGAGGTCGCAGGGCGCATGTCCGTGCAGGTCGGGGCTCAGTTCCTGGAAGCCTTCAACGGGGGCATGGGCATTCTGCTTGGCGGTGTTCCTGGTGTTGCGCCGGCAGAGGTTGTCATCATTGGGGGAGGCATCGTCGGGACGAATGCAGCCAAGATGGCCATTGGCATGGGAGCGAGTGTTACGATACTGGAGAGAAGCGCCGATCGAATGCGCGAGCTCGACGACCTGTTCGCCGGACGGGTGCGAACAATTATGTCCTCCCCATATGAAGTAGCTGCTGCGGTCCGCCGCGCGGATCTGCTCATTGGAGCGGTGCTCATTCCTGGTGCCAGAGCACCTCATATCGTGACGGAAGAGATGGTCCAGACGATGCGCCCCGGCTCCGTCATTGTGGACGTTGCTGTTGATCAAGGGGGCTCCATTGCAACGGTAGATCGTGCGACTACGCACAAGGATCCAATCTATATGAAGCATGGAGTGGTCCATTACGCTGTAGCGAACATACCTGGAGCGGTGCCGCGCACCTCAACGCTGGCTCTTACGAATGTTACGCTGCCCTACGCGGTTCAACTTGCGAACAGCGGCCTCAAGGCCATTCGCACCAGCGCTGCGCTGCAGAAGGGCGTCAATACGCACGCCGGGCATGTGACACATGAAGGGGTTGCCGCTGCGGTAAGCCTTCCATATAAGCGAATCCGAAGCGAGAATGAGCAAGAATAATAAGAAGCGGCTTCTCATAAGGTGTACGAACGGACGGACAACCGCTCGTTATCGTTGTGAGGAGGGAATGCCAGATGATATGGTCCATACGCAAGTGGGCGAACCGAATGTTGTTTGTCGTTATTTTCACCCTGCTGCTCCTTATCGTTACGGGAAGCTATGGCTGGCTGGCGGATGTGTTGTCCCCTGTCCATCCGTATCGAACCCCGCAGGGCGATGCGCTGAAGGTGTTCCAGAGTGATCCGAGAACGTATGAGGGCGGCAGCGTGTCGGACCGGCTCCGCTGGTTCTATTGGTATGGAGAGTGAACACGTGTCGGAAGCCATGTATGTCAAGATAAGAGAGGTACCCTTAGATGAGAGATTATATGGATTCGTTCATCCATTATCTGGCGGAGGAGAGGCAGCTCTCGCGCAGCACGATAGAGTCGTATGAGCGGGATCTGTCTTCCTTCCAGCAGTATATACAGTCACTGGGCGAGGCGCAGGTGAAGGAGATTCAGAAGCATCATCTGTCCCGCTACCTGCTTCTCCTCAAGGAGAAGGGACGCAAGGCATCGACGCTGTCCCGGCATATCGTATCGCTGCGAGCCTTCTTCCACTACTTAACCGTGCATGGACTCATTACGTCGAATCCAGCCCTACATATGGAAGCCCCCCGTCAGGAGAAGCGGCTCCCGAACATCATATCTATAGAAGAGGCGAAGCGTCTGCTGGAGTCGCCTGCGGGCCATACTCCTGCTTCACTGCGTGACCGCGCGATGCTAGAGCTGCTATATGCTACCGGAATACGAGTGTCGGAGCTAATCATGATGGATCTAAGCCAGCTACACCTCGAGCTTGGGTATATGACTTGTATTAGCAGCAGCGGCTCGAAGGAGCGTATCATTCCGATTGGCCGAATCGCCAAGGGCGCCGTTCAGCAGTATCTGCAGGAGGGACGAGCTGTGCTGGCTGCGAATGGAGATGAGCAGTGCGCCTTGTTCCTGAACCAGCTGGGATCGCGAATGACGAGACAGGGCTTCTGGAAAATCATCAAAAAATACGCTCATTCCGCCGGAATCGAGAGCGAAATTACTCCCCATACCCTCAGGCATTCATTCGCCTCTCATCTGCTCGAAAATGGGGCGGATATAAGGGCGGTACAGGAGCTGCTCGGTCATGCAGATCTATCTACTACGGAGCTCTACATGAAGGCAACCAAGGTTCGAATGACGGAGGCTTACAACGGAGCCCACCCTCGAGCTTAACAGATAGAGCTTGAGAGAAGAAAGGAGCAGCTAGTATGACATTCGATCGAATATGCGTAATCGTGCTCGACAGCGTCGGAATCGGCGAGCTGCCGGATGCGGCGGCCTATGGGGATGAGGGGGCACACACGCTAGGGCATATTATTGAGAAAGTGAGCGGGTTCAACCTGCCGCATCTTCGCCGGTGGGGAATCGACCGGATTGCGAAGCTTCATGGATGGAATCCTTCCGAGGAGAAGCCGGCCGCGTACTATGGCAAGATGGCAGAGGCTTCCACTGGCAAGGATACGATGACCGGCCACTGGGAGCTCATGGGGCTGAAGCTGACGGTGCCGTTCCAGACGTTCCCGGAAGGATTCCCAGATGAGCTGATCTCCGTCTTCGAGGAGCGGACTGGAAGGAAGGTCATTGGCAACAAGCCGGCTAGCGGAACAGACATTCTGGATGAGCTGGGACAAGAGCAGATGGAGACGGGAGCTTGGATCGTCTACACTTCCGCGGACAGTGTCTTCCAGATTGCTGCACATGAGGCTGTCATTCCGCTGGAGGAGCTGTACCGGGCTTGCGAGATTGCCCGCGAGCTCACGATGGAGGAGCGGTTCACGGTAGGCCGAGTCATTGCACGACCATACTTGGGAGAGCCGGGCGCCTTCAAGCGAACACCGAATCGCCATGATTATGCGGTGAAGCCTCCGCAGCCTACCGTGTTGAATGCCTTGCAGGATCAGGGATTGTCGGTCATCGCTGTGGGGAAGATTCATGATATCTTCGACGGGGAAGGCATTACGGAATCGGCTCCAACCAAGAGCAATGCGGATGGCATAGCACGCACGATGGAATATCTGGGGGAGTCTTGGAAGGGTCTCCTGTTCACGAACCTAGTCGACTTCGACTCCTTGTACGGCCATCGCCGCGATCCTGCCGGCTATGCGGCTGCCTTAGAGGAGTTCGATCAGGCGCTGCCTGCGCTTCAAGAGAAGCTTGGCGAGCGTGACCTGTTGGTCGTGACAGCTGACCATGGCAATGATCCGGTTCATCATGGAACAGATCATACGAGAGAGTACGTGCCGCTGCTGCTGTTCAGCCCTTCGTTCAAGGAAGGACACGCTCTTGCGGATCGGGCGACATTCTCCGATCTGGGAGCAACGATAGCCGATAACTTCGGAGCGGCTAAGCCGCCTAACGGGACTAGCTTGCTGAGTGAGCTGGTGTAAGCAGGACAAGAATGAGAAGGCAAGGATATTAAGGGTAGAAGCCCAATCATATGGAGGAGGAAGCCAATAATGAATCTGTTAACGGGTTCACATATTGAAGAAGCAGCACAGTATATTCGCAGCAAGTCCAGCTTGCAGCCAGAGGTTGGCCTGATTATGGGTTCAGGGCTCGGCATATTGGGAGATCATCTGGAGGAGACAGTGATTATCCCTTATCATGACATTCCGCACTTCCCCGTCTCTACGGTAGAAGGACATGCTGGCGAGCTCCTGCTAGGCAAGCTTGCTGGACGTCCGGTTCTGCTCATGCGCGGGCGATTCCACATGTATGAAGGATATGGACCTGAGCTGACGGCCTTCCCTGTCCGGGTGATGAAGGCGCTGGGAGCGACGCTGCTGCTCGTAACGAATGCAGCCGGCGGAGTGAATACCGACTTCGAGCCTGGCGATCTGATGCTCATCTCCGATCACATTAACTTCACCGGACGCAACCCGCTCATTGGACCGAATGATGATGAGCTGGGTGTTCGCTTCCCGGATATGTCGGAAGCATACAGCAAGCGCCTTAGAGCCATTGCGCGTGAAGTCGCAGCAGGTCAAGGCATTACGCTGCGCGAAGGCGTCTACGCAGGTCTCCTTGGTCCTACGTATGAGACACCGGCTGAGATTCGGATGCTTCGTGTACTCGGCTCGGATGCGGTAGGCATGTCTACTGTAGCAGAAGTCATTACAGCTAGACATGGCGGGATTGAGGTATTAGGCATCTCGTGCATCAGCAATATGGCTGCGGGTATTTTGGACCAGCCATTATCTCATGCTGAAGTTATGGAGACGACAGAACGTGTCAAGTCTCGCTTCCTGGGACTCGTGACTGGGCTCATTCCACGCCTTTAAGCTGACTTTGTAACACAATTGTAATATTTGAGCCGACTAATTGTGACAGCCTTTTTTTTACTCATCGTCGTATAATGTCCGTGACTAACGATAGATGGAGTGGAATGGCTATGGACAAGCAGTTCTATATGCAGATGGAATCCTTACGCGACAGGATGATAGAGAAGGCGTTAGACAAGCAGACCTTCTTGAATCGTGAAGTGCTGCTGCTCAGCCAGTCCTTGGATCTGTACATCGTCCGGGCTCAGGAGGAGCAGCGTCTCTCACGGCAAGCAGAAGATGACAGCGATGAGGAGGAACAGCATGAGAGTGGTAGATCTCATTCATAAGAAGAGAGACGGAGGAGAACTTAACGCCTCCGAGCTGCAGTATATAATGAACGGTTATAGCGGGGGTGACATTCCTGATTATCAGATGTCGGCTTTTGCTATGGCTGTTTTTTTTCGCGGAATGTCCCGGGTTGAGACTGCGAATCTGACGATCGCGATGGCGGAGTCCGGTGATACGGTTGATCTTAGCGCCATTCACGGCATTAAGGTGGACAAGCATAGCACAGGCGGAGTTGGTGACAAGACGACGCTCATTATTGGACCGCTCGTTGCAGCTGCAGGGGTGCCTGTTGCGAAGATGTCGGGCAGAGGGCTCGGACACACCGGCGGCACGATTGACAAGCTTGAATCCATCGAAGGCTTCCAGACGGAGTTGTCCCGCGAGAGGTTCATTGCACAGGTGAATGATATCGGACTCGCGGTAATCGGCCAGAGCGGTGACTTAGCGCCAGCGGATAAGAAGATGTATGCGCTTCGGGATGTGACAGCGACGGTGGAATCCATTCCTCTAATTGCGAGCTCCGTCATGAGTAAGAAGCTTGCAGCCGGCGCGGATGCGATCGTCCTCGATGTGAAGACGGGCAGCGGAGCGTTCATGAAGACGCTGGGTGATTCGGAGAAGCTTGCAGCAGCGATGGTGGAGATTGGTACGGAAGTAGGCCGCAATACGGCTGCTGTCATTAGCGATATGGATCAGCCCCTCGGCTATGGTATCGGGAATGCATTGGAAGTTCATGAGGCAATCATGACGCTTCAAGGGCAAGGGCCGGAGGACCTCACCGAGCTGTGCTTGACTCTTGGTGCGCATATGGTTGTCCTCGGGGGCAAGGTTGGCTCTGTCGATGAGGCCAGAGAGCTGCTGCGCGGCAAGCTTCACAATGGGGAAGCGCTGGGCAAGTTCAGAGCCTTCATCGAAGCGCAGGGGGGCGATGTTGCAGCGGTGGATGATCCATCCCGTCTCCCTCAAGCGCCGGAGCTCATCGAAGTGAAGTCAGATGGAGAAGGCTACGTAGCCGCCATACAAGCGGAGCAGCTAGGTCTCGCTGCCATGCTGCTGGGAGCGGGGAGAGCGACGAAGGAAGCTATTATCGATCATGCCGTGGGCATCACCCTTCGCAAAAAAGTCGGAGAGCCCGTTCAAGCCGGCGAGACGCTCGCGGTACTCCATGTCCGTGAGCAATCAGAAGCAATCCGGGCTGTGGCCGAGCAGGTGCGGGAGGCTTACTCCATCTCTGCAAGCAAGCCTGCAGTTAGACCGCTGCTGCTGTCCGTCGTCACCGCTGATGGGGTAAAGCGTTACTGAGATTGCAGCATCCTAATAAAAAAGGGGCAGCACGTGAAGTCACTTCGTGACTTACACGCGCTGCCCCTATCTGCTGCTCCACTACCACTTCGATTCAGTAGTGGTGTTGTAGATCTTCCAGCTGTTGTCCGGCATCAGCTTCAAGAAGAGCTCGCCTTCGAGCGGAACGTCATCATTCATGATCTCTTCGCCTTCTTCATCCACGACCACTTGATGGGATACCCCGCCCTCTGTCTTCACGACTGCGAAGCGATTCGTCTTGCTAACGACAGTGAAGGTTGGCTCAGTCACGACAGAGAAGTCTATTCGGCCGCCGTCCTCAATCATATACTCCATGAATTCGAGGTTGAGCAGGTTCAGTGCCAGCATATAGCCTGTAGATTGCTTCTTGTAGAGCGCGTCCAGCTCGCCATACTTCTTCGCCTCTAGCAGATTCGCTTCAGACTTCGAAGCCTCCTCCACTACAGCAAGCAGAGCCGCATCCTCAGGCAGCGCCGAGTCTTGCTTCGCAAGGGCACGCTGCAGCATCGTTACGGCTTCAACCCGCTTAGCTGGGCTGTTAGGCTGGAACTGTGTGGCCGTCTTGCCCTTGATAATCTCGGCCTGGCTCGCCTGCGAGATATATCCCGCTGCAAAATATCCGGCCGGCACATCGGTAAAGGCAGGGGCTGCGCTAGCCTCTTCGAACTTAACCGTAGCTTGGAACGCACGAACGACAATCGCTGCAATCTCGCCGCGCGTTACAAGCAGATTCGGACCGAAGGTTGTCTCGGTCTTACCATTGACAATACCAAGCGAGCTGGCAATGCTGACCGGCTCATAGAACCAGTCGGTCTGCTTCACATCGGTGAAGCTCTTGGCCGAAGCCTCTGCCTTCGTCAGTCCTAGAGCTCTCACTAGAATCGCTACGAACTCTGCACGCTTGACCGGTGCTTCGGGACGGAGTGTAACCGTTCCTTCCTCATCTATGTAACCTTGCAGCAGATCTGCATTGACGAACTGGTCAAGTGCTTCGAATCCCCAGCTGTCTTCAATATCCTCCGGATAGTAGCGAAGCATATCGTCGAATGCATCAGCCGAAGCAACTCCTGCATTCGCGATCATCATGACGGCAATAAGTGCCAATCCCATTGATTTGAATAATGATTTCAATGATGTAACCTTCCTTCTAGTAGTTTTTAGACTCAGAGAGATAGAATACCAAATTGTCCAACGTTTTTCTACCCTTAATTCTCCGCCATTTTCTCCCACATCTATAGCACAAATATAATTCGGCTGATTTGGAATATTTTTCATGAATGGAGCCCACACTAGAGATGAGAATATACCCGAATTGCGCTTCCTGCGACCACTCACGTGGAGCAAGGCGCATTCATCTTAGGAGGGGACCCCGCTAGTGAGAATCTATTCTGTGAAGCTTCTGCTTCTGCTCATTGCCTTAACCGTAGCTCTGCCGACCGCCGTATGGGCCGAAGCTGAGGAGAAGACTCCCGGAGGAGCAGCAGCTAAGCCATCTGCGCCGCCAGCAGCTGCCGACCTCGCGCCATCCGCTCGTTCTGCTATTCTAATGGATGCCGATAGCGGCACAATTATTTACGAGAAGAACAGCCATGACAAGCTGCCTCCGGCCAGCATTACGAAGATCATGACGATGATTCTCATCATGGAGGCGCTCGATGACGGGCGCATTAAGCTGACAGACAAGGTTCCGACCAGCGAATATGCGGCATCCATGGGCGGCTCCCAGATCTTCCTCGAGATTGGAGAGGAGATGACGGTAGATGAGATGGTGAAGGGGATCGCTCTGGCTTCCGGCAACGATGCATCGGTTGCGATGGCAGAGAAGATTGCCGGCACTGAAGCGGAGTTCGTCAAGATGATGAACGACAAGGCTGCTCAGCTTGGCCTTAAGAACACACATTTTGCCAACTGCAACGGGCTTCCTGCCTCGGATCACTACACGTCTGCCCATGACATTGCGGTCATGTCGAAGGAATTGCTGAAGCACCCGGAGATTACGAAGTATACGGGACTGTATCAGGACTATCTGCGCAAGTCGTCGGAGAAGCCGTTCTGGCTCGTGAATACGAATAAGCTCGTGCGCTTCTACACCGGTGCGGACGGTCTGAAGACTGGCTTCACGAATGAAGCGAAGTTCTGCTTGTCGGCAACGGCGAAGCGGGATGGATTGCGCCTTGTGGCCGTCGTCATGGGCGAGCCGAACACGAAGACGAGGAATGCGGAAGTGTCCAAGATGCTCGATTATTCCTTCGCACAGTATATGAATCACTCCATCTTCAAGGAGGGCGATTCGATGGGGACGCTTCAAGTGGAGAAGGGGTCCGTAGCCTCCTTACCGCTTCAAGCGAAGCATTCCTACAGCGTGCTGCTGAAGAAGGGGACGCCTACGAATGATATCCGATACGAGCTTAAGCTGAATGACAACTTGAAGGCACCGATTAAGATCGGCGATCAGGTAGGCAGAATTATCGTCTATCAAGGCAGTCAGGTATTGACGGAATTCCCGGTAGATGCCCCTCAGACGATAGAGAAGGCGGGCTTGTGGCGATTAATGAAGCGCTCCATGGGCAGTTTATTCTCTTAACTTACAGCCATCTATCCAGTGAACGGCGATAACCGTTAACGCTCCAGCTCCGCACTTTTTGTCAGCTTGTAGCGCCCTGCTTCTAGTTTTGTCGGCAGGCAGGAGAAGCGCTCCGCAGCGGAGAATTGCATCTCTAAGCTACCTTGAAGGAGTTGAAGGGAAGTATGAGTCTGGGAGTGGAGTTGGAGCATCACCGCAATGTGCTTATCGTCCGGCTTCGAGGTGAGCTCGACCATCATACGGCAGATGCTGTCCGGTTCAAGATGGAAGAGGCGATTATGCGTGGGAACAGCGATCATATTATTCTTAGCCTGAAGGAGCTCGAGTTCATGGACAGCTCCGGTCTGGGAGTTATTCTTGGCCGGTACAAGCAGGTTAAGAGCAGAGGCGGGAAGATGGTTGTCTGCGACGTTAACCCTAACGTACACCGTTTGTTCGAATTATCTGGATTGTTCAAAATTTTGCAGAAGCATGAGAATGAACGAACGGCCATATCGAGTCTGGAGGTGGTGTCATGAAAGGGACTAACGAGATGACGCTTTCCTTTAGCGCACGCTCGGAGAACGAAGCGTTCGCTCGCATAGCAGTTGCTGCCTTCGTCTCGCAGCTGGACCCCACGATGGACGAACTGAATGATCTGAAGACGGCGGTGTCCGAGGCAGTTACCAATGCCATCATCCATGGGTACAACAGCGATGATTCCCAAGAGGTAACGATTAAGGCTTCTATTGAAGGCGACACCGTATCCATTATTATAAGCGACCAAGGCTCTGGCATCGAAGATGTAGACCTCGCTCGTCAACCGTTGTTCACCTCTAAGCCGGAGATGGAGCGCTCTGGCATGGGATTTACCATTATGGAAAATTTCATGGATCGCTTCGACGTGTCCAGTGAGCCGGGCAGCGGTACAAGCGTCGCGATGATGAAGCGGATCGAATCGAAAAAAGCGCTCTACAACTAAGCGCATAGGGGTTGGGCCTTCATGAAAGTCGATTTGAACAAAGCGGCACAGCCGTATCTGGACGATGTGGAAGTGAAACGATTAATAGCGCTTAGCCAGTCCGGTGATACGCTGTCCCGAGATACGCTCGTACAGTGTAACATTCGGCTCGTATGGTCCGTCGTTCAACGGTTCATGAATCGCGGGTATGAGCCTGAGGATCTGTTCCAGATCGGTTGTATTGGACTGCTCAAGTCGGTAGACAAATTTGACCTCTCCTATGATGTCAAGTTCTCCACCTATGCAGTTCCAATGATCATTGGAGAGATTCAGCGGTTCCTTCGCGACGATGGGACTCTGAAGGTAAGTCGCTCGCTCAAGGAGACGGCGAACAAGGTTCGGAAGATGAAGGATGAGCTGTCGAAGACGCTTGGCCGGCTGCCCACCATTAAGGAAGTCGCGGAACGGCTGGGCATTACGCCTGAGGATGTTGTATTCGCGCAGGAAGCCAATAAGCCGCCCACCTCCATCCATGAGACCGTGTTCGAGAACGACGGGGATCCCATTACGTTAATGGACCAGATAGCGGATGAGTCCGGAGAGCGGTGGTTCGACAAGCTGGCGCTTGCGGAGGCTATTGAAGGCCTATCCGAGCGGGAGCGGCTTATCGTCTACCTGAGGTACTATCGAGACAAGACCCAATCCGAGGTCGCCGCCAGGCTCGGCATCTCCCAAGTGCAAGTGTCCCGTCTGGAGAAGAAGATTTTACAGTCCATCAAGGACCAGATCGCCCTGTAAGAAGGCGGTCTGGTCTTTTTTTTTATGCGCTCACCATGACTATCCTACGCTTCCTCGTCTCATACTAAGGAGGGAATAACAGCCATGAGCTTCTTATTGAGGAATAGGAATGATGCTGCATGCCTTCAACCCAACATAATGCCGTCTACTTGAGGCTTAAGAAGAGAATCTATATCAAGCCCGGCGAGAGCGTCCGCCTGCATCAAGCTGCCAGGCTGCTTGCAGACCCGGAGCAGGAGGCGCCGCTTCGGCAGCTGCTGCTGTACGAGCATCGGAAGGCAGACGGCAACCGCGTCGTGCTGGATCTGCTGCAGATCGTGAAGCGGATTCGCGAGGCCGTGCCAGAGCTTACCATCGAAGCTTACGGAGACCCGCAGGTGCTAGTCATGATAGCGGATGAGCCGGCTAAGCCAAGGATGGCTGTTCTCATCGCAGCTTGGCTCCTGCTTTTTTTTGGAGCGGGACTGGCCATTATGAACTTCCACACGGATGTTAGTATGAAGGAGGTCCATATGCGCATTGCGGAGCTGGTAACCGGCAAGAAGACGAGTCACCCGCTGTGGTTCCAGATTCCCTACTCTCTAGGCATTGGACTCGGCATGATGATCTTCTTCAACCACCTGTTCCGCCGCAAGTTCAATGAGGAGCCGAATCCGCTCGAGGTGGAGCTGTATATGTACCAAGAGAATGTGAATGCCTATGTCATAGCTGATGAGATGCGCAAGAAGTCGGATAACGGGGATGTCGGGGGGTAGTGTATGCTCGAAGGGCTGTCCAATCTATTCGTTGCTATGTTGGGTCTGGCGGGGGGGCTGGCTGTAGGAAGCGGGCTGGTTGCTCTCTTGGTTATCCTTGATCTGATTCCTAGGCTGGCTCAGCTCGCTTCAGCTTACCGGCATTCCATCTGGTTCGAGACAGCGATCATTGCAGGCGCCGTATATTGGACATTCGCTGACTTCCTGGATTGGCATATGGGCTTGCCCAAGGTCATCAGTCTAGGTGGCATTGGACTCATAGATGGCGCGTTCGTTGGCATGCTCGCAGCGGCCTTGACGGAAGTGATGAATGTGCTGCCGATACTGGCGAAGCGGCTTAACCTCTCGAAGTATATGGTAGGGCTGCTGATGGCTATGGTGCTTGGCAAGACGCTGGGCTCGCTGTATGACTGGCTAGTATTCCAGTGGTAGGCGGTAGTCCTGTGGAGGCAGCTAATTATAATATTGGAGGAGAGAGCATGACTGATCATCGTAGCGAGCTGACCGGAACAGAAGAGTCGGAAGCCGCATATCCTTATCCGCAGGCCGGGCAGAGTCAGGAAGAGCCCTCCACGAAGGGGGAGGAGGAGGGGAATGGGGCGAACGCAAGCGGGAAGTCCTCCGCTTCCTCGAATTCGAGCAAGCTTGACGAGCCTTCCAAGGAGGAGCATGTCATTCCGGATAAGCTGGATGACGTGCTGCTTAAGCTGGAGACAGACGTCGGCTATCATACGAGCTTCGACATTGTAGTACGCGAGATGACATTCGGGGATCGTCGGACCGCCTTGTTCTTCATGAACGGACTAGTTAAGGACACCGTCCTGACGGAGATCTTGAAGCGTCTCACCTACCTCCAGCCGGACAATGTATCCTCGCATGCGGTTCACGCCTTCTTGAATCTGTATGTCACCGCCGCTCAAGTGGAGAAGCAGGAGGATTGGAGCAAGCTGCTAACTGCTGTGCTGTCTGGAAGCACGGCTATGTTCATCGATGGCGAGTCAACCGCGCTCATCATGGATGCGAAGAACTTCCCCCAGCGCGGTCCCGAAGAGCCGAGTCTGGAGAAGGTGGTGCGCGGGAGCAGGGATGGCTTCGTCGAGACGCTCATGACGAATGTGTCGCTCGTGAGGAGACGTCTTCGAGATCCTAAGCTTCGCTACGAGATTGTACAGATCGGCGAGCGGACTCGCACAGACGTATGCATCGCGTATATTGACGACCTGGTGGACAAGGAATTGTTGAAGTCGGTGAAGGACAAGATTGCGATGATTAAGATTGACGGTCTGCCTATGGCCGACAAGCAGCTGGAGGAAGCGACTGTGAAGCGAGGCTGGAATCCCTTCCCGCTCGTACGATATTCTGAACGTCCGGATGTCGTAGCCACTCATCTGCTCGAAGGGGCCATCACCCTCTTCGTGGATACGTCGCCCAGTGTCATGACGATACCGACGACTTACTTCGACCTCGTGCAGCATGCGGAGGAGAACCGACAGACACCGTTCCTTGGCACCTATCTGCGCTGGGTCCGGTTCCTTGGCATATTCGCTTCCTTGTTCCTGCTGCCGCTCTGGCTGCTGTTCGTCATGCATCCTGAGCTGAAGCCTGTGGCGCTGGAGTTCCTCGGTCCATCTAAGACAGGCAAGCTGCCGCTGCTTGTCCAGTTCCTCTTGGCTGAGGTCGGGGTCGATCTGCTGCGAATGGCATCGGTCCATACGCCAACCTCCCTGGCCACCGCGATGTCGCTCGTCGCGGCCATACTCATTGGAGATATTGCTGTCCAGACGGGCATCTTCGTGAATGAAGTCATCCTGTATATGGCGGTAGCAGCCATCGGGATGTTCGCCACACCGAGCTACGAGCTAGGGCTGGCGAATCGGATTGTGAGGTATATCCTCTTAATCTCCGTAGCGGCGTTCTCTGTCCCGGGCTTCGTCATAGCCTCGACCGTCATGCTGCTCGTGCTGTGCAAGGAGAGATCCTTCAACCGGCCCTATATGTGGCCATTCATCCCGTTCGATGCACGAGCTCTCCTGAGCATCCTTATTCGGGTGCCGGTGCTGCAGAATCGCAAGCGTCCTAACCTGCTCAGACCGCAGCAGACAGATAAGATGCCATCGGATAACTAGGCTCAAATAATGCAAATGAAGAGACAAATTATCCATTTCTCCTCAGGATAGATTGCGATATACTGATGCTATTGGTGCAAATCGAATCTATCGGTACTTCCGATGAGAAAGCTGAGGGGAAACTATGTTTCTACACGGAACTAGCTCTATTAATGAACAAGGACACCTAACAATCGGCGGTTGTGACGTAACGAATCTAGCTCAGGAGTTCGGCACTCCCTTATATATTGTGGATGAGGCGCTCGTTCGCCAGCGTGCTGGGGAATACGTGAAGGCATTCCAAGCTTCCGGACTGAAGTTCCAGGTTGCTTATGCAAGCAAGGCATTCAGCGTCATGGCCATGTGTGTTATTGCCGAGCAGGAAGGGCTGTCGCTTGATGTCGTGTCCGATGGAGAGCTGTATACAGCTCTCCAAGCAGGCTTCCCGGCTGAGCGAATTCACTTCCACGGCAACAACAAGACGCCGGATGAGATTAATATGGCGCTGGACGCCAACATTGGCTGCTTCGTCGTAGATAACTTCGTTGAGCTTGATCTGCTGAATGCTCTGGCTGCTGCACAAGGCAAGAAGGTGAACATTCTGCTTCGCATTACACCAGGCGTTGAAGCTCATACTCATGACTATATCTCTACAGGCCAGCAGGATTCCAAGTTCGGGTTCGATCTAGGCAATGGTGCTGCGAAGCAAGCTATCGCGAAGGCGCTGACCTTGTCCAATCTGGAAGTGCTCGGCGTTCATTCGCATATCGGTTCCCAGATCTTCGAGGTCGAAGGCTTCCGCATGGCCGTTGACAAGGTGGCCGGCTTCGCTGTCGACATCCGCAGCGAGCTGGGCTTAACGTTCAAGGTCATTAACCTTGGAGGCGGCTTCGGTATCCGCTACGTCGAAGGAGATACTCCGCTGCCGATCTCGGAGTATGTAGGCGCCATTACGAATGCGATCATTACGAACTTCAAGGCGGCGGACTTCCCGCTTCCTGAGATCTGGGTCGAGCCGGGCCGCAGTATGGTGGGCGATGCCGGAACGACGCTCTACACCGTTGGAACGAATAAGAACATTCCAGGCGTGCGCAAGTATATCGCTGTCGATGGCGGCATGACGGACAACCCTCGCCCAGCGCTCTATCAATCGAGATATGAAGCATTGCTCGCGAACCGCGCGAACGATCCGGCGGAGGAGACCGTGTCCGTCGCAGGGAAGTGCTGTGAGAGCGGCGACATGCTGATCTGGGATCTGGAGCTGCCTAAGGCGGAGAGCGGCGATCTGCTTGCTGTATTCTGCACAGGTGCTTATAACTACGCTATGGCAAGCAACTATAACCGGATTCGCCGGCCAGCTGTTGTCTTCGTCAAGGACGGCTCGGCCGACCTGGCGGTGAAGCGTGAATCGCTCCATAACATCGTAGAGAATGATGTCATTCCTGCAAGGCTTGCCAAATCGGCACTTGCGAAATAAGGACGTTATTGGTAACGTAGTACTATTCGCATATAGAAAGGTAGTTGATTCGAATGTCCAAGCAAGCAAAAATTACACTAGCAAATGGCGGCGAAGTCCTTATCGACTTGTTCGACCAAGATGCTCCTAATACGGTAGCAAACTTCGAGAAGCTGGCGAACGAAGGCTTCTACAATGGTCTAGTCTTCCACCGCGTGATCCCAGGCTTCGTCGCGCAAGGCGGATGCCCTACAGGAACCGGTACCGGTGGTCCTGGTTATCAGATCGACTGCGAGATTAACCCGAACAAGCATGAGCGCGGATCCCTTGCCATGGCGCATGCCGGCCGCAACACCGGCGGAAGCCAGTTCTACATTGCTTACGCTCCACAGCCTCATCTTGACGGCGGCCATACCGTTTTCGGCAAAGTTGTGAAGGGTATGGAGTTCGTCGACGCGTTCAAAGGACGCGACAAGATGGAAAAGGTTGAAGTTGTAGAAGTTTAATGATAATATACTAACTATAGTATAGTAAGTGCGGTTTTCCTTCGGGGTCGGGTGCAATTCCCAACCGGCGGTGATCGAGGGCGGGCAGCCGCTTCCGGATAACCGGATGTACTGCTCTCCCTCGTCAGTCCGTGACCCGGGCCAGCTCTGCGTTATACTCCATGAGGAGCTAACGTCGAGCGGGAACGGTGGACCTGGTGCAATTCCGGGACCGACAGTATAGTCTGGATGGGAGAAGGAGACGCTTTGACATGGGTCATTCATTTTGCTTGTTTGTTTGTGCTTTATTTCACAAGTGCAGATGAATATAGCTTATTTGGTATACCTATTCCGTTCAGACGACTCGGTTGACCGTACCTGACGAACAGCTGGCGCTTCTCTGCGCTCATTCGTTGGTACGCGTCTCCTTAGTCATCTGTATGGCAGTCGAGCGACTCATAACATCCATCATCCCCCCGAATGGCGAGCACGCCGATTTGGGGGGTGTTTTTGTTCGATATGGATATTATTAATGATGAGTACTATATGAGCCTTGCCCTGGATCTGGCCGCTAAGGCGAAGGGGCAGACGAATATTAACCCAATCGTCGGTTGTGTCGTTGTGAAGGACGGAAGACTGATTGGAGTGGGCACGCATCTGAAGAGAGGCACCGGGCATGCAGAGGTACATGCACTGCAGATGGCTGCAGACGAAGCGGCTGGAGCCACCGTCTATGTCACGCTGGAGCCGTGCAGCCACTTCGGCATTACACCTCCATGCTGTGACCGAATTATCGCAGCGAAGGCTGCACGCGTCGTAGTTGCTGCTGTCGACCCTAACCCTCAGGTGGCTGGCCGGGGAATTGCGAAGCTGCGCGAAGCAGGCATTCAAGTGGATGTCGGCGTACTCGAGCAGCAATCGACTGTTATGAATGAAGTGTTCAACAAGTACATTACAACTCGCCTTCCGTTCATCACGCTGAAGACAGCAAGCACGCTTGACGGCAAGATCGCTGCCCATACCGGTGACAGCAAGTGGATTACTGGTCCAGTTGCGAGAGAGCAGGTACACACGCTGCGCCATCAGCATCAAGCGATCATGGTAGGGATCTCGACTGTGCTGGCCGATGATCCTCAGCTTAATACGAGAGCGGCCGTACCGGCGATTGATCCTATTCGCATTATCGTAGATTCCAAGCTGAGAATTCCGTTAGATGCAAGAGTCGTGAAGGATGGAGGAGCGAGGACGATCGTACTTGCCTCTGCAGCCGCTGATCTGCGTAAGAAGGAACAGCTGGAGGCTGCCGGGGTGGAAGTTCATCTGTGCGGTAATGAGGATAAGGTTGATCTGAAGCAAGCCATGACGCTGCTGGGACAGCTCGACATTGGGTCGATCCTGCTGGAAGGCGGAGGACGGCTTAACGGGGCGATGCTGGAGGCTGAGCTTGTCGACAAGATTGTCCTCTATATCGCTCCGAAGATTATTGGCGGCCCGGAAGCTCCAGGCACCTTCACATTCCGAGGGTTCGACCGGATGGCAGATGCGCTCGAGCTAAGGGATCTGCAGGTCGAGATGGCGGGCAGTGACATCTGTGTCACGGGCTATCCGATGTATACGAGCAACAAGTAGCATCGGAGAGCTAGGAAGGCACGCAGAGAAGGAAGAAGAGAGGTGAATAGCTTATGTTCACTGGACTAATAGAAGAGATTGGCATACTCCGGCGCGCTGTTAAGCGAGGGGAAGCGATGGTGCTGACCATCGAAGCCAGCCGAATCATGGAAGGAATCGCACTCGGGGACAGCATCGCCGTTAACGGGGTATGCTTGACCGTTACCAACTATGACTCCAAGTGGTTCACGGCTGATGTCATGCCGGAGACGTATCGCAAGTCCGATCTTCATCGACTGGCTTCAGGGCAGCGGGTTAATCTGGAGCGGGCGATGATGGCAGGCGGCAGATTCGGCGGTCATATCGTGCAAGGCCATATTGATGGGACGGGCAGCATCCTCTCTCGCAAGACGGATGCGAACGCCGTTGTATTCACGGTTGAGGTTAAGGATGAGGAGATGCTCCGCTTCGTCATCCCGAAGGGTTCCATTACGATTGACGGCATCTCCCTGACGGTGGTCGACACGAAGGCGGAGCAGCTGTCCGTATCCATCATCCCGCATACGCTCGCTCAGACTGCGCTTCAATACAAGCAGCCGGGTGACACGGTCAACCTGGAATGTGACGTGATCGGCAAGTATGTGGACCATCTCCTTCACTATACGAGAGCCTCGGATTCGAAGCCGCAGGCGAAGAGCAGTCCGCTGTCTGCAGCCTTCCTAACGGAGCATGGCTTCTTATAAGCGAATTACCGACTAGAGGGAGGGACAGAGCATGGAGCTTGATCCGCAATTCGATTCTATTGAATCAGCCATCGAGGATCTCATCCTGGGCAAGCCAATTATTGTTGTAGATGATGAAGACCGTGAGAATGAAGGGGATCTGATCGTACTGGCGGAGAAGTGTACACCAGAGGTCATCAACTTCATGATTACACAAGCTAGAGGGCTAGTCTGCGTACCTATTACCCCGGAGAGGGCTGCAGAGCTTGAGCTGCCTCCGATGGTTACGCACAATACGGACTATCACGGAACCGCATTTACGGTATCCGTTGACCATATCTCCACAACGACGGGCATCTCTGCCATGGAGCGGTCGATGACGGTGAAGGCATTAATTGATCCTTCCGTGAAGGCGGGCGATTTCCGGAAGCCCGGGCATATTTTCCCGCTCATTGCGAAGCCGGGCGGGGTACTCAGGAGAGCCGGCCATACGGAGGCGGCGATTGATCTTGCGCGGATGTGCGGCTCGCTGCCTGCTGGCGCCATCTGCGAGATTATTAAGGAAGACGGGACGATGGCGAGGCTTCCGGACTTGGTTATTTTCAAGGAGAAGCATGATCTGAAGCTCATTACGATTCAAGACTTGATTAAGTACCGGAATGAGAAGGATAAGCTGGTCAACCGTGCCGTGGATGTGAAGATGCCGACCGACTATGGCGTGTTCCGGGCCATTGCTTATACGAATGAACTGGATGACAAGGAGCATGTGGCGCTGGTGAAGGGGGAGATTGATCCCGCGGGGCCGACTCTCGTACGTGTCCATTCGGAATGCTTGACAGGGGACGTGTTCCACTCCCATCGCTGTGACTGCGGCCCTCAACTGGATGCGGCGCTCAGACAGATTGATGAAGCGGGGAGCGGCGTGCTGCTGTACATGCGCCAAGAGGGGCGGGGCATTGGGCTCATTAACAAGCTGAAGGCCTATGCGCTGCAGGAGCAGGGATTGGACACGGTTGACGCGAATATTAAGCTGGGCTTCGCTGCAGACCTTCGGGATTATGGCATCGGTGCACAGATTCTGAGAGACCTCGGAGTCCGCAAGATGCGGCTGCTGACGAACAATCCCCGCAAGATCGCCGGCCTCGAGGGCTATGGGCTTGAAGTCGTCGAGCGGGTCCCTATTCAGATGGACAGCAATGAGGACAATGACGGCTATCTTCGGACGAAGAAGCTGAAGCTCGGGCATCTGCTGAAGATGGATGAACCGGAATACAACTTATAGTCGATATTCATAATGAACCAACAATTAACGATAGAGAGGAATTACCCACAATGGCTAAGGTATATGAAGGCAAGTTAGTATCCGAAGGGTTAAAATATGGCGTCGTCGTCGGCCGCTTCAACGAGTTCATCTCCGGCAAGCTGCTCTCCGGCGCATTAGATGCATTCAATCGTCACGGTGCAGCAGAATCAGATGTAGAGGTAGCATGGGTGCCGGGCGCATTCGAGATTCCACTCATTGCGCAGAAGATGGCTGAGAGCGGGAAGTATGACGCTGTCATCACGCTCGGAGCTGTCATTCGCGGATCCACTCCACACTTCGATTATGTGTGCAATGAAGCAGCCAAGGGTGTAGCGGCTATCGCTCTGAAGACCGGGGTGCCTACAATCTTCGGCGTACTGACGGTTGACTCCATTGAGCAAGCGATTGAGCGCGCTGGCACGAAGGCTGGCAACAAAGGGTACGAAGCAGCAGCCTCTGCCATTGAGATGGCGAATCTGACCAGAGCCTTGCAAGGATAAGACAGATCGCCTGACGGCGGCAGGAGTTGACGATGCGTGACGATGCTATACAAGCTGGAATCTTGGGAAGGGCCGCTGGATCTGCTGCTGCATCTCATAGACAAGGCTGAGATTGATATTCATGAAGTATCCATCAGCGAGATTACGGACCAATACATGGAGTATCTGAACTCGATGCAGGAGCTGGAGCTTGAGGTGACGAGCGAATTCCTCGTCATGGCAGCTACTCTGCTCTCCATCAAGAGCAAGCAGCTGCTCCCTAAGCCTCCGATTATCGAAGATGATGAGTACTATGAGGAATGGCCGGATGATGGACTTGATCCGCGGGATGAGCTCATTCAGAAGCTGATTGAATATCGGAAGTACAAGCAGATTGCCGTGCAGCTGCGGGAGAAGGAGCTGGTGAGAAGTCTCGTATTCTCACGAGAGCCTGATGATCTGACTCCTTATATGACGAACGAGGAGCCTAAGAATCCGGTGGAGGGCCTGCATCTGTCCGATCTCATCGCCGCCTTCCAGAAGGCGCTTCGCAGAGCCGCGAGACGGAACTTCGTAGCGACGGTGCAGCGGGATGAGATCTCGGTGAAGGATCGTATCGTAGACATTGTGGAGGTGCTGAAGCAGTACGAGACGGTGCGATTCTCTAAGCTGATTCGGACAGGGATGGGCCGGCATGAGATCGTGGTCACCTTCCTGGCGATATTGGAGCTCATGAAGATGAAGCACATTCGCTGTTATCAGCATCAGCTGTTCGATGACATAGTGATCCAGTGGAGAGGAGAAGCAGCGGATCGTGGATTATCAGAGATTGAAGTCGATTATTGAAGGCTTGCTGTTCATGGCTGGTGATGAAGGGCTGAATCGCAGGCAGCTGGCGGACATCCTTGAGATTGATTCGGAGCTGGCTTCAGAGCTCGTCTACGACCTGCATCGCGATCTGAACCGTGAAGGGCGCGGCGTGCAGATTGCAGAGGTGGCAGGCTCTTACCGGCTGACGACTCACCCCGACCACGCCCCTTACTTCGAGAGAATGGCTGTTACACCAACCCGTTCAAGTCTATCGGCAGCAGCGCTTGAGACGCTCTCCATTGTTGCGTATCGCCAGCCGATTACCCGAGTGGAGATCGAGGAGATCCGCGGGGTGAAGAGTGACCGCGCGCTCTATTCCTTGGTGAACAAGGATCTCATCGAGGAGGTCGGGCGTGCAGAAGCGATTGGACGACCTATCTTATACGGTACAACGAAATCATTTTTAGATTACTTCGGATTAGCTTCCTTGGAAGCACTGCCTGAGCCGACGGCGGTTCAGATGGATGAAGCGCTGGAGGCGCAGACACAGCTGCTGTTCGAGAAGCTGGACGGGCGTCAGATGACGATGGACGAGCTCCCAGCGGAAGTAGAAGAGCCTCTCGAGGAATGAGATTCAGCCGCAAGGTCATACTATATTCAACCAGACATAGGAAATGGAGGAAGGCGAGATGTTCAGCTACCCTCACGGTTGGATAGGGATGACGGCGGCTGGTCTCTTTTTTTTGCTCATCTTCGCTCTCATCGCTGGATCGAAGGTGAACATTCGGAGTCATATTAAGCGAGACGGAAGCAACGACGATATCGTCATTCACGTGAATGCACTGTATGGAGCGGTCAAGAGAACGATTCATATTCCGCTCGTTCGATTCACCGGCCGTGCGGTTGAACTGAAGCAAGAGGTGAAGAACGGACTAGGGTCCGGCGTGACCGAGAAAAATGATGAGATTGATGCGAACAAGGTGGCGAATGCGCTGGAGAAGATGAAGCAGGTCGTCATCCTGACCCAGAATCTCACAGGTATTGCAAGACGAACGTTAGCGAAGGTGAGTCTGACTGAGTGGGAATGGAAGACCGCCGTCGGCTCAGGAGATGCGATGTGGACGGCTATGGCGACAGGGGCGGTCTGGTCGATGAAAACAACGCTAATCGGGCTGCTCTCGCAGCTGCTCAAGCTGAAGACCGAGCCGGCTGTTCAGGTCCAGCCTGACTACAACAAGTCCGGCTTCTCCACAGAATGGAGCTGCACCGCTAGCATCAGACTGGGCAGCGCTATGCTGGCCGGGCTGCAGTTCGTAGCCCGGATGAAGAAGAGCAAGCAGGATCTAGCCGCGTGGCGGAATGTGATGCGTGCGCAGGCGGGCTCGTGACTCCATGCAAGAAGGACGACCTGTTATACATAAATGACCCCTTGAGGGGGATGATAATAACTGATTTCGTCACGATCTGAAGGAGGAACGAAGATGAGCAACCATCCGATACAAGGCCTAATGCAGACCGCTATGGAAAATATTAAGGAAATGGTCGATGTTAACACGATAGTAGGCGATCCTGTGCAGACCCCGGACGGCAGCATAATCATGCCGATCTCCAAGGTAGGCTTCGGATTCGTAGCAGGCGGAAGTGATATTAAGTTCGACCCAAGTCACAAGGGAGGGTCAACTGATGCGCACCAGGCATCTGTCGCACTGCCGTTCGGCGGCGGCAGCGGCGGGGGTGTCTCCATTACCCCGATTGCCTTCCTTGTTGTTGGGACAGGCGGCGTGAAGATTGTACCGCTTGATAACCAGACCCATCTGTGGGAGCGTATGATTGACTCCGCTCCAAGTGTGTTCGAGAAGATTCAGACGATGGTGAAGTCGCCAGCAGGCAACCATGTTGAAGAGTCAGGCGTCGTGACTGGAACGGTGAACGTCAACGACTTGCTGGTCTAACCGCTACAGCCAGACTGCCCGCAAGGGCAGTTTTTGCTGTGTAAGCGTGCTGAGAGAATGCCTGAGGTTATGTCTATCTTAAGAGCAGCAAGCATAGGATGTACAAGCAGCAAGTGCAGCTGCTTCAATCTAGAGCACTCGTACGGGAAGGAAGGAAGCAGGACATGGCATGGTTATGTAGATCGCTCTCGCTGCTGCTGTCAACGGCTGTCGCGGGAAGCTTGTTCCTGAGCGGCTTGCCCAAGGCGGCCTATGGGGCTGTCCCGGCAGTGGGTACGCACGCACAGGCTTCAGCACTCATTGATGTGGAATCGGGACGGCTACTTCATAGCAGTCAAGGGGACAAGCAGCTTCGTATTGCTAGTCTCACTAAGATTATGACAGCAATCGTAGCGATTGAAGACGGTCAATTAACGGATGTGGTGACGACGAGCAAGCGAGCATATGCACGGGAAGGCTCGTCCATCTACCTGCAATTAGGGGAGAAGATGACGCTGCTTAATCTGCTCTATGGGCTGATGCTCCGTTCGGGCAATGATGCTGCAACGGCCATCGCGGAGCATGTTGGAGGCTCCGAGGAAGGCTTCGTCCAGCTGATGAATAATAAGGCGGAGCTGATCGGCCTTCGCCATACTCAGTTCCGCAACCCGCATGGGTTGGATGCAGAGGGGCATTATTCGTCCGCGAATGATCTGGCTCGACTAACAGCCTATGCGCTGCGCAATCCCATCTTCTCAGACATTGTCCGCACGAAGGTGAAGACTGCACCTAATCCGAATGATGAATGGGATTATATGTGGCATAACAAAAATAAAATGCTGTCTATGTACGAAGGAGCGGATGGGGTCAAGACGGGTTATACGAAGCTAGCCTTCCGCTGCTTGGTCAGTTCCGCAACCCGGAACGGCCAGCGGCTAGCTGCCGTCACGATTAATGATGGAGATGACTGGGCCGATCATCGGAAGCTGCTGGACTGGGGATTCCAGCACTATCCCCTTGTCTCCATCGCTGATAAGGGGCAAGCGATTGCCGCATATACACTTGCTGCAGGCAATTCGTTCCGCTACCCGTTAGCTGAGAGCGAGAAGGGGGAGCTGAAGTCCACCCTTATATTGGAAGAGGCCATGACGACTCGATACAAGCTGGGATACCGGGGTTCATTGGAGTGGTCAATTGGCGAGACTAGAATTGGTACTGTTCCTGTCTATGATGCAGGAAGCGTTCGCCTGCAGCTGCCAGAGAGAAGGCCGCTCACGTTAGCAGCCTTGCATCATTCTGACTCGCCAAGATTTTTTGCTGACTCATTGATGGATGCTATGAGGGCTCTGTTTCGGTAACCGGGGGAGGGGAACCTAGGGATGGTCAATTGGATCTGGTTGTTTTTTATCGTAGCAAGTGTCGTTACAGCAGCTATTACCGGTCGGATGGACGAAGTGACACAAGCCGCCTTCGAAGGGGCGAAGAGCGGTGTCACGGTCTCCTTCGGGCTGATTAGCATCCTCGTGTTCTGGCTCGGAATGATGCGGATCGGGGAGGATGCCGGCTTGCTGGACAAGCTGGCACGGGCGCTTGGGCCAGCTGTGCGTCTGCTGTTCCCCGATGTGCCTCGCGATCATCCCGCTATGGGCTACATAATGAGCAATATGAGCGCCAACCTGTTCGGTCTGGGCAATGCGGCTACGCCTATGGGGATTAAGGCTATGCAGGAGCTGCAGAAGCTTAACCCGGACCCAGCAACCGCTACACCTGCCATGTGCACCTTGCTTGCACTCAATACTTCAAGTATTACGATCGTTCCGACAACATTGATTGCGATTCGAATGAACTATGGGTCGGCGAATCCTGCTGAGATCGTGGGGACGACGATAGCGGCTACGATAGTGGCTACGGCAGCTGCTATTGCAGCCGATCGATGGTATCGCAGGCGAGTACCGCCTGCCGCTCCACCGATATCGCCTAAGCCCGCAGATTCAGCAGTAGGAGGGAACTCCTATGTATAACTTCATGACCGCCTTCTCTGCTTGGCTTATTCCTGCCATTATCGTATTTATTCCTCTCTACGCTGCATACCGCAGAGTTCCCGTCTATGAGACCTTCGTCGAAGGGGCGAAGGAAGGCTTCGGTACGGCCGTCTCCATCATCCCTCATCTCGTTGGCATGATGGTAGCCATCAGCATGTTCCGGGCCTCTGGGGCGATGGATATGATTACGGGGGCGTTCCGTCCGTTATTCGATTGGATGGGCATCCCCAGTGAAGTTCTGCCGCTCGGCCTTCTGCGCCCGCTTACGGGGGCAGGGTCCCTCGCTTATACGGCAGACTTAATTCAGACCTACGGCCCTGATTCCATGATCGGCCGCATCGCGTCTACCATTCAGGGAAGCACGGATACGACGCTGTATGTGCTCACTGTCTACTTCGGTGCTATCGGAATTAGGAAGACCCGATATGCGCTGAAGGTTGGGTTGTTTTCCGATATCGTGGGCTTTTTTGCAGCCATATTTGTATGTCTCCTTCTGTTTGCATAAGCTCCGGCTTGTGCTTTTGCCTTCATATCGGTATGATGGAGGATGAGGTGAAGGCATTGGAACGTCTACAGAAGATATTAGCGCAAGCAGGGGTTGCATCCCGTCGAAAATGCGAAGAAATGATATTGGCTGGTCTTGTTGAGGTCAATGAGGAGAAAGTGACAACGCTTGGGGTCAAGGCAGACCCGGCAGTTGATGTCATTACGGTGAACGGCAGAAGAATTCGTAGCGAGAACAAGCTGTATCTCATGCTGAATAAACCAAAAGGTGTCATCACAAGCGCAAGTGATCCGCAAGGGCGCAAAGTGGTGGCTGATTTTTTGCCTGGAATTAAGGAGCGGGTCTATCCGGTAGGTCGTCTGGATTACGACACAGAAGGGCTGCTGCTGCTGACCAATGATGGGGAATTCGCCAATCTGCTCACCCATCCGAGCCATCACGTTCCGAAGACGTATCATGCGACGGTCAAGGGCACGGTCCATGGAACAGCGCTTGAGAAGCTGCAGAGCGGGATCAAGCTGGAGGACGGGATGACTTCTCCTGCAGAAGTCGAATATCACGACATTAATCTGGACAAGAATGAGACAACGATCTCCATTACGATCTATGAGGGGCGTAACCGTCAAGTCCGGAGGATGTTCGAGGCGGTAGGGCATAAGGTTATCAAGCTGAAGCGAATCAAGTTCGGAGATATCGGCTTGCAGCAGCTTGGTCGAGGCAAGTTCCGCCACCTGCATCCGACAGAGGTACAGGAGCTGCTCGGCTCCGCTCGCAAGACACATAAAGTTCATAAAAAGTAAACGGCGGCAAAAGCTTTTGCCGCCCGATTTTCGTTATAATGAAGCTATTCCATCCCAGGCGGTACTATCAGCAAAAATAGCTGGCACTGTTAGTTAGTATGGATGGGATGCAACTTAAGGTACGGATGGTGATCTAGGTAGTGAAGTCATCACGCAAGCCTGTCCAAGTAATTATACTCCTCGCGGTGCTGCTCATCGGCGGATACGCCATAGGCACAACCTTATTCGCATCGGATGACAAGGGAGTGCCGAAGCCGGGCGGCATGCCGCCACAGTTCGCGCTTGAAGATCTGGCTGGTGACACCCATACCCTGGAGCAGTATAAGGGCAAGGCGGTTGTAGTTAATTTCTGGGGAACCTTCTGTCCCCCATGTGTGAAGGAAATGCCGGAATTCGAGCGCCAATATGCGAAGTGGCAGGATGAGGGCTTAGAGATTCTGGCAATTAATCTGAGTGAAGATGACTTAACTGTTCGTAACTTTGTTCGCGGATTCGACTTGCACTATCCGATTCTTCGTGATGTGAACCGGAAGACGGAGCGCAGCTATGCGCTAAGATCTTATCCAACTACCTTCTTCATTAAGCCGGACGGCACGATTATGGAGATTAAGGTTGGAGGCATGACGGAGAAGGAGATTGACGACCGCATCGGGCAGCTTCTTCAGTACTAGCTTAGAAGGTGTTAGGAGGAAGTACCGCGTTGTTCCAGAATACGAAGTGTGAATGCGGGCATCAGAACGCAGTAGGGACGGTCCTGTGCGAATACTGCGGGAAGCCGCTCGATGATCAGGAGCAGAGTCAGGATCTGCCTCTAGAGATGCGTTACGACGGCGCTGCCCGGCGCTCTCAGAAGAGCAACAAGAATGTAATAGACCGGATATGGAGCTTCTTCTCCTCGGTCAAGATTGCCGTGTATATGATTATATTAACGACGCTCGGCGCCTCGCTGGGTACGATCTATCCGCAAGAGAATTCATTCCTTAATATCGATCCGAGTGTATACTACGAGGAGACTTATGGCCTCTCTGGCAAGCTCTATTACTTGCTAGGACTATCGAATACATATGAATCCTGGTGGTTCATCGGATTGCTAGTCATGATTGGAACATCGCTAGTCATCTGTAGTCTCGACCGAGTGCTGCCGCTGTACCGAGCTCTTAACAAGCAGCAGATTCGGAAGCATCTGAGCTTCATCACGAGGCAGAAGACCGTCTATGTCGGTAAGCTGGAAGGCTCCGCTGACGATCGTGTTCAAGAGCTGGCTAAGCTGCTTCGCCAGAAGCGGTACAAGGTACACGTAGATGGAACAGCTCTGCTAGCTGAGAAGAATCGATTCAGTCGTTGGGGTCCATATATTAATCATATTGGCCTTATCATCTTCCTGCTCTCGATTCTCGCGAGAGGCATTCCGGGCTTCCAGATGGATACGTATATTACGGTGCCTGATGGAGATACCGTAGCGATTGAAGGCACGAATTACTTCGTGAAGAATGAGAAGTTCACGGTCGAATTCTACAGCGACGACGAGCTCCCGGACAAGCTGAAGGGCCAGTTCCGCGCGAAGAAGTATGAGACGAAGGCTGTCCTGTATGAATGCACCAGCAACTGCAATTCTCCATCGAAGGAGCCCGTGCTTAAGGAAGTCAAGAAGCATGATATCGTAGTGAACAGCCCGCTTAATTATGAAGGGTTAAAGCTGTATCAGTTCGACTACGATGACACGCCGAGATTGAATGCTGTAAGTCCGATCCTGAAGGACAAGAAGACTGGGGCAACCTATGGGCCATTCCACCTTCCGATGAAGAATGCGTCGCTCAACTATGAGCTCGGGCCTTACAAGCTGAAGCTTGCTGCGAATTATATGGAATTCGCTCTCGATGAGGAAGGCAAGCCAGTCACGCTATCCAGAGACCCGAAGGCACCAGCCTTCGTATTCATCCTGACAGGCCCGGGACTTCCAGCGGACGGTGAGCCGTATATGTACTTCCCGCTGCAGAAGGATAAGGACAAGTTCAGTCAGGACAAGATTAACGGTTCGCTCGCTGATCGATTCGACATTCAAGTGGAAGGGATGGAGAACGTCGACTTCTCCTCCTACAGCACGTTCCTGAATGTCAGAGTGGACCGGGTCATGAATTATATATGGATTGGTGCAGCCATCTCTATGATTGGTCTGCTCATGGGTGCTTATTGGCATCACCGGAGAATCTGGCTTAGAGTAGATGGAGACGAGCTGTCACTAGGTGCCCATACGAATAAGAACTGGTTCGGCATGCGGTCAGATGTCGCTTGGGCTCTGGGCAAGATCGGAATTGAAGTCGAGCCTAAGTCGCTTGATAACGGAGGGAACAACGCGTGAGTTTAGTTGATTTTAGCAGCGATGCCTTTATCGTCGCCTTTTTTCTATATTGCTTCGCCTTCGTATTCTATGTCATTGCATTCGCAGGACGTAATTGGAGCAACCGTGATCCTAAGCAGCACGAGAAGAAGTGGGGAAGAATAGCATTCGCAGTGTCTACCCTAGGTCTTGCTGCTCATCTCACCTTCTTCTTCACGAGATGGGCGGGAAGCGGTCAGATTCCTACGAGCAATATGTATGAATTCATGACCTTCCTAGGAATGGCCATTATGATTGCGTACACGATTGTGTATGGCATCTATCGCAAGCCTCTGCTTGGCATGTTCGCAACTCCGCTGACTATTATTATCGTTGCTTATGCATCCGTGTTCCCGCAAGAGGTGCAGCCGCTCATTCCTGCACTAGACTCTATCTGGCTGAAGGTGCATGTGACAACAGCAGCCTTGGGTGAAGCCTTCTTCGCCGTCGGATTCGCAGCTGGCCTCATGTATCTCCTGCGGGTCATTGACTTCAAGGGGACCTCGAAGCAGGAGCGGAAGGCACAATTCTGGTTGGAGTTCACCCTGTACACGATTGTCATCATTATCGGCTTCATCATTGCGGTATTCGGATTCCGGGCAGCAGGGTTCGAAGCAGAGTTCACGCAGGAGAAGTCAAGTATTAATGAGCAAGGAGCCGAGCAATCAAGTATTGAGAAGGTAGAGTATACGATGCCGGCCATTGTTAGACCTTACAACAGTATCAAGGTTCACAGTGACAGCTTCCTTGGCATGGAAGATTCGATCTTCGAAGCACCTTCGTGGATGAACGGCGTTAACGCAGGCCGGAAGCTGAATACGGTCATCTGGTCCGTCATCACAGGTTCGCTTCTCTACGGCTTGCTTCGCCTCGTCCTGCGCAAGCGGATTGGCGCATTCATTCAGCCAGCTATGGAAGGCATCGACCCTGATGATCTGGACGAGATCAGCTACCGAGCCATCGCGATCGGATTCCCGATCTTCACCTTAGGAGCTCTTATCTTCGCAATGATATGGGCTAATATGGCTTGGGGCCGATTCTGGGGCTGGGATCCGAAGGAAGTGTGGGCGCTTATCACCTGGCTCTACTACAGTGCTTATCTTCACTTCCGTCTCTCCCGCGGGTGGCAAGGGCTGCGTTCCTCCTGGCTGGCCGTTATCGGCTTCGTCATCGTCTTGTTCACCTTAATTGGTGTTAATCTTATTATTGCCGGCTTGCATTCGTATGCCGGAGTATAACCTAGCAGCGTAATCGGAGAGGAGCCTGATCCATGTCTGACTATATGAACCGCATCCTAGTTGTGGACGATGAAGAACGGATTCGCCGCTTGCTTAAGATGTACTTGGAGAAAGAAGGATATTCCATCGATGAAGCGGAGGACGGCGAATCCGCCCTTCGTCTTGCTACAGCTACTGATTATGCCTTGATTCTGCTTGATGTGATGCTGCCCGGAATGGACGGCATCGAAGTATGCGGCCGGCTGCGTCAGGTGAAGGCGACTCCTGTTATTATGCTGACGGCCAAGGGAGAAGAGATGAACCGGGTCCAAGGATTCGAGGTAGGGGCCGACGACTATGTCGTCAAGCCATTCTCTCCGCGTGAAGTCATCTACCGCGTGAAGGCGATTCTTCGCCGTTCCTCTGCAACGGCTTATCTAACCAAGGATGCCAACACGAGCAACAATATTGTGTTCCCGCATCTTGTCATTGAGCATGATGCGCATCGCGTCTCCGCTGGCGGCCAAGAAGTGTCGCTTACTCCGAAGGAGTACGAGCTGCTGCATTATTTAGCAGTGTCTCCCGATAAGGTTTTCTCCCGAGAGGAGCTGCTGAAGGATGTATGGAACTATGAGTTCTTCGGCGATCTTCGCACGGTGGACACGCATGTGAAGCGGCTGAGAGAGAAGCTTAACAAGGTATCCCCTGATGCAGCAGCTATGATTACGACGGTATGGGGAGTAGGCTACAAGCTGGAGGTTCCGAAGTAGGATGAAGCTGTGGCAATTCCTCGTAGACAAGCTGTGGCGCAGTGTCGTTGGCAAGCTGTGGGCAACGATTATGCTGCTCGTAGCGGTAGTGCTGCTGCTGCTCGGCTTCTCCTTCCTGCAGTACATTGATGTTAACTTCGGCAAGAGTTCGCATGAGATCAAGGTGTTGTTCTTCATCATCGCGATTATCGGCTTCCTGCTGTCCACCTTATTCGCATTCTTCCTGTCACGCAAGATCCAACAGCCGCTCCTGCAGCTGAAGGAAGCCGCGGATTCTATTGCTCAGGGCGACTATCGCTCCAGAGTTAGAATTCGCTCCTCCGATGAGATTGGCGATCTGGCCAATACCTTCAATCATATGACGGAGCAGCTCGACAAGCTCATCCGAGATCTCAATGATGAGAAGGATCATCTCTCGTCTATCCTTCGGAGTATGGGGGATGCGGTCATTACCTTCAATGCAGAAGGTCGAGTTATACTGGCCAACCCGCAAGGTCAGCTCCTTATTAATCAATGGTCGGGCTTCGAGCTGGTATGGAATGATGAAGATGGCGCAGATGAACAGACACCGTATGGGAGCGTTCCCGGACCGCTCAGAGATTCGTTCCAGAAGGTGATGAACCACGGCAAGGATCTGGCGGATAAGGTGCACGTTCACAATCATGTATGGTCCGTTGTGCTCGCGCCGCTCAAGTCGGGCGGCAAGTTAAGGGGAGCGGTAGCCGTCATGCGGAATGTGACGGAGGAGTTCAAGCTGGAGAAGCTGAGACGCGACTTCGTAGCGAATGTCTCGCATGAGATTAGGACGCCTCTATCGATGCTTCAGGGCTATAGCGAAGCGCTGCTTGATGACATTGCCGCCTCACCCGAGGAGAGAGATGAGCTCGTCCAGGTCATCTATGATGAATCATTGCGGATGAGCCGGCTAGTGACCGACTTGCTTGATATGGCAAGGATGGAAGCTGGCCATGTCGAGATGCATTATCAGCCCGTCGATGTATCCCTTATCATTAAGCGTGTCCATCGCAAGTTCCAAGTATATGCGAAGGAACGGGATGTGAAGCTGGACTATCAATTGCCTCCAGGGGAGCTTACTATGCAGGCAGCGGATGAGGATCGGTTAGAGCAGATACTGACGAATCTACTGGACAATGCGATTAGGCATACGCCAGCAGGCAAGTCCATTACGGTGTCAGCACAAGCTGCCGTCATGGCGGATAAGCGATATGTTCAGCTTCAGGTGAAGGACGAAGGGCAAGGCATACCGAGTGAGGACCTGCCCTTTATATTCGAGAGATTCTACAAGGCAGATAAGGCTCGCAAGAGAGGCACTTCAGGCGGAACGGGGCTGGGTCTTGCTATCGTACGCAATCTGATTGAGCTTCATCATGGGCATATTGATGTTCAGAGCATGATTGATCAAGGAACGACCTTCACGATGCTGCTGCCTGTCGAAGCTGCGCACAACCTGTCTAAGCGCTCAGAGTCTTGAGCGCTTTTTTTGTTGAATGAAGGGGGGAAATCTTGTTGGTCGTGAAACATTTACGTAAACATTAAAAAAAACCAACCCCTTAAGCATAAAGGGTTGGTTGTAAATGTAAAATTATACGATTAATACAAAGTGATTTCCTTAGCTGTGTTCAAATCTGACAACTGAACGAGCTTCTCCAGGATGTCAGATGGCGCGCCCTTATCAACGGTAAGCACCATAATGGCAGAACCGCCTACTAGCTGGCGTCCTACTTGCATAGTTGCGATATTGACATCGTTATTGCCTAGGAGGGTACCGACTCGTCCGATAATGCCTGGCTTATCATTGTGAGAGATTAAGAGCAGAATGCCCTCAGGAGTTACATCGACCGGGAACTTGTCAATCTGCACAATCCGCGGGCCGTAACCGGTCAGCAGTGTACCTGCAACGATGCGCTCTTCCTTCTTCGTGCGCAGGGTGACCGTAACCAGGTTAGTGAAGTCCTTGGACGTATGTGACTTGTTCACGACGATGTTAAGGCCGCGAACCTTAGCCAGATGCATCGAGTTCACGACATTCACTTGCTCAGCACCCAGGTGGTGAGATAACACGCCGCGGACGATATAACGGGTGAGAGGCTGAGTATCTACTTCAGCAAGCTCTCCCGAGTAGCCGACAATAATCTCTTCAACAGCTCCGTCTGTAATCTGTGCGATGAAGTTGCCGAGCTTCTCGCCAAGCCCGAAGTAAGGCTGGAGCTTGCTCTGCAGGTTCGCTGGGATTGGAGGCATATTCACAGCATTGCTGAACGGCTCGTTGCGCAGAATATGCAGCACCTGCTCTGATACATCAATAGCCACGTTCTCTTGGGCTTCAACCGTTGAAGCGCCTAGATGCGGAGTTACAATAATCTTAGGATGACCGAGGAACGGGTGATCTGCTGCAGGAGGCTCAACCTCGAACACATCGAATGCAGCGCCTGCTACAATTCCTTGGTCGATGGCTTCGACAAGCGCATATTCATCAATAATTCCGCCGCGTGCACAGTTCACGATGCGCATGCCTGGCTTCATGACTTCGAATTGCTTCTTGCCAATCATGTGGCGAGTCTCAGGTGTTAGCGGAGTATGCACGGTCATGAAGTCGGCGTGACGAACAATATCATCTACGCTCGATAGCTTGACGCCTAGCTTCTCAGCACGCTCCTCGGTGAGGAACGGGTCATAGCCCATAATCTCCATGCCGAAGGCCTTCGCACGCTTGGCAACCTCGCTGCCGATACGGCCCATACCCATTACGCCGAGCACCTTGTTGCGAAGCTCTACGCCCAGGAAGGACTTGCGGTCCCATTGTCCATTGACGGTCTTCATATACGCTTGTGGGATATGGCGGGCAACAGCCATCATCATCGCGAACGTATGCTCACAGGTTGTAATCGTGTTGCCATCCGGTGCGTTGATGACGATAATACCTCTCTGGGTTGCGGCTTCCAGATCTATATTGTCTACACCTACGCCAGCTCTTCCGACTACCTTAAGCTGCTTGCCTGCTTCCATAATTCGAGGGGTTACACGGGTCTGGCTGCGAACCAGCAGAGCATCATACTCACCAATAATTGCGATAAGCTCGTCCTCGCTGAGACCAGGCTTCTTGTCAACAGCAACGTCTGCTGCATCAACAAGCTGCTGAATTCCCAGATCACTAATAGGGTCGGACACTAACACTTTCAACATGTGCGGAAAGCCTCCTAGGAATATAGATAGGAAGAAAAAGACTCTCGCAGGCGCTACCGTTACCCAGCAGCGGTACGAGAGTTTTTGCCTTCATTATACACGTTTTGACCTTTATTATTTTAATGCAAGTGGCTGTCTAAATGCAATGCTCAAACTTGCTCAATTGTGAAATTTTCGTTATGATTCAAGCATAATAGGCGTTTTTATTCGGATTTCAGGGGGTAACATCATGAGTGAATGGCGGAATATCGAGGCAAATGAGCTGTTGGCGATGCTAAAAGACGAACAATTAAAACCTGCTCAGATCATAGATGTAAGAGAACTCTTCGAGTGGGAGTACTATCATATAGAAGGCTCAACACATATTCC
This sequence comes from Paenibacillus sp. GCM10023252, assembly GCF_042653305.1. Taxonomy (NCBI): domain Bacteria; kingdom Bacillati; phylum Bacillota; class Bacilli; order Caryophanales; family Paenibacillaceae; genus Paenibacillus; species Paenibacillus sp. GCM10023252. The sequence continues at coordinate 239,405 of NZ_JBHSHW010000021.1, forward strand.
GATGAATGAGCTTCCGGCTCGGCTATCCGAGCTTACGGACGAGCAGCCCTTGTATATCATATGTGCTCATGGTGTCCGTAGTGCTGCTGTATGCCGCTATCTCGAAGAACAAGGCTGCAGCCGCCTCCACAATGTTGCAGGTGGGATGGCAGCGGCAGCCTTCATTCAAGGTTTCCAATATGATTAGCAGATGGCATCATAAGACTAATGTGCTAAGACTTCTCTGAGAAGAAGAAAGGAAGCTGTGGGAGCAAATCCTTAGAGTAAAGCGCCCCTTTGCTGCTGGTGAAGTCACCGCTACGAATGGCTTCTGTGCTTATCAATAGATCAATAATGGCCTGAATCGTCTTAAGCTTCATCTGGGATGCATGGCCCGAAGCGATGAAGAGATCGATTCGGCTCGTGAGATCATGCGGGTAATAGGAAGTAAGCTTTTTCCTGCTCAGCAATTGATCAGCCATCAGCTTGTTTTTGACGACGAGCGGCAGCGACTTCCACTTCGATACTTCAATGACAGAGGTAGACTTGTAGGCTGAAGGGATGTTTTGATCAACCGCAGAGCTCCACTTCAGCATCGCAGAGTAGTAAGCTTGTTGTGCAGCCAGCGATTTCTGAACGGCATTTTGAATAGAAGGGCTCGTCTTTAACCTCTTCATCATTTCAGCAGAATCCAGATTAGATGAGGTGTCTGCTAAGGCGTTAAGTTCTTTTTTGAATAGCTTCAGGCTTTGCAGGTAATCGACTTGAGATTGGCCTAGCAGCGGAGCTTGCTGATTGTGAGCAGCTGCTTCCTTATATTGCTTCGCTGCAAGTGAGGCCAGTTGTTTCAGAATGGATTCCGAGTCTGCCGATTCTCCTTGCTCCATTTTGCGAGCAGCAGAGAACCATTCATTCTGAAATTCACGATACGGTAGAAATACGGTATGATAGAAGGAGACAAGATCCTGCTGCTGATAAGTTTCGGATTTACCGGTGCTCGCCTTCAGCTCTTTCATTTCCAGATACTTGGTTTCCGTTTTGTCAGAGCCGATCTTGACTCCGTAGAAGAAGGCTCCGACCGCGCAGACTAACATGAATAGGAAGCCTAAGCTGAATAATAATTCCGAACGTGATATGCGTTTTTCCATCGTGATCTCCCTTTTTATGTAGATATATAATTGTGAATGATGCTTCAATCCAATAGTATAGGTTAATCTGGGCAATAAAGGAATATGAACCTCATGACAGGCGGGAAATTATGAAAAAATTCGACATTCGCAACATTCGTATTCGTAAAGTATCCGTTGATGACATTGATGACCGCATGCTGCTCATTAATTTATACGTTACGCAGGGACTTACCTTGTTTATCGGTCTTATATGGATATTATTTCAGGGCAGAAATCCAATTCATTTATTTTCTTTGCCGAGTTCCGCTGAGTTCGCATGGTGGGGGATTGGTCTTGCTGCTGCTGTCATCGTAGTAGACCTGATTATATCGAGATGGGTACCTGAGGAAGCTTCTGATGATGGAGGCATTAATGAACGAATTTTCCGTACGAGGGCGGTTTGGCATATTGTGGTTTTGTCGTTTATTGTCGCCGTATGCGAAGAGTTCCTGTTCCGCGGGGTCATCCAGCATGCCTTCGGTCCTTATTGGACCAGCATTCTATTCGCTTCCATCCATGTTCGTTATCTTAAGCATTGGATTCCAACCGGATTAGTCTTCTCCATCAGCTATGGTCTAGGTTGGATCTATATGCAGACCGACACATTATGGGCGCCTATCGCTGCTCACTTCATCATTGATGTAGTCATGGGATTAATTATTCGATTGCGGAGGGACACATGAGCAGGGTTGAGAAATTCGGAGGAGCAAGAGGCAGAGAAGTCAGACAGAGTACGATTCCAAAGGAAGCGTCCGAACCTGCAGCTCAGATGGAGCAGGATAACGGCGAGGAGACGCTTCCGCCCAGAAGAGTCAAGCATTCTACCCAATTGAATCGGCTAACCAAATGGTATTATAACTTCCTGTTCATTGCATTCGTAAGCTTAGTAGCAGCATTATTCTGGTATGGCAAGAAGCTAGCTTCTTAACATTCTGCTCGGACTTATATTATGGCTGCTTAAGATCAATAGTCGCAGGGTCGATGAAGCCATATCCCGCCTTCTCCAGCTTGGTTAATAGGGTATCAAGCGCATCGGCCGTCCAGGCTAACTCATGCATGAGAATATTAGCACCGGGATGCAGTTGTTCCATGACATTAGCGATGACGACATCCGGCTTGTTCTTGGCAGCTGCATCCCAGTCTAACGATCCGTTTGACCAGGTCATGTAGAGCATGCCTTCATCAGCTGCAGCTGTCTTAACGGTATCGCTTCCTGAACCGAATGGAGGTCTGAAGAACTTGGGCGTTAGTCCGGCAATGGACTTCACTTGTACCTGTACGTCTTCGAGCTGCTTGCGCACGCTTGCTTCGCTCTCCTTCTTCAGATCAACATGATCCCAGGAATGGTTGCCAATCGTCTGTGCTCTATCTGCAATAAGCTCTAGCAGCTCAGGCTTCTGCTTCACTCGGTACCCATTCACGAAAAATATGGCCTTCGCCTGATGCTGATCCAAAATATCAAGTATGCGAGTAAGCACCTCCGTATCCTTAGGCCCGTCGTCGAACGTAAGCAGCACCATCTGATCGGGTGCGTCAGCCGTTACAGGCTCGAAGCGGTAGGAGCTGTTCATCTTATACTTAACCTTCGCTTCCTCGGCTTGCGCCGAGGTTGGAGTGGAGTCAGGCTGTGCAATAGTGCTGGCTGGAGACGGGGTGGCGGTGGGCTTGGTGGTCGTATCCGTCACGGTCACTTGTTCAGGAGATGGCTCCTTCAGACTATTAGATTCCGATGTTGAACAAGCAGATGTGAGGATGACCAGTGAGATTAAGGTTGATGCGACTAATTGACGTTGTGGCATGTGAGACAGACGCTCCTCTCGTATGATACCTGCTGCGGTACCTTCATTCTGTGCTATCATTGTATCATATATGCCATATCATCCATCCCTTCCTATAATTACAATCGCATGACTTGAGCTGCTCCAGGTCAGACTATAGCGTGAAGGCAGCATATGAAGGAGGGAATCGTATATGAAGCTAAGCGGATTTCTGTTAGGCGGAATCGTAGGAGCGGCGGCAATCGTTGCGGTCTCGCGTAAGCGTCCGGGCATGGTAGCTTGGGCGGGGCAAGCAGCATCCGAGCTGTACTCTGGCATAGTGAATAAATCGGTGAGGAAAATGATGACGGTGAAGACCGCATCCCACGTCGGTGCCATGACCCCAAAGTCTACAGGCGGTTCCGACGCGAAGTCTGGCGCAGGCTGGGGACACATTGAAGCGATTATTAACAGCGATCCCAAGCTGAAGCAGGAAGTTGGACAGATTGTAGCGGAATCGTCATCTCCAGCAAGTGCTCATTAATTAAGGAAGCCGTGCTTCATTTATATTGAATGACTGGTTGAGAATCGTGAGTTGCAGAGCGAACAGCGATGCGAACGAACGATTCTTTTTTTATGGCTGCGCGTAGTGCAATCTCCGGACAGACATGGTAACATAGTTACATAGCATGAACCCGTCACACAATGCTTATAATTTCATACGCTGTTACAACAGATGCTGCAGAGGAGGATCCTGTCATGAAGATCGAGCGGCTTAGTCAGGACAAGATTAGAATCTTTCTGACATTCGACGACCTGCTGGAACGTGGGATCCAGAAGGATGACATGTGGCGAGAAATACCGAAGGTACACGAGCTGTTCAGTGAGATGATGGATCAAGCCTACAGCGAGCTTGGCTTCGATGCCAGCGGCCCTCTGGCCGTGGAGGTATTCGCATTGCCGGCCCAAGGGATGGTCGTCATCGTAACGAGAGGCAAGATGAACGCAGGATTAGATGAGCGTTCTGCAGAGGATGAAGATGCAGACGAAGAGATATACGAGATGGAAGTTACGCTCGAGCAGAGCGATATCGTGATGTACTCCTTCCGAGATATTGAAGACGTCATCTCCGTCAGCAAGCAGCTGCGCTCTTCAGAGCTTACGGAAGATGGACGATTGTACGCTTATAACGGCAAGTGGATTCTTATGCTGGAACCGGCCTTGATTGATTCGGCTCGCACGAATGCGGTCATCGCCTTGCTTGCCGAATATGGAGAGGCGACATCCGTAACTTACGCCATGCTGGAAGAGTACGGTAAGGTGATCATTGCATCGGATGCTGTTAGAGAGATTTGCAATCATTTTACTTTGTAATCCCCGCATGAAGGATATAGAGCATCTGCAGATCGTTTCGGTCTGCACGATGCTCTTCTTTGTTGTATAATGGGTAGGACATTATTCGGGAAGCGAGGGGACGGCATGCTGCTGTTTTCGGTGTTGACGGCTGCGGTAGCGCCCGGCATCTCATTATTGATCTACTTATACTTGAAGGATCGTTACGATACAGAACCTATTCATATGGTAATCCGGCTGTTCCTGCTAGGCGTTCTGATCGTGGTGCCTACAATGGTCATAGGCAGGGGGATGGAGCTATGGTGGGGCGAGAGCCACTTCGTGCTGGCCTTCATCCAATCTGCAGGGGTAGAAGAATTCTTGAAGTGGTTCGTGTTGTACCATGTTATCTATAACCATACTGAATTCGATGAACCTTATGATGGAATCGTGTATGCGGCATCCATCTCTCTTGGCTTCGCAACACTCGAGAATGTGCTGTATGCGATATTCTCACCGGCTACGTTCGGCACGCTTCTCGTACGAGCGCTGCTGCCGGTATCCGGCCATGCGCTATTCGGAGTCATTATGGGCTATTACTTGGGCAAGGCCAGATTCGCTCCTGCGTCGCGTGCGCGCAGCTATCTGCTATTGTCGTTGATCATTCCAATGGCCTTGCATGGTTCGTACGATTGGATTATGCTCACGGCGAAGGCTCATTGGATCTATGTCATCATCATCCCGTTCATGCTGCTGCTCTGGATCTGGGGATTGCGAATGCTGCAGCGGGCCAATGCCAGATCTCCATTCCGTCTGCTGGTCAGAGAGGATGAAGTGAAGCTATAAGCTATAAGATTAGAATTCCGTTAGTCCGTCCATACTTATTGCTAATGAACAAGTAGTCAAGGAGGATCTAATGGAAGAGTCAAGGGTGAAGGTAACGATACGTTGCAACGTATGCGGGGAGAAGTTTGTCCTCCGAGGGCGTAGAGAGAAGGGCTCCATTGATACGGGCTTCAAGCAATGCATATGCAGCAACAGTCATGATTTGGACATTGAAGAGCATCATTTTATATAAGACTCCCTCCATACTTTCGTACGCTTTTCGGGTGAACTGAATAAAGCTCCTTTCTGCAAACCAAACTAACACCAGGTTTTGCACAAGAAAGGAGCTTTTGTCTATGTACCAACGTCTTAGCGCGGTTCTATTCCCCATTATGTCGCTGTTGTTCATTGGGTCCATCTATTGGGGGTATCAGGAGCATCAAGAGAAGAACTCCATTCTCATTAAGGCAGAGAATCAATATCAGCGTGCCTTCCACGACTTGTCTTATCATGTGGATCAGCTGCACCAGCAATTAGGCAATACGCTTGCAGTCAATTCTACTTCACAGGCCTACCATCGGAAGGGTCTTGTGAACGTATGGCGGCTGACAAGCGAGGCGCAGAATGAGATTAATCAGCTTCCGCTGACGCTGCTGCCATTCAATGAGACGGAAGACTTCCTGTCGCATATCGCCAACTTCGCATATAAGACAGCAGTAAGAGACTTGACTAAGGAACCTCTATCTCCAGATGAATTCAAGATGATGAAGACGCTGTACGCGAAGTCCGAGGAGATCGCGAGTGACTTGCAGAAGATGCAGACCGATGTGCTGCAGAACAATATGCGCTGGATGGACGTTGAGGTAGCGATTGCATCAGAGAAGTCGAGCGGTGACAATTCAGTCGTTGACGGCCTCAAGACAGTAGATAACAAGGTAAGCCAATATCCAGAGATTAATTGGGGACCATCTGTCAGCAGTATGTATGAGAAGCGGTCGGTCAAGATGCTTGGCGGCCAGATGGTGACAGCGCAGGATGTGCAGAAGAGAGCAGCAGACTTCCTTAAGGTGAATAGCAACAATATTAGGGTAGTAGAGAATGGGAAGGGAACGGAGTATGCCTCCTATTCTGCCCTTGTGAATGAGTCCAGCTCCGGCCGCAACATTCAGATGGACTTCACCCAGCGGGGAGGAGAGATGATCTGGTTCATCAACCCTCGTAATCTTGGTCAAGCGAAGATCTCGTTCAAGCAAGCCCAGCTGAATGCGGACCGCTTCCTTAATGAACACGGTTATAAGGGGATGAGAGCGGTAAGCTATGACCCTAACGGCGATTCGGGAACGTTCACTTATGTAGGAACGCAGAACGGTGTGCTGATCTACCCGGATAAGCTGTCGGTCAAGATAGCCTTGGATAACGGAGAACCGATTGGCCTTCAAGCTTCGGATTATGTGTACGAGCATCACAAGCGCAAGCTGCCAGAGACCATGATGACCAGCGCCGAGGCACGCAAAGCGTTGAATCCGGATATGCGCATTACGAGTGAGCAGAAAGCATTAATTAAGAGTGATATGGGTGAGGAGGTTGTCACCTACGAGTATACCGGTAAGGTGAACGGAGGCCTATATCGGATCTATATAAATGCTCAGACAGGCCTAGAGGAAGCTATCGAGCAGATGACAACAGACGACAAAAAGGCAGCATCCGACAAATAATGATATGGCTCCCCCAATATCGACCGTGCTATAATCACGGTATAGATGGAAGGGGGAGCCAATTTGTTGCCTAGAGTGAATCAAGCATTATTTTACCAAATCGCTTCCTCTGATGAGGAAGAAGCAAAGGCTGTCTACAAATCCCGCATAGCAGACGAGCTGGAGGACGGCTTGCTCATTGAATTTCCACTGCAAGAGAAAAGCGGACGCATGAAGCGCCTATATTTGGGCGATGAGTTGTCTGCTTACTTTATGTCGGAGGATGGAGTAAAGCACTTCTTCAATTCCCATGTGCTTGGATTCAAGGATGAAGTCATTAAGCTGGTTAAGATACATAAGCCCAGTCCGGATCAGATTACGAAGATTCAGCGGAGACAATTCCTGAGAGTGAGCGCTGAGCTTGAGATTGCTGTTAAAATGTCAGACCATCTAAGATTCATCGCAACTACAGATGATGTAGGCGGCGGAGGCATATCCTTGATCTGTGATGGAAAATGGCCAGTCACACCCGAAGCCGCACTGGACTGCTGGCTAGTAGTCCCCTATAAGAACGGAGCCATTGAGCATGTGTCCTTCAAAGCCGAGATCATTCGTGTAGCTGAGCTTGCTACGGGAAGGAAGCAAGTCATGATTAAGTTCCTTAAGATTACGGACGGAGAGAGGCAGAAAATCATCAGATACTGCTTCGAGAGGCAGCTGGAGTTCCGTAATCGATGAATAAGCTCAGAGGACTCTTGGGAGAATATCCTTATTCCATATTGGAAGGATAGGGATCCATGGCTAAGAGCGTCGCTAGCAAAAAAGAAACGAGAAAATTAACCCAGCTGAAAGCGCGAGACAAGCAAAGCTTCCTCCTGCTAAGTGATGAGGTAAGTCGAATACTGCGCCGCATCATACTCACGTTGCTTGTTGTGGCAGCCATGTCTCAGATGGCGCTGCAGAATGAACAGATTAGGTACTGGGTGACCAGTGTGGACAGGCTGGAAGGGACGAAGCTTCAGTAGCTGGACAACACCCGGCGTTTTGCATCTCTGTTTATAGTGTGGTATAATTTTCACGTTCGCAGGCAAAGCCTGCTTTTTTCTTGAGGGGGTTACACCGTTGGCAATGCAGCAAGACGGGGACCAAGACCGTATTAACATCGCTATCGATGGCCCTGCAGGCGCAGGGAAGAGTACGGTTGCTCGCATGGTCGCCGAACAACTCGGATACGTCTATATTGATACGGGTGCCATGTACCGCGCCGTAACGCTTAGCGTTATTCGCGAAGGCATTGATCCAAGCAATGAACGGCAGGTTGGCGAACTCGTAGATACGCTTGCGATTGGACTGATGCCGGGCAAGAATGGACAGACAGTATATGTTGGCGGGAACGATGTTACTGACTCCATACGATCACGCGAAGTTACGCTGAATGTCTCCGTTATTGCAGCCAATGAGAAGGTTAGAATCTCTCTAGCTGCGATGCAGAGGAAGCTGGCGGACGGGAAGGGTGTCGTCATGGACGGCAGAGATATCGGCACGCATGTACTGCCAGGCGCCGAACTTAAGATTTACTTAACCGCGTCTGTTGGAGAACGGGCGCTTCGCCGATATAAGGAAGTTGCCGACACGCAGCGAATATCGCTCGAACAGCTTGAGCAAGAGATTGCCGAGCGGGACCGAATGGATCAGCAGCGAGCGCATTCTCCGTTAATCTGTGCTAGTGATGCTGTTGTTGTAGACTCCACTTCAATGCCTATTGAGGAAGTAGTTGCAACAATTGTTCATTTAAGCCGAACCAAATTAGCGGAGGCGAAGTAAACTATGTTATATCGGTTTTGCCGATTCCTGCTTCGAGTCATGTACAGCGTGCTGTTCCGCTTGGAAGCAAGAGGTCGGGAACATATTCCTGCTGAAGGACCTGTCATTCTCTGCTCCAACCATATCAGCCTGCTAGATCCGCCTACCGTTGGTATTAAGTTGTCCCGCAAGGTGCAATATATGGCCAAGGCAGAGCTATTCAACATTCCCGTATTCGGTTCATTGATTCGCGGGCTTGGAGCATTCCCTGTGAAGCGTGGCGGAGTGAGCAAGGATGCCATTCGATCAGCCATTACGCTTCTCAAGGAAGGCGGAGTGATGGGCATATTCCCAGAGGGGACGCGCAACAGCTCCTCCGATGCGGGTAAGAAGGGCGCAGCCATGATTGCCATCCGCAGCAATGCCGTCATTATCCCTGTTGCTATCATCGGTCGATATAGGCCATTCTCGAAGATGTATATTTTATATGGCAAGCCCATAGATGTTACCGCATTAATTGACGATTCTTCGACGGATGCGCTAGACCGAGTAACTGAAGCAATCATGAGCCGAATCAGAGAGATGGTTGCTGCAGGCGCTTAACCTTTTTTTATTATTGTTTTAAATGCTGCTAGCGCTGCTTCATAAGCGTCGCAGGTTTAAATAAAGTTGTGGTACGAACTGAGGAGGAATATCAAATGTCAGAAGAAACTAAAGTTCAGGAGCAGGCAGCTCCCGAATTAACTCAAGATGCTATGGACAATTTCGTCTCTCTTAAAAAGGGCGATTCGGTTAAAGGTACGATCGTCAAAATCGAGGATAACCAAGCTTATGTAAGCCTTGGATATAAATATGACGGAGTCATTCCGATTCGTGAGCTATCCTCTATCCATCTTGACAATGCTTCGGATGCAGTAGAAGTTGGTCAAGAAGTGGAGCTTAAGGTCGTAAGCATCGACGATGAGAAGGAAAAGCTGGTTCTCTCCAAGCGTCTGATCGACAGCGAGCGCGCATGGGAAGAGCTTCAGAGCCGCTATGACAGCGGTGAAGTATTCGAAGTATCGGTTGCAGACGTCGTCAAGGGCGGTCTTGTTGCTGACGTTGGCGTTCGTGGCTTCATTCCGGCTTCGATGGTAGAGCGTCACTTCGTAGAAGACTTCAAGGACTACAAGGGCCGTACGCTGCGCGTTAAAATCAAAGAAATCGACCGTGAAAACAACAAGGTCATTCTGTCTCAAAAAGAAGTGCTTGATGCAGAATTCGAGCAAAACAAGCAAACGCTTATCGCTGCTCTGCAGCCTGGCCAAGAGCTTGACGGTACGGTTCAACGTCTAACTCCATTCGGCGCATTCGTTGATATCGGCGGTATCGATGGCCTTGTTCATGTATCCGAGCTATCCTGGCAGCATGTTGCTCATCCGAAGGATGTTGTAGCAGAAGGCCAAGCAGTGAAAGTAAAAGTACTTAAAGTTGATCCTGCAGCTGGCAAAATCTCCCTAAGCTTGAAGGCTGCACAGCCTGGTCCTTGGGATTCTGCAGCTGGTCAGTTCAACGTTGGCGACATCGTAACGGGCACTGTTCGCCGTCTGGTTACCTTCGGCGCATTCGTTGAGATTGCTCCAGGCGTAGAAGGTCTTGTGCATATCTCCCAGATTGCACATCGCCATATTGCTACTCCGCAAGAGGTCTTGCAAGAAGGCCAAGAAGTGCAAGCGAAGGTGCTTGACTTCAATGCTGCTGAGAAGCGTGTAAGCCTCAGCATCAAGGAGACAGAAGAAGCTCCTGAGCATGTGCCAAGCCCAAGCTCGGATCGCCCAGCTCGCGAGCGTTCATCCCGCGACCGTGCTCCTCGCCAAGAGGATCTGAACAACCCGAATGTTAGCTTGAACAGCTCAGGTATGAGCTTCACGCTTGCTGAGCGCTTCGGCGATAAGCTGAACAAGCTGAAGTAATCCTGCTGCAATAGCTGAATAATGATTCATTATATGTGAGCAAGGGGCTATTCCACGTCTAACGGACGAGGAATAGCCCCTTTTATAATGCGCATAATAGGGGAACAAGAGGTGATTGCTATGAATACTGGATATCTCTCCCTATGGATTCTTATCATTGCGGTAATATTAATCGTAACGGGCTGGAGAGAGCAAGTGGTTGGACATAGTAAGCTCTGGCTAGTAGCAGCTGCCGCTGGATTCAGCTTAATGCTCCAGCATGAGGTGGTAACCATCCAGAGCGGCCTGCATGGGATAATCAACATTCATCTCAGCATCATTGGTGTGCTTATTGTAGTTGCTGCAGCGGCTAGAGGGACTCGGCAGGCAGCTTCCTTGCTCCTGTGCGTGGTGAGCTCATTGCTCGTAGGCATCATATGGGGAAGTGTGAGAATCATGTACAGCTATGACCCCGTCCTCTATGTATTCCATCCGACTTGGGACGGACCTCTCATTGGAGGATTACTGACAGCAGCCTTCACGACGAAGGTGCCGAATCAAGCCGCAATCATCGGAGCGGGCGCTCTAGCCGCCGATGCTCTTGCAATCATCTGGCTTCCAGACGGTAATCCTTATACAATAGGCCATCTGAGCTGGTGGGATACCTGCATATTGGCCTATGCGACTGCAAGAGCGGCTTCGGCAGGAGGGCGACTTGTATCGATTGCTGCTGTGCGGCTGCGTACAAGCTTAACGAACAATCGAGGGGGACAATCACCTTCATGAATCAGCTGCTGCTTGAGAATCGAACGCTGCTGGGTGTGCTGTTAGGCATCCTTCTAGGTACAATAGCCAGATTGCTCATGCTTCGTACCGACTATCGTCAATATCCGACTTATCCTCATGGCAAGATCATCCACATCTCCCTTGGAGTCATTGCCGCAGCTCTTGGAGCCGTAGCGGTTCCTGCCTTGTTCAACAAGGATTATACGGCTATAACCTTCCTTACTCTAGCTGCACAACAATTCCGCGACGTTCGTAAGATGGAGAGAGAGACACTCACCAAGATCGACAGCCTTGAGCTCGTCGGACGAGGTTCGACATATATTGAGGGAATAGCGATGGTGTTCGAAGGGAGGAATTATCTAGTCATCATGGTAGCGCTGCTCACCAGTCTGTTCGCGATCTCCTTCAATTGGATATGGGGAATAGCAGCAGGAGCAGTCTCTCTCCTCATAGTAAGGGCACTTCGTTCCGGCAAGTCGGTGTCGCATATCGCGGAAGCCGTACATGCCCCCGTTAGGGTCGAAGGACCCAATCTATATGTCGGTGATATCTATATAATGAATGTTGGGCTTAAGAGCAATCAGCAGATTATAGCGGAGCGCGGGCTCGGTCTCATCCTGCAGCCGTACAACGCTAACGGTAAGGCAACCTTAAGCAATCTAGGCCAGAGGCAAGCGATCTTGTTCGATCTGTCAACGATTCTCGGCGTATATCGGGATGAGGGCGAGCCCTCCCTGATTCCAATGGCTAAGCTGGATATGAAGGATGGCCGCCTTGCCGTCTTCTTCCTCCCACAGGAGATTGATGCTGCGAAGGCGAGGGAGATTATTCACCGGGTACCTATCCTTGAATCAGCCGTTCGCATGCCTCTGAAGGCGTCGATTAATCAAGAGCCTAAGGAAGGTGAGACCCATGGCTAACATTGTGGCCGTAGTATCGATGCAGTCGAATCATGTACACGGCGGTCCGCCTATCTTCATCGTTGATGATGAGCAGCAGCTGCAGAACACGGCGTTCCTGCTCGAGAAGATATTAGATGCAAGCGCCCATGATATTCACAACGGCACCATTATCCTTGTCAATCATCATATATGAAAAGTTAGCCAAGTCCGTTCTTTTTTGCTATGATGGGTATCGTGAGTATTTTTGGAGGAGTGAAACTATGGCTAGACCCATTATTGCTATTGTTGGACGTCCGAACGTGGGGAAATCTACGATCTTCAACCGCGTCATCGGAGACCGTCTTGCAATTGTTGAAGATAAACCAGGTGTAACCCGAGACCGCATATACGGAGTCGGCGAATGGAACGGTAAAGCCTTCAGCATTATTGATACAGGCGGTATTGAAATAGACGGCGAGGACGAAATTCTGAAGTCTGTGCGTATGCAGGCTGAGCTTGCTGTGGAAGAAGCGGACGTTATTATTTTCATGGTGGATGCAAAGACTGGCCTTACCCATGCGGATGAGGAAGTATCTCAGATGCTGTTCCGCTCCAGGAAGCCGATTGTCGTAGCCGTGAACAAGGTAGATAATCAGAATCGAATGGACGAGGTGTACGAGTTCTACGGACTTGGCTTCGGTCAGCCAATCGCCATCTCGGGATCGCACGGAATTGGAATAGGTGATCTGCTTGATGCGGCTGTTGAGCTGCTTCCTGAGATTGAAGATGACGGCTATGATGAGGATGTTATACGAGTGGCTCTTATCGGACGCCCGAATGTAGGCAAGTCCTCGCTTGTTAACGCTCTTCTCGGTGAAGAACGAGTCATCGTCAGCAACGTTGCTGGAACGACCCGGGATGCCATCGATACGCCATTCGAGCGAGACGGACAGCGCTATGTCCTCATTGATACAGCTGGAATGCGCAAGCGCGGCAAGGTGTATGAGTCAACGGAGAAGTATAGCGTAATGCGTGCCCTGAAGGCAATCGAACGCGCAGATGTGGTGCTGACGCTCATTAACGGAGAGGAAGGCATCATTGAGCAGGACAAGCATATTGCAGGATTCGCTCATGAAGCAGGCAAGGCGGCTGTATTCGTCGTGAATAAGTGGGACGTGGTAGAGAAGGACGAGAAGACGATGCAGGAGTTCACGCAGAATATTCGCGATCACTTCCTGTTCATGACGTATGCGCCAATCGTATTCTTGTCTGCGCTGACGAAGTCGCGTCTACATAAGCTGCTTCCTGTCGTCAACCATGTGTCGGAACAGCATGCGATGCGCATTCAGACTCATCTTCTTAATGATGTCGTCTCCGATGCTGTTGCGGTGAACCCTCCTCCGACGGACAAGGGCAGACGTCTGCGTATTAACTACGTGACTCAAGTTGCGACGAAGCCTCCTACGATTGTTATATTTGCGAATGATCCGGATATGATGCACTTCTCGTATCAGCGGTATTTGGAGAATAAAATTAGAGCTGCATTTGACTTTGAAGGCACCCCTGTCCGATTGTTCACTCGTCGGAAGTCCGATGAAGATTAGGAGAGAGAGCACTTGCTGTATGCTATTGCTGCGGTAATCTTAAGTTATCTGTTAGGTTCAGTATCGTTCAGTATTATGGCAGCTAAGCTGGTGAAGGGCATTGACATTCGTCAGCATGGCAGCGGTAATGCCGGGGCAACCAATACACTAAGGGTGCTCGGCAAGGGTCCGGGCATCATCGTCTTCTTACTTGATATTGGCAAGGGTATAGCAGCCGTACTGCTTGGTGCAGCATTAAGCGGTCAATCCGATTGGGTTCCCGTTCTGTGTGGACTAGCCGCGATCGTGGGGCATAACTGGCCGATCTGGTATCGCTTCAAGGGAGGGAAGGGTGTTGCGACGACGGTAGGTGTCATGGCGACTCTGGCCTTCATCCCTGCATTAATTGCAGGTATAATTACAATTCTAGTTATCGCAATCACCCGATATGTGTCACTTGGATCGCTTGTATTCGCTGTCTTAACACCTATTATCCTTGTCATCATGGAAGCCTCATTACCTATTCTACTTGTCAGCCTTATCCTTGGAATCTTCTCCTTCATCCGTCATCGTACGAACATCGTGAAGCTGTGGCAGGGGCAAGAGAATAAGCTCGGGGCGAAGAAAGGGCAGTGACCCATCATGAATAACGAGATGAGCAAGTCGCGTCGCCGCGCAGCAGTATTAGTTGCGGGGAGCTGGGGAACCGCCTTGTCGGTAGTCCTGGCGAACAATAATTATGAGGTCAGCCTATGGACGCGAAGCGAGCAGCAGGCTGCGGATATTAACGAGAACGGTACGAACAACAAGTTCCTTCCAGGTGCCAAGCTGCCACAGTCGATCCGAGCAACGACTAACATGGAGGAGGCGCTGCGGGATGCAGAGCTGGTCCTGTTCGTGGCTCCGTCTTCAGCGATGCGCGCTGTAGCCGAGCAGGCTGCTCCATACCTGAGCAAGGATGCCCTAGTGGTTCATGCGACGAAGGGGTTCGAATCCGAGACGTACAAGCGTATGACGACCGTATTGTCAGAGGAACTTAGCAGAGCGGAGGGAGACCTCGTTGTCCTGTCAGGGCCAAGTCATGCTGAAGAGGTTGTCCACGGGCAGCCAACGACGGTCGTGGTCGCCTCTGCTTCTCAGCAAGCGGCAGAAGCAGCGCAGGATGCCTTCATGAATGGCACATTCCGGGTGTACACGAATCCGGACGTAGTCGGTGTGGAAGTGGCTGGAGCAATTAAGAATATCATTGCCCTTGGTGCTGGACTGTCTGACGGTCTAGGATTCGGGGACAATGCGAAGGCTGCGCTGCTCACACGGGGCCTCGCTGAGATTGGGCGGCTCGGCGCTGCGATGGGTGCTAGTCCCTCTACATTCGCAGGACTAGCAGGTGTAGGAGATCTGGTTGTAACGTGCACAAGCCAGCACAGCCGGAATTGGCGGGCAGGATCTATGCTCGCTGACGGAACTCCGCTGGAGGATGTTCTCACCCGTATGGGAATGGTTGTCGAAGGTGTCCGTACAACGAGAGCTGCCAATACCCTGGCTAAGGAATATGGCGTTGAGATGCCGATTACCGAGCAATTATACGAAGTGCTGTTCGCCGGCAAGACGCCTAAGGCTGCCGTTGAGGAGCTGATGGGCCGCTTGCGGACCAATGAGATGGAGCAGGCCGGAGAAGCCTGGGGCCTACACCAATCCTAGCCTAGCCTCATATGATGGATATGTAACATCGTCCATGCAGGCTGGAGGTGAGGAAATATGGGCAACAAGGATATTTCCAAGGATGTATTAAGCTCAATCAACAAGAAGACCGGTAAGAAGATATCCGAGAATGAGGTTAAGAAGCTGGCCAGCGGCGTTACCGCAGAGACGATGCAGAGTGAAGCTGAGCTGCGCAAGCTGATTAAGCAAGTCTCAACGATGGCTAAGGTGCCTGTCGCGGAATCGACGGTTAACGATATCGTGAAGGCTGTCAAGGCAAGCGGGATGAACATGAACAGTATGGAAACGTTAATGAAGATGATGATGAAGAAGTAAGGAAGCGGACAAAAGCACAGGCGACATTCGAACCGGGCGGCTTTTTCGCCCGTCGGATGGAAGCTTTGTGCTTTTGTCCTTTTGCATAGGGGATGCTATAATTATTGTACTATTGACACTGGGAGAAGATTAGAACGATGGATGCAATGACGAAGATGTGGGTATCACTGATTGGGATTGGCCTCATGGCGCTGGCTGCTGTCATTATTACACTCGCCAGATTGAAGACGAAGGGATTCCTCAAGTTAGTATTATCAACCGCAGCCTTCCTGCTGCTTGTCGTCGGATTCCTATGCGGACTTATATCCATTATATAGAACACGCTATAACACAGGTGAGAGCGGTACATAGAGCATACATTGCAAGGAGAGGCAGGCTTGTTGACAGATGATTGAATTAACGGGAAGAACGATACAGGCGGCGGTACCTTCGGAGTCAGGATTATCACTGCTGGACCATGCGCTTAAGCATAAGGTGGATTGGGCATTCTCATGCTCAAGGGGAACCTGTGCCAGATGCCGTTGTCTAGTCACTCAAGGGGCAGAGGCGCTGGGTGAGATTACAGATGAGGAATGGGACCGGATGGAGCCGGAGGAGTTCGATGCAGGCTATCGGCTGGGCTGCCAAGCGATTGTCAAGCATACAGACATTACGATTACAGCTAAGAATGCACCTTATTTCTGAAGAAGGAAGTGCCTGCAATGGATGAGAGACGGAGGATCCAGCGTGCGCTCGCAATCATAGCGAATGCAGCGAAGGACAGCGGTATTAGCTGGGTCGTTGGAGGCAGTGCAGGACTTCTGCTAAGAGGAATTCCGCTGCCAGAGATGCCTCGCGACTTGGATCTCTACGCTGACATAGGGGATGCGGATCTCCTTCATGAGCGGCTGCTTCCTTATGCAACGGATCAGCAGGCTGTCAGCGAGACGCCGATCTATCTCTCTAAGCTTAGTCATTATAGGATTGCAGGAATAGCGATAGAGCTGGTTGGGGGCTTCGTCATTACGGCTCGTAACTGCCGGTATGAAGTAGAGGTAAGGAATTGCTTGCTGCCAAGAGCAGCAGCCTGTGGCATGATTGAAGCCGAGGCAAGCCTTGTCCCCCTTGCTCATGAGCTGTGGTTCAATGTACTCCGTGAGCGGTATGACCGTGTAGCTGTTATTGCAGAGGCCATCCGAAGAGAGCCGCAAGCTCATCTGGACGCGCTGCATGAGCTGGAGCAACGCAACGAGTTCACGTCTGAGCTGATTGCCCAAGTGCACCATAGTCTCGGAATTCAGAGGGCGGTGAATCGTGTATGAATGAATCCATTACCTTCTGGCCGTCGGGCCGCAAGGTGTCTGTTCGGCCGGGTACGACCGTCCTGGATGCAGCAAGGCGTGCCGGCGTCCCGATTAAGACTAGATGCGACGGGAAGGCTGCTTGCTTCATGTGCAAGGTAACGGTAAGACCCGGCAGCCAGCTGTCGCCCATCGCTGACAATGAGCGTAGGAAGCTCTCAGGCTTGCATGAATCAGGCATTCGGCTATCCTGCCAGGCCAGGATCATCGGAGCAGCTGAAGTTGAAGTGCCTGTAGATCCGCTTCGCTCGGTCGTTGAACGGCAGCTGGCCAGGCAGCGTGCGGAGCAGGATGACAGCCTCTGGTAGAGAGAGGCAAGTATTACGATGAATATTGGAAGAGCAAGGGGGTAATTACCGATGATACCGCGTTGGAATCACGGTTCAGCAGGACGTGTCGGCTATCTTATCGTATTATGTATCCTATTAGCTGTAATATCAGGCTGTATGTACCCGGAGAATCAGATGAAGCAGAGCGGCGGTGCTCCCAAGGAAGCGGTACGAACGGTTCAAGCAGCGATTGACCAGTACCAGGCGGAGACGTCCTTGCTTCCGATAGAGAACAGCGCTTCGGATACTCCCCTCTATGAGAAGTTCAAGATTGACTTCGGCAAGCTGCAGCGAGCAGGGTATCTATCATCCATTCCTGGAGCTGCCTTCGAGAATGGCGGGAATTATTACTTCCTGTTAATTGATGAAGAGACGAAGCCGAGAGTTAAGCTGTTAGACCTCGTCACATTCCAGCAGATGAATGATCTTGCTTCCTGGATTAAGGAGTATCAGGCAGCGAACAACGACGGGCTCCCGCTTGGCGAGCAGGCATATCCCGGCTTCTACCGAGTAGATTATGCTAAGCTGAACAAGCAAGAGCAGAAGATTCGAAGCATCTACTCCGGTCAGACGCTGACTGCAATGATCGATGAGCAAGGGAATGTATACACGGATTATGGGCTTGATATTATGCGTGCGGTTGACAAGCTCGAAGATAAGGAGCTGGATCCAGCGCTTGATCTAAGAACTCTTCTAGTGGACCAATCGGAGTTCGTGCCTGTTAAGGCCCCTGTCTATCATTGGGTGAATAACGAACCGACCGCTGTTATCGCTAAGTAATGATGGAGATCCTCTTCAACCCTTATGGGGCGGAAGAGGATTTTTTGCGTGAACTGCCTCCTATTCGTCATAGAGTACTCTAGCGGATCATATATTTGAATCTTGTGAAGGGAAGGAATTCGGCCCGGGTACGCGAGGGAAAAAAAGATTTTCGTAGAAACATCGTCATAATCGGGACAGCCGCACATAAGCTAATACTAGTCCAAAAGCATGTACGAGTTGCGTCGCTGGCCTGCCCTGGTTGTCCGGTGGATGGCGGCGAACCGGAAAATCGATTGGGAGGGGATATTCAGTGGAGAAAGTGGACATTTTCAAGGACATAGCCGAGAGAACCGGCGGGGATATTTACCTCGGGGTAGTCGGGGCGGTCCGTACGGGTAAATCAACCTTTATCAAACGGTTCATGGAGACAGTCGTCCTCCCCAACATTACGAGCGAGAGCGACCGCGTCAGAGCAATTGACGAGCTTCCTCAGAGCGCCGCGGGCAAGACAATCATGACAACAGAGCCTAAGTTCGTACCGAACCAAGCGGTACAGCTGCGAGTGGCAGAAGGTCTAGATGTGAATATCAGACTGGTAGACTGCGTCGGTTATGCGGTCGAAGGTGCCAAGGGATATGAGGATGAGAATGGTCCTCGTATGATTACAACGCCTTGGTTCGATGATCCGATACCGTTCCAAGAGGCGGCGGAGATTGGGACCAGGAAGGTTATCCAAGAGCACTCTACTCTTGGGGTCGTCGTAACAACCGACGGCACGATTGCTGAGATTCCTCGTCAATCCTATGTGGAGTCGGAAGAGCGTGTCATTGGCGAGCTGAAGGAAGTAGGCAAGCCGTTCGTCCTTATTATTAACTCGACGAGACCAAGAAGCGAAGAGGCTCTGCAGCTGAGGAGCGAGCTTCAAGCGAAGTACGACATCCCAGTCATGACGCTCAGCGTGGCTACAATGGGCGAGGAAGATGTCATGTCCGTCCTGCGTGAAGTGCTCTATGAATTCCCGGTTCATGAAGTGAATGTCAATCTTCCGAGCTGGGTCATGGTACTGAACGAGCAGCACTGGCTGCGCAGCAACTATGAGAACTCGGTCCGCGATACCGTGAAGGACATTCGCAGATTGCGAGACGTTGACCGGGTCGTTGCCCAGTTCATGGAATATGACTTCATTGCAAGAGCAGGCCTCAGCGGCATGAATATGGGGCAAGGAGTAGCCGAGATTGACCTGTACGCACCAGATGAACTGTACGATCGCATTCTGATGGAAGTCGTCGGCGTAGAGATCAGGGGCAAGGATCATCTACTCCAGCTCATGCAGGAATTCTCACATGCCAAGCGGGAGTACGACCGGTTCGCAGGCGCCCTTGAGATGGTCAAGACGACGGGCTATGGCATTGCGGCACCTACACTGGCTGAGATGGCACTTGATGAGCCGGAGCTCATCCGTCACGGCTCACGCTTCGGTGTTAGACTGAAGGCTACAGCACCATCGATTCACATGATTCGAGTGGATGTTGAGTCCGAATTCGCTCCGATTATCGGCACAGAGAAGCAGAGTGAGGAGCTGGTCAGATACCTCATGCAAGACTTCGAGGCCGATCCAATCAAGATCTGGGAATCCGATATATTCGGCCGATCGCTGCACTCCCTCGTACGTGAAGGCATTCAAGGCAAGATCGCGATGATGCCGGACAATGCGCGCTACAAGCTGCAAGAGACATTAGGCAGAATTATTAACGAGGGATCAGGCGGGTTGATTGCCATCATCTTATAACTCACAAGTCAACAGATAAGAGCTGTTCTGCTAAGGCGGAATGGCTCTTCCTTGTGCTGTTTTGAGGGCATAATGAATGAATTTGTGAGGAATCCTATCATTTCATAACCAAATACTTGAAATTGCCTATTAGCTGTATTACTATAAATTTGTTCGTCTTCAAGGTATATTTTTGAAGTGTTCGGTGAATAAGAGGGATAAGATGCGTTAACAGCGTTAACTCTACAAACCCTTTGGGGGAGGTGAAACAAAATGAACAAAACAGACTTGATCAACAAAGTAGCTGAACTTAGCGATCTGTCCAAGAAGGATGCAACCAAAGCGGTGGATGCCGTGTTCGATGCAATCTCAGATGCTCTTCAGAGCGGAGATAAAGTCCAATTGGTAGGCTTCGGCAACTTCGAGGTTCGGGAGCGCCAGGCTCGTAAAGGGCGTAATCCTCAAACTGGTGAAGAGATCGATATCGCAGCTAGTAAAATGCCAGCTTTCAAACCGGGTAAGTCACTCAAAGATCTTGTATCCAATTAGTATACATATGCTGCACAAGCGGCATAGACCAACGCCTGGACACCTTGTGTCCGGGCGTTTTTTGTACGCCTAGTCACAAGCGCTTGTTAACCTTGCTGGCATCTGCTAGAGGATTGACATTCCATAGAAATTTCGATAGACTGAGCTTTGCAGTTATCCCGGGTAGGACGGACATTAGCGCAGCTTGGTAGCGCGCAGCCTTGGGGTGGATGAGGTCGTGGGTTCAAATCCCGCATGTCCGACCAGCCCAGGCTGCAAGAGGATGACAAGGCTCCTCGCGGAAGACCGTGGACTACCGAGGTTGGTTACAGGTTGGATACATAACCCATAAGTGTCTGGAGGCTAACAGCATGGATGATAAGCACCATGGTGATTATATTGTTGTCAAGGCGAAGGATCAAGGCGTGCAGGTTATCGGACTGACACGAGGGACGGATACGAAGTTCCATCATACCGAGAAGCTGGATAAGAATGAAGTGCTGATTGCACAATTCACCGACCATACTTCTGCAATTAAGATTCGCGGCAAGGCTATCGTCATGACGAAGTACGGAACGGTTGAGACGGACCAATAGCAACTCCCTGAAGAAAGCAGGCATAGCTTGCTTTCTTTGTTTGTACAATGGGGTATAAGGATTGTCTGGATTACCCAGCCAGCTCCTACCCTGTGTATGGAAGAGGTGCCGTATGTCAATCGCTAGAGGAATGGCAACAGCTCTAATGACGACCATGGCTGCCGTCCTGTTAATCTCCTTGCTCCCGCACGGGGAGTGGAAGAGTCCCGCGCAGCGGGAGGAAATATCCGTCTTCCGCAACATGCCATATAAGCGAATAGGAAATGATAATCTCGTAGATGCGATGGTAAGTCTGCAATTGTCTGAGCGTCTGACGAAGGTGGAGTGGAAGAGCGCGGTATTGTCTGTCGATGTTAGAGTAGACAGCGGAGCCAGTCAGCCTGAACGCTGGTTCGCCGATGTAGAGAAGCTTATTCGACTATCCTTCCTCCATATGGAGAATGTGAATCGGCTGCTTGTCCGATTCGTTGAATACAAGCCCAACGCGGGTGCGGGCAGTATGAATTCGCACACTGCGATGCGGCTGTTATTCGCTGCTGACATCCGCAAGTCCGATCAATGGCTGGCTGACTCCCTGGACGGGATGAAGGAAGCCGATCCCATACATAGCGAGCTGTGGAGGAAGCGGCTGCGCCTCAGCTTCACCTCGGCGTGGAACGAGCGCTTCGGCAAGGTAACGCCTTATACGGCAACCCCTTCGGATAGCAAGTAGGAGACAAGCCGGGATCAACTTCGGGAATGAGTGGAAGCTCGAAGTACGAGCGATAGGCGCTTGGTTAAAGTTGTGTTATAATAGCCTGTAGATTATTAGACGGATTGCTTTGTTCGGAGGCTTACCCCATGAGACCATACCGTATATCAGAATTAGCCAAAAAGTATGTAGAATATGACATGATTCAAGCGCATACGGAGCTGCCGACCTTCCCAGATTCACGGATTCGGCTGCTCTATGCTTTTTTAAGTCACAATCCGCCGTCTGAGCGCCATAGCGAGCTCTATTCACTGGTTACCTCGCTCGTTCAGATGGGAATGGATACGCATGATACAATTGATACCGACTTAGACAAGAGGCCAGAGAATGAGATGCGCTCCAGACAGCTGAAGGTGCTTGCGGGAGACTACTTCAGCAGCCGCTTCTACCAGCTGCTGTCCCAAGCGGGCCAGATGGATATGATCAGCCGAATCAGCGAAGCGGTATGTGAAGTGAATAGGCTGAAGGTGAACCTCTACATGAAGATGCAGCAGGTTAAGCTGACAGCCGAGGATTACTTGAGCCAGTCTGTACAGGTTCGAAGTGAGCTGTTCCAAGTATTCACATCTGTGCTTGAGGGCAAGCTCTCTCGAATATGGCCGGAGCTGCTAAGCGGACTTAGCCGCTGTGAGGTCGTGCTAGAGGAGCTTCAGCGCAGCGATTCGCCGGAGTCATTCCATGGCAGCTGGGCATATTGGCATATCTGGCAAGTGGGTACTGAGGATGAACGGCGTCAGCTCGAGCTCAGCTCACAAGAGCCTGCCGTTGTACGAAGACTTCTAGAGAAATATGAGATTAAGGGACAGCTTGCAGCTAAGCTTCGAAGCAGCGTTGAAGGGATTCTGTCTATCGGAGCCAAGCTTGATTCAGACAAGCTTCTTCATGAGCTCCGCGGCACTTGCGATCTCTTCCAGCGCAAGCTGGCTTCTGTTCCTGCTCTCTAACGTGGACGGAGTGATAAGGTGATTACGGATTCGAATTCCAAGGAGCATGTTCACGATGTATTCGAGAATATCGCTCCCAAGTATGACTTAATGAATGATCTTCTGAGCTTCCGCATGCACAAGCTATGGCGCGGCTTCACGATGAAGAAGATGAATGTACAGCCTGGACAGTCTGCCCTGGATCTGTGCTGCGGCACCTGTGACTGGACCATTGCGCTGGCACAGGCTTCCGGTACAGGGCAGGTTGTTGGATTAGACTTCAGCCAGAATATGCTTGACCATGGAGCACTTAAGGTGAGCAAGCATGGCCTCGGCACACAGATTACACTCGTGCAAGGCAATGCAATGAGCCTGCCGTTCGAGGATCATTCCTTCGACTACGTTACGATCGGCTTCGGACTTCGGAATGTACCCGATATCGAGCAAGTACTCTCTGAGATGAAGCGGGTCGTTAAGCCCGGAGGACAAGTAGTCTGTCTGGAGTTGTCCAAGCCTACCTGGCAGCCGTTCAAGTCTATCTATTATTTGTACTTCGAGCGCATTCTGCCCATGGTGGGCAAGCTGGTAGCCAAGAGCTTCCAAGAATACAAGTGGCTTCCTGATTCCTTGAAGGTGTTCCCTGGCCGCCTAGAGCTAGCTGAGCTGTTCCGCCGAACGGGTCTCGCGCAAGTGAAGGCTTATCCATTAACCGGAGGAATAGCTGCTCTGCACATAGGAACGAAGGAGACACAGAAGTAATGATTCGCAAAATTCGTATTTTCCTAGAAATGATTAAGTTCGAGCATACAATCTTCGCTCTCCCGTTCGCCTTCATGGGTTCCTTGCTCGGGGCAGTTGTCATGGAGAACAGGCTTCCGGAGTGGAGCGAGATTGGATGGGTTCTGCTCGCGATGTTCGGAGCGAGAAGCGCAGCGATGGGGCTCAATCGTCTCATTGACTGGAGAATTGACAAGGATAATCCCAGAACCTCCATGCGCGCTATCCCGGCAGGACTGCTGAAGGCGGCAGAGGTCATTGTCTTCATCGTAATCTCATTCATCCTGCTATTCGCCGCAACGCTGAACCTGGAGCCGATTACCATCAAGCTGATGCCGATTGCCGTCCTACTCCTTGTCCTGTATTCTTATACCAAGCGATTCACTTGGCTGTGCCACGTCGTATTAGGACTTACCATAGGTCTGTCCCCGCTAGGCGGATGGGTAGCAGTGACGGGTGAGTTCAATCTGGCTGCATGGCTGCTCTATATTACGATTGCACTATGGATAGCCGGCTTCGACATTATCTATGCTACTCAGGATTGTGAATATGATCGCAAGGAAGGGCTTCACTCCATTCCATCCCGCTTCGGTATTAATCGGGCACTCTGGATTGCTAGGAGCTTCCATCTGTTGACGGCTGTCGGGTTCCTAGCCCTATTCTGGATCACTGAACTAAGCTGGATGTACCTCATCGGTATTATTGGGGCAATCATAATTCTGTTCTATCAGCATTATCTCGTCACACCAAGTGACCTCTCCCGCGTACCGGTAGCCTTCTTCGGTATGAACGGCACATTAAGCGTGGTCGTCTTCCTGTTCACGATTACAGATCTGGTGGTGCTGCACCGATGGTAGAGGCTACAGAACAATTCGACCGTGCAGTAGACCATAACAGAGTTCGACTACGCCGATTCGTCGTAGGCATAACAGGTGCCAGCGGCTCCATCTATGGCGTTCGGCTGGTAGAGGAGCTGCTTCATGCGCAGTTCCATGTTCACTTGATTATTACGGAGGCGGGCTGGAGAGTTCTGAAGGAAGAGCTGGGGTGGTCGGCATCCAGCCGCCAGGCTGCGCTTCAGGCTCGGTTCGGCGAAGCATTGGAGCAGAATCGACTAACCGTTCACCCGAATGCCGACATCGGGGCAAGCATCGCAAGCGGTTCCTATCAAGTGGAAGGTATGGCGGTCATCCCGTGCTCAATGGGCACACTTGCCTCTATCGCTCACGGCATATCGGATGACCTCATGACTCGGGCAGCGGACGTTATGCTCAAGGAAGGGCGCAAGTTGCTTCTTGTCCCAAGAGAGACCCCGCTGCACGCCATTCATCTTGAGAATATGCTCCAACTAGCTAGGCTTGGCGTACGTATGATTCCGGCTATGCCGGCCTTCTATTACGGGCCGCAATCAATGGACGACATGATTAACTTCCTGGTTGGCAAGGTCATGGACAATATTCCTGTTGACCATCAATTGTACAGAAGATGGGGAGATGAGCCAGATGAGCAATAGGGGCTCAATTACCATCGGACGCATTGATTATGCTAACGCTTGGCCGATCTTCCAGAACCATGAATCCTTCATTGAACAAGCCTCTTACCGCACTCTGAAGTCTGTTCCCTCGGACCTGAATGCGGCGCTGCGAAGCGGCGAGCTCGACGTATCTGCCGTATCGTCATTCGCTTATGGTGAGCATAGCGAGGATTATGTGCTGCTTCCAGACTTATCAGTCTCTTCGAAGGGCAAGGTGCATTCCATCCTGCTCTTCCTGAAGAAGCCACTAAGTGAGGTGTTAAGCGGAACCATCGCTCTGACGAGCGCGTCAGCGACCTCTATCACCTTGTTGAAGATCATCATCAGCATGTATTATGGCGGGAATCCGGTCTATAAGCGAGCGGCTCCAGTGCTGGATGAGATGCTGGAATCCGCAGACGCTGCCCTGCTTATCGGGGACCCTGCTATACGTGCTTACTGGCAGAACAAGGGCTATGAAGTCATTGATCTCGGAGAGCTATGGCATAAGTGGACAGGACTAGGGATGACTTATGCGGTGGTTGCGGTTCGCCGTGACGCTGCTCTAGCCGAGCCAGCAGCCATTGCGGATGTCCACCAGTCCCTCCTTGCGGCGAAGAGCTACAATCTTCAGCATCCGGAGCTGCTCGCAGCTAAGGCCTGTGCAGAGATTGGCGGCAGCCCAAGCTATTGGAACACTTATTTCAACGATTTGAAGTACAGCTTTGACACATCTCAACAGGAAGGGCTAGCCCTTTACTTCCGATATGCGAAGCAGCTTGGCTTATTAGAGCGGGATGTGCATATGACATTTCTAGAAGACCAATCTGCCCTACAGGTGAATGAATGAAACTACTGGACTTGTATGCCAAAATGAAAGGCGATCTAAACCAGATCGAGCAAGAGCTGGAGAAGAGCGTGACGACTGACCATGCGCTCTTATCGGCTACCTCACTGCATCTATTGAAGGCCGGCGGCAAAAGAATTCGTCCGGTATTCGTGCTGCTGTCAGGGAAGTTCGGGGAGTATCGCCTTGACGTCATGAAACAAATAGCTGTTCCGCTGGAGCTTATCCATATGGCCTCGCTCGTACACGATGACGTGATCGATGATGCTGAGACCAGACGTGGACAATTAACCGTGAAGTCGAAGTGGGACAATCGCATTGCCATGTATACAGGGGACTTCATCTATGGCAAGGCCTTGTCCATTGCTGCACAGCTTCACAATCCGCTCATTCACAAATATTTGTCCAAAGCCATGGTTCAAATGTGCATTGGTGAAATGGAGCAGATTCGAGACTTCTTCAACACGGAGCAATCCGTTCGGAATTACTTGCTTCGTATTCGGAGGAAGACCGCACTGCTCATCGCGATCTCCTGCCAGCTTGGCGCCTTGGCAGCAGAGACGGATGTCACGACAGCGAATCGGCTCTACCGGTTCGGCTACAACGTAGGCATGGCCTTCCAGATTCGGGATGATCTGCTCGATCTGCTTGGTACGGAGAAGCAGATTGGCAAGCCTCCAGGATCGGATATGCGGCAAGGCAATATTACGCTTCCTGTCATACTTGCGCTGCAGGAACCCGAGATCAAGCAGCCGCTCCTTCAGGAGATTACCCGGATTCATCATGCGGAGGGACTGGCGGATACGAGCCGGGCTATCTCGCTCATACGCGGCAGCGGAGGAATCGACAAGGCAGATGCTCTAGCGAATCAATATATAGCGAAGGCGCTTCATGCCCTCTCCGGGCTGCCGAACTTGCCAGCCAAGAAGAACCTGATGGACATTGCACATTTTGTGAACAAGAGAAGCTATTAATCCTGTTACATTGGTGAAAGGGTGGATGACGGATGGAGAGAACGTTCCTAATGATTAAGCCGGATGGGGTTCAGCGCGGATTGATAGGAGAGATTGTGGCCCGCTTCGAGAAGAAGGGACTGCAGCTGGCAGCGGCGAAGTTCATGATGGTTAGCCCTGAGCTGGCTAAGACCCACTATGGAGAGCATGAGGGCAAAGCATTCTACGAGCCGCTCCTTACCTTCATAACATCCGGACCCGTATTCGCCATGGTCTGGCAAGGGGACAACGTAATCGCCCTCACCCGAGCACTCATCGGCAAGACGAATGCGGTCGAGGCGGCGCCCGGCACCATTCGCTCGGATCTGGCTGTACATACGAACTTCAACTTGATTCACGGATCGGATTCCATAGAGAATGCCGAGAGAGAGATCGGTATCTTCTTCTCATCGGATGAGCTAATAGACTACGATCATACCATACAGAGATGGATCTAAAATCATTCATCTAGATCTGCAGCTCATACAAGCGAGGGGAATCACTTGTCAGAGGATCATGATTTTACCGCATTCATCCATCATATTAAGAGCAAGACGAACATTGACTTGTCCCAGTACAAGGAAGGGCAGATGAAGCGTCGGCTGACCACTCTCCGGCAGAAGCATGGCTATGACACGTTCCAGCTGTATTGGTCGGCTATGGACAAGGACCGGGCACTGTTCGAGGAATTCCTGGATCGTATGACGATTAACGTATCCGAATTCTGGCGCAATCCTAACCGCTGGGATGTGCTTCATACGAAGTTTCTGCCCGAGATGCTGCAGGGAGGCGGACGTCTTCGAATATGGAGCGCTGCATGCTCAACAGGTGAAGAGCCGTATACGCTCGCTATGATACTCTCTGAGCTGGGGGCGGTGGACCGCTGCTCGATTCAAGCTACCGATCTGGATGCGGCTGTGCTGAAGAAGGCCTCCGAAGGAGTGTATATGGATCGCTCGATTCGAGATGTTCCGGATTCCTACGTCGATCGTTATTTTGCGAAGCATGGGGATCACTACGTCGTGAAGGACAGCCTTAAGCGCTCGATCTCCTTCAAGCAGCAAAATATGCTGCATGATGAGTTCACAGGCGGACCATTCGACCTGATTGTCTGCCGTAACGTGATGATATACTTCACCGAGGATGCCAAGCATCTGCTGTATCATAAGTTCGCTGGGGCGCTGAAGCCTGGTGGACTGCTGTTCGTTGGCAGCACAGAGCAGATCTTCTCCCCGGCTCAATATGGCTTCGAATCGGCAGATACGTTCTTCTATCGAAGAGTGTAGCAATTGGCGAGGACGTATATCCTACTCTATGTTCTCCTATACTAGGAATAGTGAATCTTAGTCAGGAGGTCAGAGGATGGATAAGCGCCAAGTCATTACCGCCTACAGGCGAGGATTCGTCTCCCTGCACGAGTGTGCTCAGATACTCGGCGTTGATCTTAATCAATTGTCAAGGCTGATGGAAGAGCCGCAGTCAGCCAGGGAACACTCGCAGTCCGCTAAGGAACATCCGCACAAGGATAGGCAATCGGTTAACAGCTAGATGAACAGCTATCTCATGGTTCCGTTTCAGAACCAGGGACAGCTGTTTTTTTTATGGCCATCAGATGATGGAGATGACCAATTACGCTCGCGCTTCAACGCTTTAGTCCGATGTAATCTCATTCTTGTCAAACTACCATGGCTGTACTATAATGAGCAAAGATGTTTCGGCCAGTGCAGGCTGGACCGCATGAAGGAGGAGCTTGGTTTGAGTTTACGGTATTTGACAGCGGGCGAGACACACGGTCCACAATTAACAGCCATCATTGAGGGACTGCCAAGCAATCTGACGATTGACTTCGAGGAGCTGAACTTCCAGCTTCATCGCCGTCAGAAGGGACATGGCCGCGGCCGACGGATGCAGATCGAGAAGGATACGGCACAGGTCGTCGGCGGAGTTCGCCACGGACGTACAACAGGAGCTCCCGTAGCATTAATCGTTGCCAATAACGATTGGAAGCATTGGACTAGCGTCATGAATATCGAGCCGATTGAAGGCTCGGATGAAGATAAGCGCCGCGTACATAGACCACGTCCAGGACATGCAGACCTGAACGGCGGATTGAAGTATGACTTGAAGGATCTGCGCAACGTGCTTGAGCGATCCAGTGCGAGGGAGACGGCTGCACGGGTAGCTGTTGGCGGAATTGCTCGTCAGCTGCTTGCTGAGTTCGGCATTAAGGTTGCCGGACAGGTCATTCGAATCGGTGAAGTAGAGGCTCCAGCTAATCAGCTGTCCGTCGATGAGCTGATTCAGCAGACCGAAGAATCACCTGTACGTGTAGTTGACAAGGCAACAGAAGAGAAGATGATGGCCTACATTGATCAGATCAAGGCTGAGGGCGATTCCATCGGCGGAGTCGTTGAATGTATCGTTGAGGGCGTACCTATCGGACTAGGGAGCCATGTGCAATATGACAGGAAGCTTGATGCGAGAATTGCCGGCGCAGTTGTATCCATCAACGCGTTCAAGGGCTGTGAGATCGGCATCGGCTTCGAAGCAGGCCAGCTTCGCGGCTCACAAGTGCATGATGAGATTATGTACAGTGAGGAGCGCGGATACTATCGGGCTTCGAATCGACTGGGCGGCTTCGAAGGCGGAATGACGAATGGAGAGCAGATCGTCGTCCGCGGCGTCATGAAGCCCATCCCTACGTTGTACAAGCCGCTTCGCAGTGTAGACATTGACACGAAGGAGCCATTCACTGCCCAAGTCGAGCGTTCCGACAGCTGCGCGGTTCCAGCGGCGAGCGTCGTCATGGAGCATGTCGTAGCCTGGGAAGTGGCGAAGGCCTTCCTCGAGAAGTTCGGCGGAGATTCCATTGAGGAGATTCGTGCGAACCTGAACAGCTATCTGGAACAAGTAGGACGGTACTAGGATGCGGGAGCTTAAGGTCGACCTAGGTGATCGCTCTTATCCCATATATATTGGCGAAGGTCTCCTCGCGGAGGCCTCCCTCTACTTCGACAAGCATAGCATCAGCAAGAAGTCCCCAGTCTTAATCATTAGCGATGCGACGGTGGCTGGGACGTATCTGCTTCCGCTCCAGCAGCAGCTTGAATCAGCTGGCTACCGGGTCGCCACCGCTGTGGTGCCTGCAGGAGAGAGCTCCAAGTCGCTGCAGCAGCTCCAAGAGCTTGTGACCGTTGCCCTAGAGGCAGGGCTTGATCGCAAGTCAACGATTGTTGCCCTCGGCGGAGGAGTCGTTGGCGATCTGGCAGGCTTCGCTGCCGCTGCTTATATGCGCGGCATCCGCTTCGTCCAGATCCCGACGACGATACTCGCGCATGATAGCAGCGTCGGGGGCAAGGTTGCGGTCAATCACCCACTCGCGAAGAACATTATTGGAGCGTTCCATCAGCCCGAGTTGGTGCTCTACGATCTGAATACGCTTCAGACGCTGCCGCCTCGCGAAGTTCGTGCTGGGCTTGCGGAAGTGGTGAAGCACGGATTAATATGGGATGAGACTTTCGTACAGTGGTGCGTTGCACACGCAGAGAAGCTCTTATCCCTGGAGCCAGAGGCGTTAGGTTATGCACTCTACAATGGCTGCAGCGTCAAGGCTGAAGTAGTCTCCAGAGATGAGAAGGAGAATGATCTGCGAGCCATCCTGAATCTTGGACATACGATTGGCCATGCCATTGAGGCGGTAGCCGGGTACAACGAGATTCTCCACGGAGAAGCGATTGCAATCGGCATGATTGGTTCTGCAAGGCTTGGTGTTCAATTAGGAGCACCACAGGAAGTGTACACGGTCACGAAGCAAGTACTGGAGGCCTGTGGCCTTCCGACAAGGCTGCCAGCCCATTATGATGTTGATGCGATCATGGAAGCGATGATGCACGACAAGAAGTTCCAGGAAGGCTCGATGGTATTCGTCGTTCCAACGGCCATTGGCACCGTTCAGATTCGCAGCGATGTGCAAGCATCGATGGTGAGAGATATAGTAGAGCAGCTGAAGAGGGAGGACTAGACTTCATGAGCGTTAGAGGAGTTCGCGGAGCGATAACAGTAGATGTCAATGAAGAACAGCCGATTCTAAGCGCAACGATAGATCTGTTGAATGAGATTGTTACCGATAATGGCATCACGCCAGAGGATATCTGCAGCGTGTTCATCACGGTAACCGGAGACTTGGATTCTACCTTCCCTGCCAGAGCGATCAGGAAGATGGGCGGCTGGGAGCTTGTGCCCTTAATGTGCTCCGTTGAGATTCCAGTGAAGGGCAGTCTGGAGAAGTGCATTCGTCTCATGGTGCATGTGAATACCGATAAGAGCCAGGCAGAGATTAAGCACGTCTATCTAGGCGGGGCGCAGGCTCTTCGGCCCGATCTAAGCAAAGCATAAGTTGACGGTCAGCAGCTGGATGTTGTATATTGGAACGTAAGTGATGAGATGAGATGAGCAGGTTAGACAGAGTTTAGATGAGCTGAGTAGAGCTGAGTGGAGCAGACCGTAGCAGGTGAAGCGGAGAATGAGTCGAGCAGAGAATAGAAGGAAGCAGCATCAGGTGAACCTTATTTTAGGGGTAACACTTTATATGCCTATTTTCTTGTATGTGCTCTTACAATCTTCGTTAACTCGTTTCAACGGGTTCTCCAACCCTTACTTTCGTCATCATCTATAACGATGCTCCTGCCCTCGGCAGGAGCTTTTTTGATTAGAATAAGATGGGGGAATAAGCAGATGACGAATGAATTGCAGATGATTAAGCGGCTGGCTGGCACTTATAACTTAATTCCAATTGTACGGAGAATGATGGCGGATACCGAGACGCCGATCCGGTTGTTTCAGCATTTTGCGAAGGAGAAGCATGCGTTCCTGCTCGAGAGTGTCGAGGGCGGCGTGAAGTGGGCTCGTTACTCATTCATCGGAACGGATCCATTCATGATGCTATACGGCAAGAACGGAGAGATGGTGCTCGAGCGCGGCGGGGAGAAGCAGATTCTGCGTGAGGAGCCGATTGAGCTGCTGAAGGCGCATCTTCGCTCCTTCCGAAGTCCGTCTGTACCAGACCTCCCGCCGTTCACCGGCGGAGCGATCGGATTCTTCGGCTATGATCTGCTGCAGTATTATGAGAAGCTTCCACCGCACCGGATTGATGATCTGCAGATGAATGACTTGCAATTCATGTTCTGCGACCAAGTAATCGTATTCGACCACTTCAAGCAGGAGCTTCAGATTATTGGCAACGTCCATCTGCCGGAGCTTGCGACGGAACAGAGTATAGAGCAAGCTTACGATCAAGCGGTGAGCAAGATCGAAGCAACGATACAGCGGCTGCAGCAGCCCGTTACCATACCAGTGAATGCTGGCGGCATGCTGCCCGAGGAGACGGAGCTTGGTGAGGTCGAATCGAATCTGACGAAGGAACAGTTCATCTCGAACGTGGAGCAGGCGAAGGAATATATTCGAGCAGGCGATATATTCCAAGTTGTGCTGT
The DNA here is from genome assembly GCF_042653305.1 of Paenibacillus sp. GCM10023252. NCBI lineage: Bacteria > Bacillati > Bacillota > Bacilli > Caryophanales > Paenibacillaceae > Paenibacillus > Paenibacillus sp. GCM10023252. The sequence continues at coordinate 271,799 of NZ_JBHSHW010000021.1, forward strand.
CCCAGCGCTTCTCCATTGAGACGGATGTTGATCCGCTTCATGTCTATAGAGTTCTTCGTACCATGAATCCTTCTCCATACATGTATTATCTGAAGATGGGAGAGGAGATTATCGTCGGCACCTCTCCTGAAGCATTGGTTAAGGTCAATGGGGACCGTGTTGAGACGAGGCCGATAGCCGGTACGAGACCGAGAGGCCGCACGACAGAGGAGGACCAGAGGCTTGAGCGTGAGCTGCTGGCGGATGAGAAGGAGCGGGCAGAGCATCTGATGCTCGTCGATCTCGGGCGTAATGATATCGGGCGTGTCTCCGAATTCGGCACCGTCAAGTGCGATTCCTATATGGAGGTTGAGCGCTATTCCCACGTGATGCATATCGTCTCCAACGTATCTGGCAAGCTGCACAAGGACAAGGACTTCTTCGACGCCTTCATCTCCTGCCTGCCCGCCGGTACCGTGTCCGGGGCGCCTAAGCTAAGAGCGATGGGCATTATTGCAGAGCTGGAGAATGAAGCACGCGGAGCGTATGCGGGAGCGATTGGTTATCTGGGGTTCGGCGGTTCGATGGATACGTGTATTACGATACGGACGATTATTTTCAAAGGTGGCAAAGCCTACGTGCAAGCAGGAGCGGGAATTGTATGGGACTCCGTGCCGGAGAGTGAATATACCGAGACCGTCAACAAAGCGATGGGCATGCTGAAGGCCGTTCGCCGGGCGGAAGCGATCTTCGATACGAGCCGTACGCGTACCGATAAGTTCCATGACATTAATATGGATTATTACGTCTTGGCCGGAGAAGGTGTGTCCGAATGAGCCTAATGTCCAATCAGACAGCTCCCTTCACTATTCCAGGAGCGATTGGCAAGCTGATATCCGGAACAAGCTTGACCCGTGAAGAGTCCCGTGCGGCTATGCAGGTCATTATGAGCGGAGAGGCAACGTCTGCTCAGATTGCCGGCATCATGATTGCCCTTCGGATGAAGGGTGAGACGAGAGACGAGATTACCGGCTTCGCCGAAGTGATGAGATCCTACTCTAGTCATGTGAAGACGGAGCAGGAAGGTCTGCTGGACACTTGCGGCACCGGCGGCTCCGGTATTCATAAGTTCAACATCTCAACCGCGTCGGCTATCATTGCTGCCGCTGCAGGTATTCGTGTCGCGAAGCATGGCAATCGTGCCATGTCAGGCAAGACGGGAAGCGCAGATGTGCTTGAAGCGCTGGGCGTCACCATCACGCTTACTCCAGAGCAGGCGGCTGCATGCCTGAACGACATTGGCATCTGCTTCATGTTCGCTCAGCTGTATCATCCTTCGCTGCGCCATGCGTCTGCTCCTCGGAAGGAGCTGGGAGTCCGCACGATCTTCAATATGCTTGGACCGCTGACGAATCCTGCTGGAGCGGATCGCCAGCTGCTAGGCCTATATGACCGTGATCGGACCGAGACGGTAGCGGAGGTGCTCGGCGAGCTCGGACTGAAGCGGGCGATGGTCGTCAGCAGCTACGATGGCCTGGATGAGATCAGCATCTCATCCCCGACGCAGATCTCCGAACTGCTTCATGGCGAGGTTCGAACGTATACGATTACCCCGGAAGAGCTGGGCTTAACGACGAGGCCTATCAGTGAGGTGTTAGGCGGCGAGCCGGCGGTTAATGCAGCAATCATTCGCCGCGTATTCAGCGGGGAGGAGACAGGCGCCTATCGGGACATCGTCCTCGCGAATGCCGGCGCCTGCATCTACATTGGCGGATCGGCGGAATCGCTCCAGCATGGCGTTCAGGTGGCTGCACAAGTCATCGACTCCGGCAGTGCGGAGCAGAAGCTTCAGCAGCTTATTCATACGACAGGAGAGTTGACTCATGTTTCTTGACAAGATCGTAGCGACCAAGCGAGAAGAAGTCGCATCACTAGCCACCAGCTTCAACCTATCTCGAATTGAGAGAGACATCTCGAATCTGCCTCCATGTCTAGGCTTCGAGCGTGCCTTAGGCGAAGGTCAGCGCAAGCGCCGTTCGATGGGATTAATTGCAGAGGTGAAGAAGGCGTCTCCTTCGAAGGGATTGATCCGTACGGACTTCCACCCGGCTGAGCTGGGGGCTGCATATGAGGGGGCAGGGGCGGATTGTCTATCCGTGCTGACTGACCGCGACTACTTCCAAGGGTCCAATGCGTATCTGATGGCCGTTCGTGAACGAGTGAACCTTCCGCTGCTGCGCAAGGACTTCACCATCGATTACCGCCAAGTGTATGAGGCACGCACGATTGGGGCGGATGCGATCCTGCTCATCGCTGCGATCTTGAAGCGGACAGAGCTGTCGGAATTATTCGATATCGCGAAGTCTATTGGCCTGGATGTACTCGTTGAAGTGCATGACCGGCGGGAGCTGGAGACGGTGCTGGAGCTGGATAAGGCGAAGCTGATCGGAATTAACAACCGCGATCTGAAGTCGTTCGTCACGAATCTAGCGACGACGGAAGAGCTGATTGGCTATATTCCTGAGGGTGTGACGGTCATTAGCGAGAGCGGCATTGCAAGTACGGAGGATGTTGCTTACCTGCGCGAAGCCGGAGCGCATGGTCTGCTCATCGGCGAGCACTTCATGCGTCATGCTGATGTAGCTGAGTCGGTTGAGGCGCTGCTCGGCTCGGTAGACGGGAGATGACAAGCCGACCAAGGGTGAAAATCTGCGGGCTGAGGGATGCTGCGACGATTCAAGCGATGGAGGGACTTCCGTTCCATGAGCTGGGATTCGTCTTCGCGCCAAGCAAGCGGCAGGTGACAGCGGAACAGGCGGCGGTGCTGATTGAGACTGCTGGCAGGATGAAGACAGCGGAAGGTGCCGCACCGGTAACGGTTGGTGTATTCGTGAACACGACGCTGGAGGAGCTTCGAGACGTGCTAGCAACTGCGCCTCTGGATGTCGTTCAGCTGCATGGGGAAGAGAGTCCTGAGCTGTCGCGTTCTATACGCGAGGGGCTTGGCGTGAAGGTGTGGAAGGCGTTCCCTGCGCTGGCTACAGCTGAAGGATCTAAGCGTCTGGCTGCGTATGCAGGTGCTGTAGATGCGGTGTTAGTGGATACGGCCGGCGGCGGAACGGGACAGACCTTCGATTGGAAGCAAGTAGCCGCATATGAGCAAGCAGCAGCTGCGATTGGAGTTCCTCTCTATATAGCCGGCGGATTGCATCCGGGTAATGTTGGGGAGCTGCTAAGCGATGCCAGTCCGGCAGGAATCGATGTGTCCAGCGGAGTTGAGAAGGACGGCGTGAAGGATATAAGCAAGATTACTATGTTCTTAAGGAAGGTGTTGGAAGCATGAACCAAGTACCAGATGGGAACGGAAGGTTCGGCAAGTTCGGCGGCCGCTACGTACCCGAGACGTTAATGAACGCTCTGCTTGAGCTAGAGGAAGCTTATGCCCACTACTCGAAGGATCCCCAGTTCCAGGAAGAAGTCCGCTACCTGCTTCATAAGTACTCTGGACGTCCAACCTCCCTCTATTATGCGGAGCGTCTCAGCGAGCATCTCGGCGGAGCGAAGATCTACTTGAAGCGCGAGGACTTGAACCATACGGGCGCTCACAAGATTAATAATACAATTGGACAGGGCTTACTCGCCAAGCGCATGGGCAAGACGAAGATTATTGCCGAGACCGGCGCCGGCCAGCACGGGGTTGCTTCCGCAACGATTGCTGCACTGCTAGGACTCGAATGCAAGGTGTTCATGGGGGAAGAGGATACGAAGCGCCAGCAGCTTAACGTCTTCCGGATGAATCTGCTGGGAGCAGAGGTCGTACCGGTCACCTCCGGGACGAAGACGCTTAAGGATGCGTGTAATGAGACACTGCGCTATTGGGTCAGCCATGTTGAGGATACTTACTATATTCTTGGTTCGGTAACCGGCCCTCATCCATATCCGATGATTGTACGTGACTTCCAGCGGATTATTGGGGATGAGGCGCGCGAACAGATTCTGAAGGCGGAGAACCGCCTGCCAGACTACGTCGTAGCCGCAGTAGGAGGCGGAAGCAATGCGATGGGCATCTTCTACCCATTCGTGGAGGATGCATCCGTTAAGTTCGTCGGCGTTGAAGCCGCCGGCCGCGGGGTGGATACCGATGAGCATGCCGCTACGATGACGAAGGGGCGGCATGGGGTTTTTCAAGGGTCGCTTAGCTATGTGCTCCAGGATGACTATGGGCAAGTACAGCCGGCGCATTCCATCTCGGCTGGTCTTGATTACCCGGGGATTGGACCGGAGCATGCCTACCTGAAGGATACGGGCAGAGCCGAGTACTTCCCGATTACAGATGCGGAAGCGCTTGAAGCGCTCCAGCTGCTCTCCCGCAAGGAAGGCATTATTCCCGCGCTGGAGTCGGCCCATGCGATCGCACAGACGATGAAGCTCGCTCCAACGCTGGATAAGGACAAGGTCATTGTCGTGAGTCTCTCCGGCCGCGGGGATAAGGATGTTGAAGCGATTATGGGCTATCTGGGAGGAGGTGCGGGACGTGAATCACATTGATGCTGTATTCGCGAAGCTGAGAGAGGAAGGACGTACTGCCCTCATTCCATTCCTGACGGTCGGGGATCCGGATGTCGCAACGACGGTAGCGATTATTCAGAAGCTGGAAGAAGCCGGCGCGGATATGATTGAGCTTGGTGTTCCTTACTCCGATCCGCTAGCTGACGGTCCCGTCATTCAGCGAGCTTCGGAGAGAGCGCTCAGCGGACGTCCAATCTCTATCGTAGACTGTATCGAAGTGGCCTCGCAGGCGAGAGAAGCGGGGGTGAAGCTGCCATTCATCCTATTCTCCTATTACAACCCTGCCTTGCAGCTAGGTCTGGACCGATTCTTCGAGCTGGTGAAGGGCAATGAGATCAGCGGACTTATTATCCCGGATCTTCCAATCGAGGAGGACGGGGAAGTGCGGGAGATGGCGGAAGCGGCAGACATCCACCTCATCCCGCTCGTTGCTCCAACATCAGCTGAGCGGGTTACCCGAATTGCGAAGAAGGCGCGAGGGTTCGTCTACTGCGTATCCTCGCTCGGAGTAACGGGTGTGCGTGCGGACTTCCATACGGGCATTGATGAGTTCCTGAGGGCAGTTCGCCAAGCGACAGATGTGCCGATTGCTGTCGGCTTCGGCATCTCCACCCGTGAGCAGGTGGAGCGATTCGCCAAGCTGAGTGACGGCGTTATTGTAGGCAGTGCTATCGTTAGACAGATTGAAGAAGCGCTGCCTCTGCTTGCTGACCCTGCTTCAAGAGAAGCGGGACTGCAGCAGATTGGCGACTATGTCGCTAGTCTGAGAGTGTAGAACCACGCGGAATAGAGCCTCTGACGTACGCGTCGGGGGCTTCTGCATGCACGGCTAGCCGATTGAATTAGTCTTGGAAAGAACGCTTAGATGTGAGACAATGATTCCACTATAGGAAAAGAATACAAGAGGTGATCCTACGAATGCAGCCCAAAAGCAATATTATTCATCTTCCCGTCTATCAGCCAGGCAAACCGATAGAGGATGTGAAGCGAGAGCTTGGCTTGGAAGAAGTCATTAAGCTTGCCTCGAATGAGAACCCGTTCGGGTGCTCTCCGCTGGCGAAGGAAGCGATAGTGCAGGAGATCAGCAACGTTAGTCTGTATCCCGACGGTGCGAGTGTCGAGCTGGCGGCAGCACTGGCGAAGCAGCTGGATGTTCAGCCCAATCAGCTCATCTTCGGAGCAGGCTCCGATGAGGTCATTCTGCTGCTAGCCCGCGCCTTCCTCGTTGCTGGCGACGAGACGATCATGGCAGATGAGACGTTCCCTATCTATCGGCATAATGCGGAGGTCGAGAACGCCCGCGTCATCGAAGTTCCGCTGAAGGACGGCAAGCATGATCTGCCAGCGATGCTGGCGAAGGTAACCGATCGCACGAAGCTGATCTGGATCTGCAACCCGAACAATCCGACAGGCACCATCGTGACTGCTGCGGAAGTGGATGCATTCATGAGCCAGCTGCCTACTCATGTGCTTGCCGTATTGGACGAGGCATATTGCGAGTATATTGATGATCCGGAATTCCCGAATGGAATTGAGCTGCTGAAGAAGCACCATAACCTCATCCTGCTGCGCACCTTCTCCAAAATATACGGACTCGCCTCCCTGCGCATCGGGTACGGAATCAGTCATCCTGATATTATTCATTATATTAATCAGGTTCGAGAACCGTTCAATACGTCTCGCTTCGCGCAAGCGGCAGCCAAGGCCTCGCTTGCAGATGCCGACTTCATCCGCTATTGCAGACAACAGAACGCGGATGGAATCGCCTATCTGTACAAGGAGTTCGATCGTCTCGGGCTCTCCTACTTCCCAGCCTATGGCAACTTCGTCATGTTCGATGTGAAGCGCCCATCAGGCGAGATCTTCGATGCGCTGCTGCGCAGAGGCATTATCTCACGTGCTAGATGGACCTATTATCCAACACATATCCGCATTACAGTAGGCAGCAAGGAGCAGAATGAGAAGTTCATTCATGCACTGGAGCAAGCTCTGCAAGAAGCGGCGGTGCACGGATAACGTATGACGACTATCGCGATATTCGGAGTTGGACTGATCGGAGGGTCGCTGGCCCTCTGCTTCAAGGGGAAGCCCGGAATTACGGTCATCGGGCACTCCGTGCGTCCATCCTCCGCAGCCAAGTACATCCAGAGAGGCGTCGTGGATCAAGCGACGACGTCTATGCAAGAGGCAGCTGAACAGGCTGACTATATCTTCCTATGCGTTCCGGTCGGCAATCTGGAAGAGTATGTGGCAGAGTTAAGCCGCATCCAGTTGAAGCCCGGATGCATTATTACCGACGTCGGCAGCACGAAGGCTTCGGTAGCTGAAGCCGCTCGCAGGCTGCAGTTGAACGGGGCAGTGTTCATCGGAGGTCATCCGATGGCCGGCTCTGAACGATCTGGGGTAGAGGCGGCTTCCTCCCATCTATTCGAGAATGCTTATTATGTCCTTACGCCGGATGAGACCACCCCAGCGGAGGCCATGGACAAGCTGAGGACGCTGCTTCACTACACGAAGGCGCATATTGTCACCGTAGGGGCGAAGCAGCATGATGATATTGTTGGAGCAATCAGCCATCTGCCGCATATCATTGCCGTAGCTCTCGTCAACCAGATTCGGGGCTATAGCGAGCAGGATGGACTATACGAGTCTCTTGCGGCAGGCGGCTTCCGCGATATTACGCGTATCGCCTCCAGCGACCCGGTCGTCTGGAGAGACATCCTCGTTAATAATCGAAGCGTGCTGCTCTCACTGCTCAAGGACTGGAACGAAGAGACGTCACGGTTCGTGCGCATGCTGGAGAGTTCAGATGGAGAGGCCATCGAAGAGGCGTTCCGTATGTCCGGCGAGTTCCGCAGCCGGATGCCTGAGAGGCGCAAGGGGATGATTCATTCGACTTATGACTGCTATGTGGATATCCCTGATGAGCCGGGCATTATAGGCCGTATTACGACGGAGCTGGGCAATCACCATATCTCTCTGAGCAATATCCAGATTAGCGAGAGCAGGGAAGATATCCCCGGCGTGCTGCGCCTATCCTTCCGCAGCCAAGATGATCTGGACGGAGCGATGGGGCTGCTTAGCAAGTTAAGCTACGACGTACACTTGTAAGCATTCCATTCGACCGCGGGCAGCTGAACGTGCAGCAGCAGCTCGCGGTCGAAATTTTTTTATAAAAAAATGAAAGCGCTTATTGACAAGTTGGAAGCGTATCCATATAATAAAGGTACAGTATGGTTTCTCTCCACTCCTATCCAAATCATTCGCACTTTGTGCGGGCCACCAATAGGTGGTCTTTTTTTTTGTCTATTTTCAGGAGACGGGACGAGAGCACTATGTTACAATACAAAAGACAACTTCACATGTAAATATATGGTTAACGAAACAAATTGGACATATGACCGCAACTTTTCTCTTCCGATTCGGTACAATAGGTATCGGATAGGGAAGAAATCCGCAGGTGAGGAGGTTCGCCTGTCATGACCGATTCCCAGTTAATTCGTGAGATTAAGGACGGCAATGTACAGCTCTATTCGGAACTGATGCGGCGCTACCAACGCAAGATCCTTGCCTTCATCTATCATATGCTGAAGAGCGCGAAGCTCGAGCTCATGGCAGAAGACCTGTGCTCTGAGACCTTCTACAAAGCCTATCGAAGTCTGCATTCGTTCCGCGAGGTGGATGCATCCTTCTCAACCTGGTTATATACGATTGCCCGCAACACCGTCCTAAGTGAGCTCCGCAAGGGGAAGTCAGGTCACGTGTCGCTTGATGAGATTGGGGTAGAACCCATCTCTCGTCCAGATACCGTACCCGAGCAGCATGTCCTGCGTAATGAACGAATGGCTATGGTCAGGGAAGCGATTAACAATCTGCCTGAGAAGCAGCGTTCCGCCCTTATTCTTAGAGAGTATGACCAGCTGGACTATCAGGAGATTGCGGGAATATTGGGACAGACGGTCAGCTCCGTGAAGTCTCTGCTCTTCCGTGCCCGAGCGAGCGTGAAGTCGCAGCTGGAGCCTTACTTCGGACAATCACCGATAATGGAAGAATACGAAGGGATGAAGTTGTGATGAATTGCAATGAGGCGCAGGACTTATTCGCTGAGTACTGGGATCTAACCCCCGGTCACAGCCGACGTGAGGCGGTCGATTCGCATCTGCAGCATTGCAGCGACTGCCTGAGCCAATTCAAGCTGTGGGAAGAGAGTGAAGAGCTCATCCGGCGGCTCTCTATGAATGATGAACTGATAGGACCTATAGATCATGTGAATCGGGAAGTCATGGATCGGATCTATGCTGAGGATTCCTGGCTGCTGCCCGTGAACCATAAGAGCTACCAATTCTCTCGGCACTTCCGCCGCAATCTTGCTATTGTTATTGCAAGCTGCTTGGCCATGTTCGCGTGCGGCCTCTTCTTCTTCCTATTCGGCGCTGATCAGTCGGCTACCGAGGAGCAGATGGCTACTCTGACTGGCCTTATGGACACGGCTAACGCTTCAGGAGATGGAGCCTTCATCCAGGCAGAGTTCTCCACTGAAGTCCCTGTTGCAAGCATCAGTGATCCCTTCGTGCTTCAAGTAGTGCCGACTTACCCTGGCTACTGGGTGGCCTTATCTCTGCTAGGCGTCATTATGACCTTACTCATACTGAACTGGCTCTCACGGACAAGGAACTAGATGAAGACCCACATATTCAGCAGACCTGTTGAGGAATCAACAGGGTATTCGTGCGGCACGGGCTGTATGGCCAGCATGGATATTAGATATTAGAATTGGAAGACGAATGGAGTGGATGCAGATGATTATAGGTCTCGTGCGACATGGACAGACCGAGTGGAATGCCCTTGGCCGCATTCAGGGCCAGACGGATATACCGCTTAATGAACAAGGCATGAAGCAAGCAGAGGCGCTGGCTGAGCGCTTGCTCAAGGACGGGCAGCAGCAATGGGATGCCGTCGTGTCCAGTGACTTGCAGCGTGCCTATAAGACCGCGGAGATCATTGCGGACAAGCTGGGCATCCCCTTGCTGCCCCCGGATGTCCGGCTTCGTGAGCGATACTTCGGTGAGATTGAAGGTACGACTGAAGCGGAGCGCCTTGAGAGATGGGGAGCGAACTGGCATACCGATGAAGGAGTGGGCAGAGAGACCGATGAGGCTGTACGGGAACGAGGAGGAGACTTCTTACTTCAGTTGCCCTATGGTCCCGCAGACAGGGTACTGGTCGTTACCCACGGGAGCTTCTTGGCACAGCTAATGGCCCATATGTGTGCTCACTTGGATAACCAGCATATCGGCAATATGTCCTATTCCATTATGGAATACAAGGATGAAGTGTGGACGCCGCTGCTTCACAATTGTACGAGACATTTGCCTAAGATAGTCTGAGAATCTAGATTGAACAGGGAACCTATCCTGTTCAATCTTTTTTTTTCGTACAAGAGTAGGAATCCTGGTTCAAGGTGGTTTGAAATGAGAGGAAATGTCCCATAATGGTATTAACTTAAGGCTTGCATAGACAACATTGCTAGAAGTAGAAGGCAGCGCTTGCTGGAATGATGACAGGAGGGGGCAGAGATGAACTTAGCCGACATGCTGGGATTCGCGGATACACAGCAGCTTAGCCGAATTGCAGATGTCTATCAATGTGAATGCAACAGGCATTCGAAGAACGAGCTGATTCAATCCATTCTCGGTGCGGTCAGCCGAAGAGAGGTGTTCGATGCGCAGATCTCCGCCATGCCCATTGAAGACCTACGGTTCCTCAGCTCCTTGCTGTTCGAGTCTAGAAGCTCCTTCAGCCTGGAAGAGTTAATTGCGAGGGTGCAGCAGAGCAAGTTCCCAGAGCCTCCGCAGGATGACAGCCCCTCGGCGGCGGGGAAGATGAGACGGTCTAAGTCAAGCAAGACGAGCAGGAAGAGCAAGGAAGTGAAGGAAGTGTCTCCGAGAGACGTCGTCATTCGCTTCAAGCATCAAGGCTGGCTGTTCAACGGCTTCAGCGGAGCGAATCGGTATCTATTCCAGGTTCCTATGGATCTGAAGGCAAGATTGCTGGATACGATGAAGCGCCGCTTCCAATCTGCCTTAACGTACACTGATGAGCCTCATGTGTATCGGGATGAACAGGGCATCATGGTCGATGACATCAGGCAGCTGCTTCATTATATACACCATAATGAAGTGCAGTTGACGGCGGAAGGCTCGATGTACAAGCGGTTCATACAGGCTATTCTAGATCGGCTAGGGGTGAAGGAAGAGCTTCCTGGTCGAGGGGAATGGCGGTTCGGATATGGCCGCCACTTCAATATGTATCCGAATCGAATGTCCTTGCTGTATGACTACTGTTACTATGCCAAGTACATTCAAGAGACCGAATCGAACCTGACACTAACTCCTAAGGGAGAAGAGAGGCTGCTTCATCAGAGTCTCACAGAGATGGAACAGCTGTATCGGTTCTGGCTAAGAATGTACAAGGCCCCGATCCCATCCTTATTGTCTCTGGCTCATTGGATCAACAGCATGGCATCAGAGTGGGTAACGGTCGACTCCGTACAAGCCGTGCTAAGCCCCTACATCAAGCCCTTCTACTACGACAGCTCAGAAGCAATCTTCCAGCAGAGGGTCATGGGGATGATGCTTCATCTTGGCTTACTCCGAATAGGAGAGCATGAGACTTATGGACCTGTCATGCGAATGACGATAGCAGGCAAGGCGATCATGGCCGGTGTCAGCTTGGATGAGAAGGATCCGATCGTGCTGCATTGACAATGGCGAATGTGATTGGTAGAATCTCCCCACCTAGTAGGATAGAACACAATTAGAGAGGGGAAATGATATGCTAATCCCGTATGGAGGCATTGTGCCAGTCTTACACCAGTCTGTCTATGTTGCAGAAGGAGTTAAGCTCATCGGAGAGGTCTCCATTCAAGCAGACAGCACGATTTGGTTCAACAGCGTGCTTAGAGGAGACCTTGCTCCTATTCGTATCGGCTCAAGCTGTAATATTCAAGATGGCTGTATCGGACATGTGAATACGAATCAGCCGCTCCTCCTTGAGGATGAAGTGTCGGTCGGGCACGGGGCAATCATCCATGGGTGCCGCATAGGCAAGGGCACATTAATTGGAATGGGGGCCATCGTACTTAACGGCGCCGACATTGGTGAATATGCTTTAGTAGGAGCCGGTTCTATTGTAACGGAAAATCTAACCATTCCACCCTATACTCTTTCTCTCGGAGCACCCGCCAAAGTCGTAAGAGAATTAACCGATGACGATCTGCAGCGTATGAGAAGGACGATGGAAAGCTACGTGGCCAAAGGAAAAGAATATAGGATCTCTTAAACGCCGGTTTGGAGGTGCATCCTATGGACAAAATGAAAGTAACGTACGAGGCAATGCTGGGCTTGACGGCCGAAATGGTATTGGATGAGGCGGTGCTGAAGTTCCGCACAGATAAGATCTATCATGCAATTGACAGAGCGCTTGCCGCTGGTGACGAGGATTCATTCCATCGGCTAGCTTCAGAGCTGAATGTCATCAAGTCTGACGGATTATATCGGACATCAAGCTCTTAGACAGGAATGAGCGATAAGCTTCCCGGATGGTAGATTGGCTGCTGAAGTTAGCCGGTCTCGCAAGAAGGGAAGTTTTTTTGGCTTTTTCACATATACGAGGGCAATAGATTGGCAAATTCACTGGAAGCGGGTAACATAGATAAGGATGTCTGACCTGAAGAAACGGCGGTGCTAAGAGATGAAGTTCAGTGATATACCAAGCAGCAAATGGGAACAATTAAAGCCATATCTGGATACTTGCTTGCTGCCAATTACCGGATTGACTGGCGGAGAGCCTCCCTATGAAGCTACCCATGCGCTTGAGCAGCTTAGAGACCTGATGGACTTGATTGAGATTCCGTTCAAGGGAAGGGTTGTTACTTATCCTGCCTGCCATTATGTCGACGCGGGAGGCGGAACGGACATGCTGGACAAGCTGTGCACAGCTATCCGAACGATCGGATTCCGACACATCATTGTAGTCACCGTGAGCAGTGAGCTTAGCCCGCATTCCGGTGCTGACTTATGGATCAGCCCTGGCGAGGACGGTCTTCTACCTGAAGCGGGAAGTGTGTCGAATGCTGTACAAGCGTTGTGGAATGGTTTAGGGGCGTAGGGTACACCCTCTCCCTTGCATAAAGAATGGAGGTTTGGGGGAGAACAAATTCCATACAAGGTCAATTGTGACAAAATGTTAACAAATTGAGGATCGTTAATTTTATCCGCATTCAAAACACCGGCCAGATTCTTGACGCTCCTAAGCACCTAAGCTATTATAGGTATGTCCTAGTTCGTCATGCGTTTTGCCGATGGGCAAGACGCGAGAAACGGTTGGCAAAGGGGGTAGAACAGAAGATGAGTAACAACGAACATCAAGAAACCGCGCACCGACCGGTTCAGCGTAGAGAGATGTCTAGGCGTCAATTTTTGTCGTATACGCTCGGTGGCACCACTGCATTTATGATGGGCGGAGCAGTGCTGCCAATGGTCCGGTTCGCCGTGGATCCGTTGCTAGAGAAGAAGGCAGACGGTACATGGGTGAAGGTTGTAGAAGAGAGCAAGATTACCGCAGAGCCTCAGGAATTCACATTCCAGATTCATCAGGTCGATGGCTGGTATGTGAGTGATCCTAAGCTGACTGCATGGATCTCCAAGGATGCGAATGGCGAGATATTCGCTCTATCTCCAGTGTGTAAGCACTTAGGCTGCACGATTGGCTGGAATGTGAAGGGACAGAATGAGTATGATTGCCCATGCCATGATGCCCGCTACACCAAGGATGGGAAGAACCTGACGGTTGCTCCGAATCCGCTGGATGAATATGAAGTGAAGAAGCAAGACGGCTTCGTCTACTTAGGTCCAATCAAGCCGAATACACGAGTCAAATAAGGAGGGCGTACTTCAGATGTTTAAAAATGTATACAACTGGATTGACGAACGTCTTGATATTACGCCATTGTGGAGGGACGTTGCTGACCATGAAGTACCGGAGCACGTTAACCCTGCTCACCACTTCTCCGCATTCGTATATTGCTTCGGCGGACTGACGTTCTTCATTACCGTAATCCAGATTCTGTCCGGTATGTTCTTAACGATGTATTACGTTCCGGATATTATTAATGCCTATGCCAGTGTTGACTACTTGAACCATAAGGTCGCGTTCGGCGGCATTGTTCGCGGTATGCATCACTTCGGCGCCAGTCTAGTTATAGTTATGATGTTCCTACATACGCTTCGCGTATTTTTCACAGGCTCATACAAGGCCCCGCGCGAGATGAACTGGGTGGTCGGCATGCTGATCTTCTTCATTATGCTGGGACTCGGCTTCACAGGATACCTGCTTCCGTGGGATAACAAGGCTTACTACGCAACTAAGGTCGGTGTTCAGATTGCCGAATCCGTTCCGGTGCTTGGTCCATATATCGCGAAGTTCCTGTATGGAGGAGATATCGTAGGTGCGCAGACGCTGACACGCTTCTTCGCTATCCACGTATTCTTCTTGCCAGGCGCACTTCTTGCGATGCTGGCCGCGCATTTCATCATGATTCGGAAGCAAGGTATTTCGGGACCACTTTAAGCGAAGGGAGGCTAACTAATGGCACACGGTCACAAATCGAACGAGAAAGTCGTTTTCGTCGGAGACTCCCGCGTCAAGAAAGGCGCAGGACAGCAAGTTCCTCCAGACTATACGGCCTTTCCCGGCAAATCGGAAGCCTTCATCCCTAACTTCCTGCTCAAGGAGTGGATGGTCGGCTGCGTGGTCTTGGTCGGATTCTTAGTCTGGACGATTGCAGAACCTGCACCGCTCGGCTATCCAGCGGACCCGACGAATGCGTCATTCATTCCGATGCCGGACTGGTACTTCTTGTTCCTGTATCAATTCCTTAAATATCCGTACGTATCTCAAGATTACATTATATTAGGTACCCTTGGCGTTCCTGGAGTATTGTTCGGCGGCTTGCTGCTGGCACCATTCCTGGACACAGGCAAGGAGAGACGGTTCTACCGCCGTCCAATCGCATCCTCACTCATGTTCCTCTCGCTCATTGCTTGTATCTATCTGACTGTCATCTCATGGCATCACTATGAGGAGCAGCTTAAGATTACGAACACGATTCCTGAGCATCACGAGCGGGAACATAAGGCAGAGGAAGCGGCTGCGAAGGGCGAAGAGCCGCCTAGCGCGGCGAAGCCTGAAGCGGCTGCAGTTCCAATCGTTGAGAAGAACGATCCTGCCTATGCGGTAATGGAGCAAGCTAAGTGTCTGACCTGTCATGCTGTCGATATGCAAGGCGGCGGCAATATCCCTGCACTTACAGGTGTAGGCGATCGATTAGAGAAGGATCAATTAGTAGAAGTCATTACGAACGGCAGAGGCAACGGAATGCCTGCCTTCGCAGACCAGCTGTCTGCTGAAGAGATCGATCAAGTAGCTACTTGGTTGTCCAAGCAGAAGGCTCCGGCGGAATAGCTTATTGTCACAATGGATTGCCACAAAAAACCTGATCGTATTCATACGGTCAGGTTTTTTTGACATCATACGGTTAGGAGAGATGCATGTTGCAATTATCATGGTTATGGAGCCGCACCCTGCTGCTAAGCAGGAGAATGCTCTGGCTGCTCTTCTTCGTGAACGCAGCGGGTACTATCTACGGCTATATCTGGTACGGCAATCAATTGGAATATACGATGAACCATCATCCGCTCTGGCAGCTAGTGTTCGTGCCAGACAGTCCGACGGCCAGCCTGTTCTTCACGCTGTCGCTGCTCTATCTGTTATTCCCGCCTCGTCAGCCGTCAGCCCTTGGGTTAGCCTTCCGTTCCTTGCTGGAAGCACTAGCTGTCGTCACCTCCGTGAAGTACGGAATATGGGCAGTAGCTATGATTATCGGGGGTGCCATGCAGGGGGATACGATGGTCTGGCAGGATTATATGCTCATCGTATCCCATCTAGCAATGGCACTGGAGGTGCTGCTGTACATTCGATTCATGAAGATCGGACCAATAGCGGTTACGATGGCTGGCGTCTGGCTGCTTCTTAACGACATCGTCGACTATCGGTTCGGCGTGTTCCCTTGGCTCCCAGAGGAGCTAATGGATGACCTGACAGAGGTACAGACGTTCACGATTGGACTGTCCCTATTCAGCCTATTCTGTGCCAGGGCTGCTCTAATCCTGGTTAAGCGCTCAGGCCGCGGCCAACAACAAGTATAATGCCGAACATCCCCTCATAGTATGTCTATGGGGGGATGTCCATGAAGTTACGTTCATTGCTTATTATAGTCTCGGGTCTAACGATGATGCTCCTATGGATGACACTAGTCTACTCGATGCCGCTGGCTTCATTCGGAATGGATAAGTGGGTGGCTGCTATAGCTCCAAGGGACAAGCTGTTCCATATCAATGACACGGCGAATGCATTATATCAAGCGGCGGCTAACAATAACCGTCAAGAGGGCTACAAGCAGGTCCAACGCTTGATTCAGCAGTTGGAGGAGGGAAGCATTCCGTCCTCCCAGCAAGAGGCGGGGTGGACAAGCCTATATGAACAAGCCACGGACGTTAAGCGTGTGCTGGAGA
This sequence comes from Paenibacillus sp. GCM10023252, assembly GCF_042653305.1. Taxonomy (NCBI): domain Bacteria; kingdom Bacillati; phylum Bacillota; class Bacilli; order Caryophanales; family Paenibacillaceae; genus Paenibacillus; species Paenibacillus sp. GCM10023252. The sequence goes on from NZ_JBHSHW010000021.1 coordinate 287,980, forward strand.
GGGGCAAGCCTGCCGACGATTGGCTGACGGCATCCGCGAGCCTTCACCTAGGCGCAGACTCCCTTGTTCGTCCGCAGCATTCGCTGTGGCTGCAATATGAGAAGGTGCTCCAAGAGGATCTATCACGAGCCAAGCAAGCGTGGAGGCGGCAGAGCCCTGACAGGGCAGAGGCTGCGCGGGGGGCTATGGACGTGCTTCATGACCACTTGAGCAGGCTGGAAGCGGCAGCCTTGCTCCAGCGTCCTCAGGATCGGCTCAGTGAAGTGAGCAACCAGATACTATACGTGAACCGCTTGTTGGAAGCTCATAGGGAAGGAATCCGTGAGAATAAGGATTGGACAGATGGAGCCTTCATCGCATTGGAAGCTTCCATTGAAGGCTTGTTCGATAGTCCAGGGAAGATAGAGGAGCCGGCATCGGCCGTTCCCGTCCCAGGTACTCCTGCAAGCGGAGTGACAATCATCGGACTTGTCATCATCGCTGCCCTTACTTATACAGTCTGGGCCAAGTACCGGGGCAGGCCTTATGGAATCAAGCCCATCGACATCGAGTAATTGACAATGTGTCAGCCTACTCCTCCTTGAAGCCTTCGCCTAATACATCATGAACTTCGGTAATAATAATGAATGCACGGGGATCCTCACTGCGAATGATGGACTTCAGCCGTCTGACTTCATGGCGCTGAACGACGCAGTAGACGATCTCCTTCTGCTGTCCGGAGAATGCGCCCTTCGCAGGCATGAGGGTGACTCCGCGATCCATCTCAAGCGTGACACGCTGAGCAATCTTCTCGCTATGATCCGTTATGATGGAGAAGGCCTTAGCCGCATAAGCGCCATCCTGAATGAAGTCAATCAGCTTCGATGCGATGAATACCGTAACCAGCGTATACAATACCTGCTCCTTCGATATGTACAATAGGGAGATACCTATAATGACTGCATCGAGCGCCAGTATAATCTGTCCCATGCTCATACCTCTCCACTTGGATAGGATTCGAGCAATGATGTCAACCCCGCCAGTCGTACCGCCGAACCGGAAGACGATACCTAGTCCTGCTCCAAGCGTAACTCCGGCATATAGGGCAGCCAATATATAATCCGTATCGGTCTTGAAGGGCACAATCCAGCCTAATTCGATGAAGTTCTCCATGAGACCTAGGAAGAGTGATAAGGAGATGATACCTATTAGCGTGTAGATCATCTGACCTCTTCCAAGCGCCTTCAGGCCGAGGAAGAATAAGGGGATATTCAGTACGAGCGTCGTAATGGACAGTCTCCAGCCAGCCGCATAGTTCAGCAGCACGCCGATGCCGGTGACGCCGCCCTCCATTAATCCATTCGGAATGACGAAGTATTGAAGTCCGAAGGCGTAGATTGCCGTACCAAGCAAGATAGGCAATATGATTCTTAGTTGTTGAATAATTAGGCGCAGCATGTCATGAGATCCTCCTACGATATAATTAACGGGTACAGCATGTAGTATGGCTTGCCAGCCGCATATTGTTACGGCGAGGTTGAATATTGTTTTCACCCCGGCTTTGCAGTAACATATGAAGAGATAACATCTTAGGGAGAGAAAGGGATCGCTTAATGCCGGAATTGCCACAGAACGAGAAATCACTAGCCGACATTCAACGGGAAGTTGATCAGTACATCTCACAGTTCAAGGAAGGCTACTTCAGCCCGCTTGCCATGCTGGCAAGAATGAGCGAAGAAGTAGGAGAGCTTGCGCGTGAAGTGAACCATTCCTACGGCGAGAAGCCGAAGAAGTCTACTGAAGCGGATAATTCCATCGAGATGGAGCTTGGGGACATCTTATTTATTTTATCATGTTTTGCTAATTCATTAGGCATTAATTTGACCGAGGCGCATGACAAAGTGATGAATAAGTTCAACACGAGGGATGCGGATCGTTGGACTCGTAAAAATAACGACGAACGCTAGTTCACCTCTATACATATGCTGTACCATCAACCTGTGTACAAGGAGGGTGGGCGGATGAACGGAGAAGACTGCCTGAAGAAGGCATACGAATTCATTCTTAACAGCGATTTCGAGGGAGCCATACTATGGTTCGAACAGGCTATAGCAGCTGATCCGTCTAAAGCACATTATCATTACCGCGCTTCCATCTCGTGTGCGCGCAGCGGCAAGTGGGCGAAGGCTGAGCAGTATGCCGTGCAGGCGCTGCAGCTTGATCCTGAACATGGAGAGTACGTCTATCATCTCCAGACCGTGAAGGCTAAGCTGCTGCAAGGAGAAGCGGAGCTGCTGCTCGCGAAGCAGCCTCCTATGCTGCTTGAAGCCATAGAGATGCTTAAGGAATCAACCGAGCTGGACCCCCTTAACTTAGAGGCCTACTATATGCTGGGAGTTGCGTGCTTCACCATTGGACAATTAGATGAAGCAGCAGCTTATGCTCGCGAAGCGATTCGGCTTGATCCTGGTCATACTGCCGCTAGACGATTGTTCGCGGATGTGAATCGGCGGCGTCGAGCGAGCAGATACCGCAAGATTAGAAGACAACGCAGAAGGAATAGGTGATCGTCATGGAAGAGACAATTAGAGTAGCGGTAATCGGAGCAGGCGGGAGAATGGGACGAGAGGTCGTTCGCATGGTCATGGAGGATGAAGCCTTGAAGCTTGTTGCGGCCGTTAGTCCTTCGGCTGCCGGAGTGGATGCCGGCTTGCTTGCGGGCAAGCCGAATGCCGGCGTCATCGTATCTGCCACGCTTGAGCAAGCACTGAATGGAGCACAAGCGGATGTGTTAGTTGACTTCACGGTCCCCGCCGCTGCGTATTCCAATACGAGAACGTCCATAGAATATGGGGTTCGTCCCATTATCGGTACAACCGGATTCACACCGGAGCAGATTGTAGAGCTGGACAAGCTGTGCCAGGATAGAGGAATCGGCGGACTGATCGCTCCTAACTTCTCGATTGGTGCGATACTGATGATGAAGTTCGCTGCCGAAGCTTCCAAGTATATGCCGCATGTCGAGATTATTGAATATCATGGCGACCAGAAGCTGGATGCACCTTCCGGCACATCCATCAAGACGGCCGAGCTGATTGCGCAGGCTCGCGAAGAGCTCCGCCAAGGCAATCCGAATGAAGAAGAGACGATCGAAGGCGCTCGCGGCGCTTATTATAACGGCTTCCGCATACATAGTGTCAGGCTGCCAGGCGTATTCGCCCAGCAGGAAGTCGTATTCGGCGGTTATGGACAGACGCTTAAGCTTCGCCACGATTCCTATGACCGGGCAGGATATATGCCGGGTGTGAACGTTGCCGTTAAGAAGGTTATGAACTATACCGGATTAATCTACGGCTTCGAACACATCATGGATTAATTCGAGCTACTTGTACAGCGCAGCAAGAGAGGGGATAACTAGATATGAATATTGCATTCATCGCGCATGATCGCAAAAAAGAAGAAATGGTTAACTTCGTTATCGCCTACGAGAAAGTGTTCGTGCCTCATCAATTATATTCTACTGGAACGACGGGCAGTCGAATTATGGATCAGACAGAGCTTCGCATCCATCGCTTCATGTCCGGCCCGCTTGGCGGAGATCAGCAGATTGGAGCGATGGTCGCTCAGAACGAGATGGATCTCATCATCTTCCTTCGGGATCCTCTCATGGCTCAGCCGCATGAGCCGGATATTATAGCGCTTCTTCGCTTATGCGATGTGCAAGGCATACCGGTAGCGACGAACGTGGCTACCGCAGAGCTGCTCGTCAAAGCGCTCGAGCGGGGAGACTTCGCTTGGCGCGAGCTCGTACACAAGTATAAGCCGGGTGAGGTGTAATGAGCATGAGCATGACTGCAAGTGAACCGCTCGATATTCTCGTATTCGGCGCCCATCCGGACGATGCAGAGATCGGTATGGGCGGGACGATTGCGAAGCATGTGAAGGCAGGCTATCGAGTAGGCATATGTGATCTGACTAGAGCAGAGATGTCCTCTAACGGCACCGTGGAGCTAAGGCAGCTTGAAGCAGCTGAGGCCTCCTCGGTGCTTGGTCTATCCGCTCGCTCCTGTCTAGGGCTGCCTGATCGAGGCTTAACGGGAGAGTCTTCTCAGCTGGAAGCTGTTGTATCGGAGATTCGGCGGCATCGTCCGAGGCTTGTCTTCGCTCCGTATTGGGTGGACCGTCATCCGGATCATATCGCTTGCAGCAAGCTAGTGGAGGAAGCAGTGTTCAACAGCAAGCTGCGCAAGTACCTGCCGGAGCTCCCGCCCGTTCAAGTTGAGCAGCTTATCTATTATTACATTAATGATATCGATCAAGTATCGCTGCTCATAGACATTACTGAGCATCAGGAGACGAAGAGGCATGCCCTGCTTGCCTATCGTTCCCAATTCGAGCCTGGAAGCCCAGGGGAAGACCGGGTGGTCACTCCGCTTAATCAGGGATACATCGAACGCGTGGAGGCGCGGGATTCGCTGCTCGGACAAGGCCGCGGCTATTCATTTGCCGAAGGCTTTGCGATTAAGCGTCCGCATGCCTTACAATACTTTTAACAACTATCGTTATGACATTGAATATACTGAAGCAGTATAGGCGAACGCCCAGGGGGGAGCAGCGTGACTAGGAAATTGAAGATCGGCATTACTTGTTATCCAACCTTAGGCGGTTCTGGAGTTGTGGCAACAGAGCTTGGCAAGCTGCTGGCCGAGCGGGGTCACGAGATCCATTTTATTACCCACAGCATTCCGTTCCGGCTTGGACATTTTAATAAAAATATTTTTTTCCACGAGGTGGAAATTAACGACTATTATGTGTTCCGTTATCCGCCTTATGACTTATCACTAGCGAGCAAGATGGCTCAAGTGGCCAAGATGCAGGAGCTGGACCTGCTTCATGTTCATTATGCTGTACCTCATGCTGTCTGTGCCTATCTGGCGAAGCAGATGATCGGTGACGGCTTCAAGACGGTGACGACGCTTCATGGCACTGATATTACTGTGCTGGCGCAGGACGAGTCGCTCAAGGATCTCATTCGGCTGGCCATCAATCAGAGCGATGCGGTAACGACCGTGTCGAACGACCTGATGCGCGAGACGCGCGAGCTGCTTGATATTACGAAGCCGATTGACTTGACCTATAACTTCGTTGACAAGAGAGTCTATTACCCGCGTGACGCTGCATCGCTGCGAGCGGACTTCGTCCAGCCTCACGAGAAGGTGCTCATGCATATATCCAACTTCCGCCCGGTCAAGCGAGTGTCGGACGTCGTTGAAGTATTCGCGAAGGTGCAGGAGCGTGTTCCCTCCAAGCTGCTGCTTGTCGGCGAAGGTCCTGAGCTGTCTAAGATCCAATGGAAGATTCGTCAGATGGGGCTCGAGGATCGGGTGCACTTCCTTGGCAAGCAAGAGGATGTCGCACAGGTCATCTCTGTCGCTGATCTGCTGCTGCTGCCTTCGGAGAAGGAGAGCTTCGGCCTAGTCGCCCTGGAAGCAATGGCTTGCGGCGTACCGACGATTGGATCGACCGCTGGCGGTATTCCAGAGCTTGTCACACATGGCGAGACCGGATTCCTGGCCCCGATTGGGGACGTGGAGGCGATGGCTGGATTCGCGGTCAGGCTGCTGAAGGATGCTAAGCTGTACGATCAATTCAAGCGTGCTTGTATATTCCGCGCCAGACATGAATTCTGCGATGGACGAATTACCGCGCAGTATGAACAGATCTACTATCGGGTACTCGGGATAGAAGCGGAACTGGAAGAGCCCGTATGCAGTGAATGAGGTGAAGGGTATGCAGGAATGGCCTAAGCCGATGCAGGAGGCGCTCCCTATATTGGAGCGCCTCCTTGCGCATGGCTATGAAGCCGTGTTCGTAGGGGGCTGCGTCAGAGATGCTCTGCTCGGGAGAGAGCTCTCCGATGTGGATATTGCGGTGTCCGCAAGGCCGGAGCAAGTCATGGAGCTGTTCGAGCGGACTATTCCGACCGGGCTGCAGCATGGTACGGTAACGGTGCTGTGGGAGAAGCGCGTCTATGAACTGACGACTTATCGAACCGAATCTCAGTATGAGGGTCATCGCAGGCCTGAGGAAGTTATCTTCGTCTCGGAGCTTCAGCAGGACCTGCTTCGCAGAGACTTCACGATGAACGCGATAGCCTTGTCTGCGGATGGGCAGCTAATTGATCCATATGGCGGACAAGCAGACCTAGGCAGCAAGGTATTGCGCTGTGTGGGGGATCCGGATGCCAGACTGCAGGAGGATGCGCTCCGGATGCTTCGAGCTGTAAGATTCGCTGCGGAATTCTCCATGTCCTTCACCGATTCAACTTGGCAGGCGCTGCTCAGACACCGAGCCCTGCTTAGATACATGGCAATGGAGCGGGTGAGGGCGGAGCTTCACAAGATGATTGTGGGTTCAATGCCAACGGCAGCCGTTACCCTGCTGGCCAGCAGTGAATTGCTGAGCCATACGAAGGAAGAGCTTCCGTCCCTGCAAGACAGCACGAGGCTGAAGGCATTCCTAGCTGCCCATCCGGCAGCATTGGAGCAGCTATCTGAACCCATCGAGAGATGGAGCTGCCTATTCATTGGTGCAGGAGCTAGTCCATCCGAAGCAGAAGGTACGCTTCACGCACTCCGATTCGCTAGTAAGGATATGAAGCAGATTACGGCAATCATTCGCATTCATGCTGCAATGTCTGAAGGTGGAGGATTGTCTGGCGATTCGTCTGACATGACGTCTGGCGTGACGTCTGAAGAGACGTCTGAAGAGACGTCTGGAGAGCAATGGGCGGATGCTATCATTCAGTTCGGTCGCAAGGCAGCCTATAGCTGGCTTCAAGTTGAACGTGTGCTAATGAGCAGCAAGCCTGATCACAGCGCCGCCGCTCCTATGCGCTTGCATGCTTCATTGGACAAGCTGAGCGAAGTGCTAGAGCAGATGCCCGTATCGACGATGAAGGAACTGAGGGTGAGCGGCCGGCAGCTGGCGGCGCGATTGGATCGTGAAGCAGGCAAGTGGACCGGAGAGTGGCTGCAGCGGCTGCTGAAGGCCGCGGCCCTTCAGCAGGTTGCCAACGAGACAGAAGCCTTGCTGCATCAGGCCGAGCTCTGGCAGGGGCAAGACACAGAGCGCTTGGAATAGGAGGGTCACAACATGGCGAATGATCAATTGTTAAGCTTATTCGATAAGGTGAATGGTGCGTACTTATCTGGTGAAGAGATTAGCAGGCAGCTCGGCGTATCACGTACAGCGGTATGGAAGCAGATTCGCAAGCTGGAAGCTCAGGGATATAAGTTCGAAGCCTCCCGCAGATTAGGCTACAAGCTGCTGGACATTCCCGATCAGCTGTCCTTGACGGAGCTAGCGAGCTCCCTCATGACGAAGAGCTTCGGACAGACCATTAAGCTCTATGACACCATCGATTCGACTCAGAACAAGGCCCAGCAATTGGCTGAACAGGGTGCGGCTGAAGGAACGCTCGTACTGGCTGAACAGCAGCTCAGCGGCCGCGGTCGTATGGGCAGGGAGTGGATATCTCCGAGCGGCAAGGGAATATGGATGAGCATGGTACTTAGACCAATTGTACCGATTCATTATGCCCCGCAGTTAACCCTGATGACGGCGGTTGCGTTATGCCGTACGTTGAAGAGGCATATCTCCAAGGAGATTACGATTAAGTGGCCGAATGATCTGCTAATTGATGGGAAAAAAATTAGTGGTATCCTGTTAGAGTCTGCCGCAGAGGATGAGCGATTGCGATATGTTACCGCTGGAATTGGCATCAGCGTCAATCTGGAAGCTGCTGATTATCCTCCTCAGCTGCTCGATAAGGTGACTTCCCTTCGAATTGCAGAAGGACGCAAGCTGGATCGCATGAGCATCATCACGGACTTCCTGCTGGAGTGGGAGCAGCTCTATACGCTGCATCAGGATCAGGGCTTCTCCGTCATTGCCGCCCTATGGGAAGCCTTATCTTCGACCCTCAATACGCCTGCAAGATTAATTACACCGCAGGGCACCATAGAAGGGATCCCTATCGGGCTTGCAGCGAGCGGAGCCTTAATTGTCGAGCAGGCGAACGGCCATCGCGCAGAAGTGTTCTCAGCAGAGATGGGAGAGCCTCTTCCGTCCTCATAAGCCAGGTCACGGCCTTCGTTTACGTACCTCCATTTGTTTGTTATACTGGTAGGGAGTCAGGCGGTATCCGAATGCGTTCGGAGCTGCACTTGACCGTTGCTGCGAAGGCCGGCATACCGATTAAGCTGGCTAAGGACATGAATGACAGGCAAGATGGATGGCAATGCACCACTCTGCTCTGAGCCGTAGGGACCGAGACAGAAGGAAGCAGGCAATCGCAAGTAACGTTTCCTTTTTGGTTTGGGGACCTTTTGAGCGGCTGCTCTAAGGTTTTTTTTGTGCTTAATCCTATACCCACCAGAAGGGGATGACGGTATGAATCAACGAATAACGATTACGAAGCTGCGCAGAATGAAGGAAGAGCATCAGCCGATCTCGATGATTACGGCATATGATTATCCGTCAGCGAAGCTCGCAGAGGAAGCGGGAATTGATGTCTTGCTCGTAGGCGACTCGCTGGGCAATGTGGTGCTCGGCTATGATACGACAGTCCCTGTCACACTTGATGACATTATCTATCATACTAAGGCGGTAAGAAGAGGAGCAGAGCATACCTTCATCGTGGCGGATATGCCGTTCATGACCTACGGAATTGGCAGGGAATCGACGCTGAAGAATGCGGCTCGCATTATGCAAGAAGGCGGAGCGCAGGCGGTGAAGCTGGAAGGCGGCATCGACATGGTGGAGGATGTGTCTGCTCTTGTGCGAGCAGGAATACCAGTGATGGGGCATATTGGCCTTACTCCACAGTCGGTCCATCAGCTCGGGGGCTATAAGGTTCAGGGCAAGCTTGAACAGGAAGCCGAGCAGTTGATGAAGGATGCGAAGGCATTAGAGGAAGCAGGCGCATTCAGTATCGTCCTGGAGCTGGTTACTGAGCCGCTCGCTCGCGCCATTAGTGCTGAGCTGTCCATTCCAACCATCGGAATAGGGGCAGGCAGAGGCTGCGACGGTCAAGTGCTGGTGTATCATGACATTCTTCAATATTCCTCACCTTATATCAACAAGAGATTCGTTAAGACCTATGCAGACATCGGATCTGCCATTCGTACGGCGATTGGCTCCTATGTAGCAGATGTCAAGGGGGGCGTCTTCCCGGAAGAGAAGCACAGCTTCCCTATGGCAAGCGAGAAGTTGAATCAATTGTATGGCGGCAGCGCAGATCAACAGGTGCCGGCTCATACTGAGCAGCGAGAGGAGCCTAAGCCGCGTGATCCTGTGTCGAACCCTAACTGAATTAAGTGAACAGCTTACCAAGCTTAAGCATAACTGCTCCAATCGATCCAACGGATCCAATGGATCCGTCGGCTTCGTTCCAACGATGGGGTACCTCCATGAAGGTCACGCCAGTCTGCTAAGGCGGTCACGTGCTGAGAATGATATAAGTGTACTCAGCATCTTCGTCAACCCGCTGCAATTCGGTCCGAATGAAGATCTGGACCGCTATCCGCGGGATGAGAAGCGGGACCTCGCGCTTGCAGAGGAGTGCCAGGTAGATCTCGTCTTCCTTCCGTCCACGGAAGAGATGTATCCGAAGAAGCCGCTGACACGCGTACTTGTCAGCGGTCTAACAAGCAAGCTGTGCGGTGCTTCAAGGCCAGGGCACTTCGATGGAGTGGGAATGGTCGTCGGGAAGCTGTTCCATCTCATTGGACCGACAAGAGCCTACTTCGGAATGAAGGATGCCCAGCAGGTTGCAGTCATTCAGCAGATGGTCGACGATCTCAACTATCCGGTAGAGATCGTCCCTTGTCCGATTGTTCGTGAGCCGGACGGGCTTGCGCTTAGCTCAAGGAATGTGTACTTATCCGCAGAGGAACGTGCGGAGGCCGTCGTGCTGTCACAGACCTTGCAGGCTGCTGCTCAGTGGATTCAAGAAGACGGGATGACGGCAGAGGCCCTGCTCGAACGAGTCAGACAGCAGATTAGCAATGCCCATCATGCCGACATTGATTATGCAGAGCTGTACACCTATCCTTCCCTCGAAGAGGTGCCAGCTGCTGCTCCAATCTTATTGCAGAGCGATAAGCTAATACTGGCTCTGGCTGTTAAGTTCGGAAGCACACGGCTAATTGACAATCGATTATTGTATCCGAATGAGGTGATTAACCATGCTTAGAACGATGATGAAGTCGAAGCTACACCGAGCCACGGTGACGGAAGCGAACCTGAACTATGTCGGGAGCATCACAATTGATGAAGATCTGATGGAGGCAGCCGATCTGCTTGAGAATGAGAAGGTTCAGATCGTCAATAACAACAACGGCGCCAGATTCGAGACCTATGTCATTACTGGTGCTCGGGGTTCAGGCGTCATCTGCCTGAACGGCGCAGCAGCAAGGATGGTACAGCCTGGAGATCAAGTCATTATTATCTCCTATGCGGTCATGAATAACGAAGAGGCGAAGTCATACGAGCCTGTCGTTGTTATTCTGAATGAGCAGAACCGCCCGGTGCAGAAGCTGTCTCAGGAGATTCATGCAGCCATTCTGTAAGGTACTGAGCAGATTGTCATTCCTCCCTTATGGAACGACTGGGACGGAGTATATTAAGCCCCCCAGAGACAAAGAATGAGCAGTAACAACCCTCAATTCTTTGGTGAAGGCGGGATGCAGCAATGTTCCAGCACATGTTTGCCACTATGAACGACATGCTTCAGCACATTATCCAACATTATCCGTCGGCAACACCTGCGCAGAGAGAACAGTTCGAGGAACAGCTTGCGATGCTTAAGAAGGTAAGTGATTCCCTCATCGAGCAATGGCTGCAGCTGGAAGAGAAGTTCGCCATATTCAGGAATGAGCAAGAGGAAGCACCGCAGCAGTCTGTTGCTGCAGCGCTGGAGGAATCCGTATACGGGGCAGTTGGTGCCAGCCCAGCTCCCAAGGTCATATCCTCACCTAACAACAATAACAATACCAGTTACTCAGCGACAGACGGGGATGTGCCATTTGATACGAAGCGTGATCTTACACGCGGTCAAGGTTATTATCATCTGTTCATGTTCCAGCATGCCAGAGAGGATTTCCTCTCGGCTGTCACTCGAACGCCGGAGAACAATCTTGCACGGCTTTTTCTAGCCATGACGCACATGCATCTTCAGGAATGGAGTGAAGCGCAGCGCCACTTCCAACTGCTCATTGCACTCACAGAGCATCCGAAGTGGCAGGCGCTTGGACTCAATGCCTTAGGCTGTATTCAAGCCGTTCACCTGAATATGGAACAAGCAGAGCAGTTTTTTTTGAAAGCCCATCAAGCTTACCCTGCCTTCGCAGATCCCTTGTCTAATCTCAAGTGCTGCAAGGAAACTCCCGGAGAGCTGGCTCTATACTTCGGAAGCACGGAGCTAAGCTGTCTGTGAGAGGAATTAGATACGATGAAATTTGCAGTTCTGGACTTAGAGACGACGGGCCATACCGCCGCTGACTGCATGATACAAGTTGGTCTGGTGGTCATGAATGAGGAGCTTCAGGTGGAACGCACCTACTCCTCTTTTGTTCGTCCGGATAAGCTTATCCCCCCCTTCATTACACAGCTCACTGGTATAGATGACAGCATGGTTGCGGATGCCCCTACGTTGGATGAGGTGCTAGTCGAGCTAATTCCACTATTGGATGATGCCGTACTGGTCGCACATAATGTAGGCTTCGACGCTGGCTTCCTGAATCAAGCATTAGATCAATGCGGATATCATGCGTTCGCTGGACGCAGATTAGATACGATTGAGCTGCTTAGAATATTATATCCAACCATTACTTCCTATCAGCTTGGTGCTGTCTCCGAGCAATTCGGAGTTGCCCATGATCAGCATCATCGGGCGGACAGCGATGCTATGGCGACTGCCTTAATCTTCGCAGAGAGCGTCCGCAAGCTTCAAGAGCTGCCGCTGCTGACGCTGCAGCGAATCGCTATGCTGCTGGATGCCGGCTCCGATCTAGCTTGGTTCGTACAGGAGCAGCTGCTTCAGGTTGAGAGCCAGACTACGATTGATATGAATGCTTACCACTACTTCAACCAGTTCGCGCTCAAGGCTGGCGAATGGATGGATGAAGAGCCTTCCCTGCCTAGCGGAACCCCTTCACCAATAGAGTCGATGTCCTTCCAGCAATACTTGGAGGCGGTGACGAACAACTTCAAGGAGTTGTTCCCCACTTACGAAGAGAGGGAAGCACAATCGACGATGTTCCAAGAGGTGTTCGAATCGCTCGAGGCGGAACGTCACTTGTTAATTGAAGCGGGTACCGGAACAGGCAAGTCGCTAGGTTACCTGATTCCTTCACTGTACTATGGAATTCAACAGCAGAAGAAGGTAGTGGTCAGCACTCATACGATTAATCTGCAAGAGCAGCTCAGAGGAAGGGATCTGCCGCTGCTTCGATCGGTTCTGCCGTTCTCATTCCGAGCCTCTATCTTCAAGGGTAGAGGCAATTATCTCTGTCTGCGCAAGTTCGAGAGCAAGATCAACACCAGAGACATGAGCAGTCCGATGGAAGATACGCTCACCGCAGCTCAGATGGTCGTCTGGCTCGGAGAGACGGAGACGGGAGATCAAGAGGAGCTGAACTTCGGCAACAAGGGTGCAGACTTCTGGTCTACGGTAGCCAGCGATGCGGACTCCTGTCTCAACCGTTCCTGTCCTTGGTTCAAGCGCTGTTATTATCATCGAGCGAAGCATGAAGCGAACATCGCAGATGTCTGTATAACGAACCATTCCATGCTGTTCACTGATATTCGGGCAGATCATCGGCTGCTTCCTGCTTATGAACATCTAATTATAGACGAAGCCCATCATATGGAAGAGGTCGCAGGCAAGCATCTCGGCATGCAATTATCTTATTATTCCTTAAGCAGCACGATGACTCGTATGTACAAGGACTCACGCGCGGGCGTACTGTCTGCACTGCGCTTCAAGCTGCAAGATGAAGACGATGATCACCAAGCCTCATGGCTCGAGACGATTGATACCGTAGTTCCTATCCTTGGTGAGATTAAGGAACATTGGGATAAGCTGTTCGAGTTCCTGTACAGCTTCGCAGGAACCTCGGTTGAGGGCGGCACAGAGGGTGCAGCTCAGGCCGTATGCAGACTCAAGAAGGACCAACTGCCGAGCGGGTTCGAGTATGCGGTTACGGCAGAGGAGAATCTTCATGGAGACTTATCCAGAATCATTCGTATGCTGGACAAGATCTGTACAGATATTAAGGATCGGGTAGAGACGAATACCGTTCAGGGTCTCATCACGGACCTGAATGGTGCTGTACGGGATATGTCCCGCATTCGCGATGATGTGCGCAGCTTCATGAAGATGGATCAAGCTGCCGCTGTCTACTGGATTGAAGCGAATACGACCTACCGGCATCGGTCTGTTCACATCTATGCGGTTCCGGTCGATGTCAGCAGCCAGCTTCAGCAATACTTCTTCGATCAGAAGGACAGTATCATTATGACCTCGGCTACCCTATCGGTGCAGAAGTCATTCCAGTATGCATGCGAACAGCTGGGTCTGACCGGCATGGAGGAATCAGGGAGATTGAAGACGGTACAGCTGCCATCTCCGTTCAACTACAGAGAACAGGCGCTCGTCATGATCCCTCGTGACTTCCCGCAGCTGAAGGGCGCACATGTGGATGCTAAGTATGTTGAGCGACTAGTGGCCTCACTGGCTGAAGCAGCTGCGGAGACGAAGGGAAGAATGCTCGTGCTCTTCACTTCTTACCGCATGCTGCGGCAAGTATATGACCCGCTTAAGGAAGCGCTGGCGGCTGCTGATATAGGCGTGCTTGGCCAAGGAATTGACAGCAGCAATCGGACGAAGCTGACGAGACGCTTCACCCAGCAGCCGCAGTCGGTGCTGCTCGGCACGAGCTCCTTCTGGGAAGGGGTAGACCTTCCAGGTGATGTGCTTACCTGCCTGGCTATCGTCAGGCTTCCATTCCAGCCGCCTAACCATCCGTTAGCGGAAGCGAAGGCAGAGCTGCTGCAGCTGCAGAAGCAGAATCCGTTCATGAAGCTGTCGATCCCCCAAGCGGTAATTCGCTTCAAGCAAGGCTTCGGGCGATTGGTGCGAACGACCTCTGACCGAGGCATTGTGCTTATCTATGATACAAGGGTCATCGATACGTATTACGGGAAGCACTTTCTATATTCCCTGCCTGGACCGAAGATTGAGCATATGCATCTGGATCAGATGGTGCCTCGTATGAGAGAATGGTTGAAGCAGGAATAGGAGGGCAAGCGGATGAAGCAAGTGAAGATATCAGAAGCCGTCGTCAGAAGGCTGCCCATCTATCTGCAAGTTCTAGGCGAGCTAAGCAAGCGTGAGGTGCAGACGGTGTCCTCTCAGGAGCTCGGAATCAAGCTGGATCTCAATCCCGCACAGATCCGCAAGGACTTAGCTTACTTCGGCGACTTCGGCCGGAAGGGCATAGGGTATGACGTCAGCTACTTGATTGAGAAAATACGACAGATCCTGAAGCTGGATCAGCAATTGAATGTCGGTCTAGTCGGTGCCGGCAACTTGGGACACGCCTTGTGCAATTACAACACCTATTCCAAGGACAACATGAAAATAACGGCCGTATTCGATGCTCATCCGAGCAAGGTCGGTACGAAGATTAATTCCATGACGGTACTGTCTATGGACAATCTGGTTGAGACGGTGAAGGAGCATAACATCCGCATCGGTATTATTACAGTACCGGCAGCGGAAGCTCAGAACGTTGCGAATAAGTTCGTGGAAGCAGGAGTCGAGGGCATACTGAACTTCGCTCCTGCCATTCTTCGAGTGCCCGACGAAGTGCGGGTTCATCATGCTGATTTTACGAAGGAATTGTTAAGCCTGGCCTATTATCTAGAACGCGAACGGGAGAGGGAACGGTCTAATGAGTCAATTGTGGATTGAGAACGGAACCTTCATCACGATGGATGAAGACGTGCCGGTGTTAACCGGACATATGGTCATCACGGATGACAAGATTACATATATCGGCGAGGCAGCTCCTGCCCCGGTACAGCTCCAGCAGGATGTCACACGGCTAGATGGGACTAAGCTCGCCTTCCTGCCTGGTCTGATTAATACGCATGGCCACGCAGCGATGACACTGCTAAGAGGCTACTCCGACGATCAGAATCTTCAAGTGTGGCTCGAAGAGAAGATGTGGCCGATGGAAGGCAAGTATGTCGATCACGACACGCGAAGCGGCACCTCGCTCGCTATTGTGGAGATGCTGAAGAGCGGTACGACGGCGTTCGTGGATATGTATGATCGGATGGATGAAGTGGCGCAGATGGTAGACAGCTCTGGCATGCGCGGCGTGCTGACTCGCGGAGTCATCGGGCTCTGTCCCGAAGAGGTGCAGCAAGCGAAGCTGAAGGAAGCCATTGCCTTCGCACGCGATTGGAACGGCAAGGGAGACGGGCGAATTACGACGATGATCTCGCCTCATGCCCCGTACACTTGCCCGCCGGATTATATAGAGAAGTTCGTTCAGGCAGCACATGAATATAATCTGCCGATGCATACACATATGTCGGAATCCATCGCAGAGGTGGAGCAGAACGTGAGAGATTACGGCTGTCGCCCGGTGGAGCACTTGGACAGACTTGGCGTATTCACACGTCCGGCCTTGGTCGCTCACGCGGTGCACCTCACTGAGGGTGAGATCGAGCTGCTGGCTGCCCGCGGAGTAGCGGTATCGCATAATCCGATCTCCAACCTGAAGCTGGCAAGCGGCATAGCCAGAGTTCCAGACCTGCTCAGAGCCGGAGTGACGGTAGCCCTAGGCACGGACAGCGCAGCGAGCAACAATAATCTGAATCTGTTCGAGGAGATTCGAATGGCCGCTCTTCTTCACAAGGGAATCTCAGGAGACCCAACAGCAATTCCGGCTATTGAGGCGCTTCGAATGGGGACGGTATATGGGGCGAGAGCGATCTGGCAGGAGCAGGCACTAGGCCAGCTGAAGGTCGGCATGAAGGCTGACTTCATCGCCATCGACACGGAGAAGCCTCATTATTATCCGAAGACCGATATCATCTCCCATCTGGTCTATTCCGGTTCAGGGCAAGATGTGAAGCATGTATGGGTAGATGGCAAGCAGCTGGTTAAGAATGGACAGTGCACGACACTCGATGAGGAGAAGATTCGTTACGAAGCACAGGCTTCCTTCGAACGACTGTTGAAGAGCTGATGCGGGCCGTTCGGAGAAAACGTCCTCCATTCCTCACCGCTAAGCGAATAGGCTGGCTATCCGGGCTTGTGGTTGCAGGCGTTCTCCTTGCTCTCTTCTTCCTGTTCAGATCCGCTCAAGCTCCAGATTGGGAGCAGCAGGAGCAGGCTGAGAAGGCTGCTGCAGAAGCCGCTCAGCTAACCAAGGTAACGAGTGCGTACAAGCATATCTGGGATGGGGTCGTCTGGACGATTGAAGGGGAGACCGCGGAGGGCGTGAAGCTGATTGTATGGGTGCCCGAAGAAGGGGAGCCTCAGTGGCTGCAAGCCTCTCAGGTTATTCCGAAGAGTCAGGTTCGAAGGAGTCTGCTTCAGTCGAAGCCAGATGCAGAGATTATTCGAATTGAGCTCGGTCTGCTGAACGGAGAGAAGATCTGGGAGATCTATTATTCCCGGCAAGAGGACATGACGAAGCATTATTATGACTTCTATAGAGTGACAGACGGCTCTTATATAACGACCTACAAGCTGACCGGCAGGTTCGGCACATAACCGTAACACTTTCCTGTTTTTACACCCCCTTCATGATTCCATATATGATATACTCTCTTATATCGAAGTTGATAGACGATAGTATACATGAATGGATATAAGGGGGTTATTCCACATGATGACGAAGCTACGGATTATGCCTATTCTTATCTCTGCCGCAGCCGCGGCTCTTGTCTTGTTCGGCGGTTGGCTGATCTATCATCAGGTGGCGGTGAAGGCGCCTCTCGAAGGCGTTGTCAACAAGCTTCCGGGCGTCGTATCCTCGGAACAGCCGCAATTCAAGCCTGACCTCGTTACGGTAAGCCTGCTCTTGGATGATAATGCGAACTTGCATGATATATATAGCCGGATTATGAAGGAAGGCAGCGGCTCCATTGGGGACCGTGAGCTGCAGCTTGATATTAAGAACAAGCCGGATCAGCGCTTGGAGAAGATGTGGTCTTCCATTCTGTTCGAGGTTGCTGAAGCGATGGAGACTCAGACGTATTCCAATATCCCTGCTGCCATGTCTCAGCTCATGAAGGACCACCCTGATGTGCAGGCGACTACAGATATGGATGATAGCAATGTGTATATCACTATGAAGAGCCAAGGTGCAGCGAAGTATGTCGTATTGCCGCGCACTCCAGCACGAATGGAGGCTTGGTCTAATGCTTAAGTATTACCGAGAGATAGCGATTGGGGTTGTTCCCGTCCTCTTGCTGTTCCTGCTGCTTCGAGGGGTGAACATCGTTCCCTTCATACTCATCTCCCTCTTCGCAGCTGCCTTCCTGTATACAGCGAAGGGCGGCAGAGGCAATCTGACTGCTGCTGCAGGCAAGCGTTCCCGCAGAGCTAATCTTCCCGCACCGCTCTCCTTCGAGCAGATTGGCGGTCAAGAGCGAGCGAAGCAAGAGCTGATTGAGTCGCTCGACTTCCTTGTGAAGCAGGAGGAGATTGCGAAGCTGGGCATTCGGCCGATGAAGGGGATACTGCTTACCGGACCTCCGGGCACAGGGAAGACGCTGCTGGCTAAGGCAGCAGCGCACTATACGGATTCCGTCTATATGGCGGCATCCGGCAGTGAGTTCGTTGAGATGTATGTCGGCGTTGGCGCAGGCCGCGTCCGCGACCTGTTCAAGGACGCGAGGCAGAAGGCTGAGAAGGAAGGCAAGAGCAGCGCGGTCATCTTCATTGATGAGATTGACGTCATTGGCGGTAAGCGTGACGGCGGCCAGCATCGAGAGTATGATCAGACGCTGAACCAGCTGCTCACCGAGATGGACGGCATTCATACATCCGAGTCTCCTCGCATCCTGCTCATGGCGGCGACGAACCGTAAGGAGATGCTCGACAGCGCCCTTACCCGCCCAGGCAGATTCGACCGCCATATTGGGGTGGATCTGCCGGACAAGAAGGGTCGTCACCATATCCTAGCCATCCATGCGAAGAACAAGCCGCTGGCTGAGGGTATTAACCTGGAGAAGATTGCAGAGGAATCATTCGGCTTCTCCGGTGCACAGCTCGAGAGTGTCATGAACGAAGCGGCTATCTATGCGATGAGAGAACAGAGCGCTGCTATTCAGCAGTCCCATCTGTCTATGGCCATCGACAAGGTCATGATGGGGGAGAAGACGGACCGTGAATCGACGAAGGAAGAGCGGGAGCGGGTAGCTCTACATGAGCTCGGCCATGCGATAACGGCAGAGCTTGTTAATCCGGGCAGTGTATCTCAGGTTGCACTATCTCCTAGAGGTCAAGCGCTTGGCTATGTTCGTCACAATCCTCAGGAGGACCGGTATCTGTATACTCGGGAATTCCTGAACAATCAGATTATGGTTGCGCTGGGCGGAGCTGCAGCTGAAGAGCTGTTCTACGGTGACCGCAGCACAGGCTCCCGCGGTGACTTCGATACCGCAATGAGCATCGTTCGCACAATGGTGGAGAGCGGATTAACGGAGCTAGGTATTATTGATAATCATATGATGACGCCAGACAGCTGGGCGAAGGTGAACAAGAGCATTCTGGATGAGCTGATGCTCCGTACGAAGGGGCTCCTTCAAGCACAGCGTGACGTGTTCCTGCGGTCATTGGATATATTGGTGAAGGAAGAGACGCTCAGCGGTGAGCAGTTCCGCAAGCTGATCTCAGAGGCTGGATCGCTCCAGAGTGTCTAATAACGTTTTCATTTTAACAATTTTAAGGCGGACCATGCGTCCGCCTTCTATTTTTGTCTGAATTAGTTATAATAAGAAGGCATAGATAGATTAGAGAGAATGGTTCTCATTCACGCATCGATGACGATGCAGTTGGAAGCAGGCACCTAGGAGGAAACTGAAGTGACAGTAAGGAATGTAGGAGTTATCGGAGTTGGCACGATGGGACAAGGGATAGCTGAGATGCTGGCATCCAAGGGTCTCGACGTATACTTAATTGAGCTCTCAACCGAGAAGCTGAGTTCAGGCAAGCAGATGATTGAACAGAGCCTCGACAAGCAGATTGAGAAGTGGGCACTAACCGGAGCGGAGAAGAAGCTCATTCTGAGCCGTATTCATATGACGGAGGATTATGCGGATCTTGCGCGCTGTGAGATGGTGATTGAGACCATCACGGAGGATTTAGAAAGCAAAAAAATGGTTTTCCGTAAAATGGACGAAATCTGCTCACCGCATGCGATTCTAGTCTCCAATACATCGACTTTAAGCTTAACTGAGCTGGCATCGGTAACGATGCTGCCTGAGAGGGTGATTGGTGCCCATTTCATATATCCCGTATCCAAGATTGACCTGGTTGAGATCGTTCGCGGTCTTAAAACGTCGGAGGATACATTCAACCGGACGAAGCACTTCGTTGAAGAGGTGATTCAGAAGAAGGGAGTCATGGTGTTCGAGTCACCTGGCTTCGTAACAACACGGCTCATCTGCTTGTTCATTAATGAGGCTCTTCATGTCCTAGAAGAAGGGGTCGCCTCCGCGGAAGATATCGACAGCGCGATGAGAATCGGCTATTCCTTCCAGCATGGTCCATTCGAGATGGCGGACCGCTTCGGGCTTGATTCGGTGCTTGCTGCGCTGGACCGGATGTTCCGTGAGTATGGCGAGCTGAAGTATCGGCCATCCATTGTTCTGAAGAAGATGGTGCGGGCTGGACATCTCGGCGTGAAGTCGGGCATCGGATTTTTCAAATATGACAAGGATGGAGACCGGGTGTAATGAAAGTACTAGTCATGAATGCTGGCAGCTCTTCGCTGAAGTACCAGCTCTACGATATGAAGGACGAGTCGGTGCTCGCAAGCGGGCGCGTGGAGCGTATCGGGATGGACTCATCCATCGTCACGCATGAACCGGCTGATAAGGCTGAGGTTCGCGATGTGAGCGAGATACTGGATCATGTAACGGCTGTTAAGCGCGTCATTGACATGCTGCTTCATCCGGAACACGGCATTCTCAGCGACATCTCCCAGATCGAGGCGGTCGGTCACCGAGTGGTGCACGGAGGCGAAGTGTTCAAGTCGTCGGTGCTCGTCACAACGGAGGTGAAGCAGGAGATTAAGCGCTTGTTCGATCTTGCGCCGCTCCACAATCCTGCACATATGATGGGAATCTCTGCAGTCGAGGCGAATATGCCCAATGTTCCGCAGGCAGTCGTCTTCGATACAGCCTTCCACCAGACGATGCCGGAAGCTTCGTACTTGTATCCAATTCCTAAGGTGCTCTACAGGCGTCACAAGATTCGCCGCTATGGCTTCCATGGCACTTCCCATTCCTATGTGAGTGCGCAGGCTGCAGCGCTGCTGGAACAGCCTCTAGCCTCTCTGAAGATGATCACTGCGCATATCGGCAATGGCGCTAGCTGCACGGCTATCTTGGATGGCAAGTCCTTCGATACGAGTATGGGAATGACTCCTCTGGAAGGTCTAATGATGGGTACTCGAAGCGGGGATCTCGATCCTGCGATCGTTCCATTCGTCATGAACAAGGAGGACTTGACGCTGAATGAAGTGAACTCCATGCTGAACAAGCATAGCGGGATGCTCGCGGTATCCGGCCTTAGCAGTGATATGCGGGAGATTACCGAAGCGATGGCGGAGGGGGATAAGAACGCTCGGCTTGCCTTCGATATGTACACGTACCGACTTCGCAAGTACATTGGCGCCTATGCTGCGGGGATGAATGGTGTGGACGTGCTCGTCTTCACCGCCGGCGTCGGCGAGAATTCCGTCGTGCTGCGTCAAGCGGTGTGTGAAGGGCTAACCTTCCTCGGCATTGAGCTGGATGCCGCCAAGAATGCGGAGAGAAGCAAGGAAGCCCGATATATCTCTACCGAGGCGTCGCGTGTGAAGGTACTGGTTGTGCCGACGAATGAAGAGCTGCTGATCGCTCGGGATACGTATGAGCTGGCCATGGCTGCAGGGACAGAGCAACACTCATAACCATAGCATGCAGCATTCGCGTATATAGGAACAATTAAGCACATAGGCATACAGGCGATATAGGGCAGGGGGAACCATACCGTTGAAGAATGATATGTGGAAGGCGTACGCCAGAGGCATGGCGTCCGTTATGAACGATGGCGGTGTCTACGTTCCAGCACTTCTGCTGCGCTCCTATCGACAGTTAGGAATGTCAGATTCTGAAGCGATGCTGCTGCTGCAGCTGATGGAATTCCGCGATGCGGGCGGGCAAGAATTCCCGACCCCAGATGAACTCGCAGAGCGCCTCGGCACGACAACCAGAGCCGTGGAAGGGATGCTCAGCCGTCTGATGAAGGATCAGCTGCTGACGATTGACGAACAGTTGGACCCGCGGACGGGCATCCAATCCGAACGGTACAACTGGAGCGGCTGGCTGCTGCAAGCATCGGAATGGAATGCAGGACAGATTAAGGAGACGGCCAGCAAGGCCGAGAAGACTACACCCATTAAGCGTTCATCGGCAGCGGAGTCGGCGAATCTGTTCTCTGTCTTCGAGCAGGAATTCGGTCGTCTGCTGTCCCCGATGGAATGTGAGACGATTAGCGGGTGGATCGACCAAGATCGCTATGCGGAGGAGATTATTCGGTTCGCCTTGAAGGAAGCGGTATTCGCAGGCAAGCTGAGCTTCCGCTATATTGACCGCATATTGATCGAGTGGAGTCGCAATCGAGTGACGAACGAAGACGAAGCACGTGCTCATTCGCACAAGTTTCGTGGAGGAGGAAGAAGCTAAGCCGCAGCGGCTTAGCTTCTTTTTTTTATATCAGCACATACAGGCTTCTAATCCTTATACCTTCCCTTGCTTCAGCAGCTCCAAGCGGTACACGTATTCGAAGATGAATTCGAACGCCTCCACATGACGCTTCGCCTCGAAGGCATTCGCCCCCCAGGCATAGATGCCGTGCTTGCGAAGCAGGATGCCAGGGATGCGCTGATCCGCCAGGAGCCGTTCGGTCACCTCAGGCACGATGCGAGGGATATCGGCGAAGTTGGATACAATCGGGATATCGATCTGAGCTTCTTCATCCCAGATGTTGAATCCCTTGATCAGCTCAACACCGTCTACAGGCACTGCGCGGCGGTCCCAATAGTACTCGGAGATGACATTGTTGAAGATCGTATGCACGTGGAAAATAGCGCCAGCCCCGGTCTGCCGGTATATCTCGCAATGAATAAGCGTCTCGGCCGATGGCCTGAGCTTCGTCGCCTCACAAGGCACCCCGTCTTGATCAACGAATAGATAATCTTCAGGGGTATGGACGGTCTTATCCTTGCCGCTGGCTGTAATCGCGAATTGGAACTGATCTGGGCTGAACTCTCCTGTGCGAACGGACAGGTTGCCGCTCGTGCCAGGGAACCACCCCCGACTTGCGAACAGCTCCTTCACCTCACGCAGCTCGGCTAACGCACGCTGCTTCTCTTCAAGCGGGATGCTGCTATAAGTCATTATGCCCACGACTCCTCTCTCTTCAGCTTGCGCAGATGATGAATCACATCATGGAAGGTGTCGAATGCCGTATGAGCGAGGCCGAGCTCATCGCACTTCACCGATAGATGGGAGCGGGAGAAGACGAGATCTGCAATCTTCGCCCCTTCGAAGTCGGTCACGCTGTCACCGATAATCATGCGCTCATATTGCTCGGGATTGAATCTCCTCATAATCGTAGGCTTGCACATGCCGCAATGGTTGGTGCAATGCTCATCGCAAGGATTAGGCCATTCGATCGTGATCCGCTCCCCTTCGAAGCTGCTCCCATTGCAGAATATATGATCGGCTGCAATGCCGAAGGGCTCCAGGACGGGATAGACGAAGAAGTCGATGCCGCCGCTCGTGACGTAGAAGTCAATGTCTTGCTGCTTGCAATATTCCAGCAGCTCAGCGAATCCGTCTCGCAGCTGAACTTGATTCAGCGCATAGGAGATGACTTCATCCTTCATGGAAGACGGAAGGAGGCGGAACAGCTGTCCGACACCATCTTGAATCGACATGGTCTGATTAATGATAGCCTCAACAATAGGTTCCCAGCCATCAGGATTGAAGTGCTTGATAATGGCGATAATGTTGTCATTCACTGTAATCGTACCGTCGAAGTCGCAGAAGATGACCCCTCGCTTGCTCGGCTGCAGCGGGCTCTGATGCTGATTGTCTAGCTGTAATGTCATTCTCTGATCCCCCAAGCTTGTATAGCCGCTCGAAGCGGTTCGTATCCTTGTTGCTCCGCTGCTTGCGCCAGCGGAATGCCTTGCATGGTTGCCTCAATGGCTTGACGGAATGCTTGTCCGCCTGCTGCGGTCCCCATCGGATGACCATGGATGCCTCCACCAGCATTCACGACGACATCCGTTCCGAAGTCGCGCAGGATGAGCGGTACCAGACCGGGGTGAATGCCTGCGGACGGAACAGGGAAGGAGGTCTTAAGCTGGCCTGCCGGCTCGAGCAAGGCTTGGCGGACGGCCAGATTCTCTTCCTTCGGCATGACCACCGAGCCGTACGGTGACGGGAACAGAACGAGGTCCGCGCCAGCCAGCCGCATAAGCTTGCCCAGCAAGAGGGAAGCGCTCAGACCGTAATGAGGGGAAGGGTACATGCTTCCCGCCATAGCTGGATGAGCTGCAATGGGGATCGGAATCGACGGGTCCTTGCTTAGCTCATGAAGAACGTCATAACCGTAAGACAGCACGTTGAACAGCAGCGCGTTCGCTCCTGCCGCAACAGCCTTGCGGGCATTCACCGCGAGTTGAGAGGTTGGTCCCGTCAAGTTGACGGCGTACAGCAGCTTCTGTCCCGTCTCTACTTCGGCCTTCCGTGCCGCTTCCATGCACACTTCCACTCGGCGCTCTAACGGAGTCAACGGATTCTCGAACAGAATCTCGTCATCCTTGATGAGATCCACACCGCCGAGCGCTTGCTTGTAGAATTGATCCTGAAGTCCAGCTAGGTCATGTCCGATGACGGACTTGAAGATGCTCATGAGCAGCGGACGCTCCTCCACACCCAGCAGTCTGCGAACGCCGCTTAGACCGAACTTCGGTCCTGGGAAGGCTGACAGGAACTCCTCGGATACATCCAGATCAAGCAGCTTAATCCGGCCGTCCATCGACAGCTTGCCGAATACGGTCACTAATAGGGCCGGGATATCTCTAGAGAAGTTAATGTCGGGATAGGCAATTCGAATATCCGCATACCGCTGACCGAGTTCGCCGTCAGCAGGCTCATGGACCTGAACGGAGAGCACCTTGCCCAGATGCCTCTCCATCTCCGCCTTGCGGGCTTCGGGCAGCTCCGTCCAGCTTCCAACCGTTAGGCCAACGGCAATGGACTGCGCCTTCTTGTGGAAGTCTGCCTGATCATCGAACGCACGATACGTGGCTATGCATACTGAACTCATGACTTCAATGTACTCCTCTCAATCGAAGCTCCCATCTCAGCAGAACGCTCAGCGGATCGAATGGCAGCTTGCACGATAGCATCAGTGAATTGGTACCGATCCATCACCTCGATAGCTGCCTGTGTCGCACCTCCTGGGGAGGTTACCTTGCGGCGCAGCTCAGCAGGCTCTTCACCGGTCAAGCGGACCATCTCGGCCGCTCCAAGCACCGTCTGAACGATGAGCTGCTGTGCCGCTTCCGCCGGCATGCCCATCTGTACTGAGGCCTTCATCATCGCCTCCATGAAGTAGTACACATAGGCAGGACCGCTTCCAGATACACCGGTTACCGCTTCTTGCAAGTTCTCTTCAATCGTTGCAGTAATGCCCACGGACTGGAAGATGGCTTCAGCCAGTGCCCGCTGGTGATCGGTTACCGCACTCGAGTAGGAGATTCCCGTAGCTCCGAGTCCGATACTGCTGGACGTGTTAGGCATCGTACGGACGATGGAGACAGAGCTGCCCAGCATACGCTCAAGCGTTGAGATGGAGAGACCCGCGATGAGGGAGACAATCAGTTGCTTGTCTCGGATGAGACCGCGGATTGCATCGAGAGCAGCGTCCGCGTCCTTCGGCTTCATCGCAAGGAACAGAATATCCGACTCAGCGATCGCGCGATTCTTCTCCGCATCGACTAATGTCGTGTGAACGCCATAGCGAGTGCTAAGCTCCGTGAGACGTTCAGCATTCGATCGGTTCAGCATGGAGATGCGGTCCGGGCTTGTTATTCGCTGCTCAATTAGACCACTTACAAGAGCTTCGGCCATAGAGCCTGCGCCGTAGAAGCACAGCTTGCTGTCACCGAGGGTGGCTCCTGGTTCTATGCCATTTCTAATTATCATCTCGTTCAACCCTCCATACGCTTATCCGCGGACTTGACCGCTTCCGTATATTCGATATTTGGTAGAAGTGAGGGCAGGTAGACCCATCGGTCCCCGCGCATGCAGCTTCTGTGTGCTAATGCCAATCTCTGCGCCGAAGCCGAATTCGAATCCGTCTGTGAAGCGGGTAGAGGCATTATGGTAGACCGCGGCCGCATCCACTTCCTGAAGGAATCTGTGGGCATGGTCTTCGCTTGCTGTAACGATGCACTCTGAATGCTTCGTACCGTACTTGTCGATATGGGCGAGCGCTTCATCCAAGGAATAGACAACGCGGATATTCACAATATAATCATTGTATTCTGTGGCATAGTCTTCATCCGAGGCAGCATGTACTTGAGCCGTCCGTGCAGCTTCACTGCCACCGAGACTGAGCCGCTTCACCGTCTGCTCGCAGCCTCGTATCTCTACGCCTGCCTCCTGAAGCCGCTGAGCGACCTCTATAAGATGGCGATCTGCGAACGATTCATGGAGCAGCAGCGTCTCCATGGAATTGCAGACCGAAGGCCGCTGAACCTTAGCGTTGTAGGCGATGTCAGACAGCATGGTTGCATCAGCACTGGCGTCTGCATACGTGTGGCAGATTCCTGCTCCTGTCTCGATGACAGGTACGGTTGCATGCTCAACGACCGTGCGGATGAGAGAAGCGCCCCCTCGAGGAATGACGACATCGAGCAGCCCGTTAAGCTTCAGCATCTCATTCACAGAGGCACGGTCTCCGTCTTCAATCAGTTGAATCGCATCCGGGGGGACAGCTGTGCCGGCTAGGGCAGCTTGGAGTACGGCTATCAGCCTGCGGTTCGAATCAATCGCTGCCGATCCGCCGCGAAGGACGACCGTATTGCCCGTCTTCAGGCACAGTCCTGCCGCATCTACGGTAACATTAGGTCTAGCTTCATAGATCATGCCTACGACGCCAAGAGGCACGCGAACCTTCTGAACCCTTAGTCCGTTCGGGCGCTCGAATTCCTCCAGCAGATCGCCGACTGGATCTGGCAGCTCAGCAACTTGACGCAGTCCCTCGGCCATCCCTGCTAACCGTTCCTCCGTCAGCGCCAGACGGTCAAGCAGGGAAGGGGAGGTGCCGCCGTCCTTGCCTCTCTGCAGATCGAGCTTATTCGCTTCCAGGATAGAGGCTTGCTCGGTCATCAGCGCATCTGCCATCGTCCTCAGCGCAGCATTCTTCTGCTCCTTCGTCAAGCGGTTCATGACCACCGCGGCGCGCTTCGCAAGCGCCGCCTTCGTTCGTACTTCACTCATCAGCTCTCCATCTCCTCTCCCATGATTCCATCCTTCACGAATGGAGTGATATCCATTCATCTCGGTGAATAACTTCGATTCGGTTCACTTCAACTCTCCGACGTACTTCATCCGTACTCAGCCCAGCGACAGCCTGCACCTGCCACGCTTCATAATTGACTACTCCGCGGCCAAGCGTCTCACCTGCATCATTGACAACGACAACGACATCCCCTGGATGGAAGTCTCCCTCCGTCTGCCTGATGCCTGCCGGCAGCAGACTCTTGCCGCGAACGAGCAGGGCGTCCTGCGCTCCTTCGTCGATCGTAATCTTCCCCTGCGGCATAGAGTGGAAGCCAAGCCATTGCTTCTTCATCGGGAGAGAGTGGAGGTTCGTATCGAAGTAGGTTCCCTTGCCTTGGTTGCTTACAGCAAGCTGCAGATCGCCTGGCTCCTGCACGCGTCCGATGAACGTATGTACGCCGCCTCGCATGGCCATTCTCGCTGCTTCAATCTTCGAGCGCATGCCTCCCGTTCCGACGGATGAACCAGCACCGCCAGCAAGCTTCATGATGTTCTCCGAGATCTGATCTACGCGTTCGATTCGGACTGCATCAGGATTGTGCCTGGGGTCGCCGGTGTACAACCCGTCGATATCTGTAATAATAACTAGGCGATGAGCCTTCACCATATTCGCGACGAGTGCAGACAGATTATCATTGTCGCCGAACTTCAGCTCATCCGTCGCTACCGTGTCATTCTCATTAATGATGGGGATAGCTCGAAGTCTTAATAATTCCTCAATGGTCATGAGTGCATTCTGCATCCTTCTTCGATTCGAGAAGTCTGCTCTTGTCAGCAGAATCTGAGCCACACCTATTCCGTAGCTCGAGAAGGCCTCCTGATAGCATTGCATGAGCAGCGCTTGACCTACCGCCGCTGCCGCTTGCTTCTCATGCACGAGCTTAGGCCTAGTCGTGTATCCGATCTTCTTGAATCCGGCCGCGACCGCGCCTGAGGTGACAAGCAGCAGCGGGTGACCCGCCTTGTGCAGTGCGGCCAGCTCTCCTGCGAAGAAGGCTATACGCTCTCTCGTCAGTCCGCCTTCATCCGAAGTGAGTGAGGAGCTTCCTATCTTCACAACCATACATTCCGGCATGGGCATCACAACAACCCCTCTCGTATACAAATAGAAAAGACTCCCGTCCTATAGAAAAGGACGAAAGTCTGGGCTTCCGCGGTACCACCTTCGTTGACGACCCGTCTTAAGTGGGGTCATCCTGCTTAGGGCCTCATAACAGGAGGCGCTGTCCGGTTCATCACCGGCCGTTCGGGGGCTGGGTTCAGCAAGGGCTCAAGGTAAATTCTCACAGCCTCGGAATCTACTCTCTGGTCTTGAGCTTCACAGGCTTACTATTCCCGTCATCACGTTGTATGTTCAGTTCCACTTAGCATATCACGAACGAGAGGGGCTGTAAACAAACCAAGCTTGCCTATACGGCGAACCGCCTCTTGGAGTCTAGCCTCGCTCGTTAATAGTCCGAGCCTGACATAACCTTCTCCGTGGGTGCCGAAGCCAGCGCCAGGAGCAACGACAACGTCGGCTTCCGCAAGGACAAGATCAGCGAACTGCTCCGAGGTGTATCCTTCCGGTACAGGCAGCCAGCAGAAGAAGGAGCCGCCGGGCCTTGCCGCCTTCCATCCAATCTCATCAAGCGCTTGGAACAGAGCTTCGCGCCTGCGCTCGTATAGCTCATTCAGCTCTCTAACACAATCCTGAGGACCATTCAGCGCTTCTGCAGCCGCTTCCTGAATTCCACCGAACAGGCTGCAGTAATAATGGTCCTGAATCAGGTTAATCATCGCGATGATCTGGGGATTGCCGATCGCGAAGCCTACTCGCCACCCAGCCATATTATAGGACTTGGACAAGGTGTAGAATTCAAGACCGACTTCTTTCGCTCCAGGAGTCTGCAGGAAGCTCACCGGACGCTGCCCTCCATAGCCGATGCCGCCATAGGCGAAGTCACTCGCGACGACAATACCGTGCTCCTTGGCGAACTCAACTGTACGCTCATAGAACTCACTGCTTGCTACAGCGCCCGTCGGATTGTTCGGATAATTAATGAACATCAGCTTAGCCTGCTCCGCAATGGCGGGATCAATGGCCTTGTAATCAGGCAGGAAGCCATTGTGTCGGAGCAGCGGCATGAAGGACATGCGGCCGCCGGCCAGCGACACGCCGGACCAGTAGTCTGGATATCCCGGATCGGGAACTAAGCAATAGTCTCCCGGATTCAGCAGACATTGCGAGATCTCAATTAATCCAGTCTTGCCGCCGAATAGAATCGCCACCTCTGCAGCAGGATCCACGTCGACGCCATAGTCTTCCAGATATCGCTTAGCTACGGCTTCCTTAAGGAAGGGATAGCCGCTGAACGGCGGATACCTATGATAGAGCGGATTAGCCGCTGCTTCTTGAAGCTTCGCAACAATATGGGGAGGGGTCGGCTGATCCGGATTGCCTTGTCCCAGATTGATGACATCTCTGCCCTTGGCGGCTTGCGCATTCGCCTTCGCAACGAGCTTCGCGAAGAACTGGGCGGGCAAGCCCTGCATACGCTCTGCAGATTCAATAACCTTACTTCCAATCTGTGCTCTCATTCGTACTCACTCTCCACGGCTTATAGGGCATAACAAGCATAATAGGATTAATGTAGCATGTCCTCTATAAGCTGTCGAGTAGCCCCTGCTTAGGAAGCGGGAATTCCAACCTTCTTGAGGAAGGGGGCGATGTCTGCATTGAAGAGTAGCAGATTAGGACGGCGCTGCGCATCGAAGATGAGCAGCAGAGGCGGCTTGTCCTGGCAATAGAAGAGGAAGATCTCATCAGCAGTGAGAGCAGTCGCTTGAACGCTTAGGTTAACGGGCTGCTTGAGCGGTACTCGGTATACATAGGAACAGCTATCGTCGGTCTGCAGCTGAGGGGCTAATCCTGTTACAGATTCAAGCCAGCTCTGCGCCTGCGATTGGAACTCATCATCATTCGGAATCGTCTTAACGACTCTTCCGGCTGCGACATCGAACACTTGCACAGGCTTGTCAGGCTGCTCCGGAGCGGCAGCGGCAGAGGAATGTGGCTGCGTGAAGCCGATGCTTAAGCTAAGGCAGAGGAGCAGTGCAGCGCCGAACCTCATTAGAGTTGTCATCTTGGGTAATCTCCTTCATCATACGTAGTAGGAAGTTCTTCACTTATCGTTCCCATCTTGACATCGAACCATGAGGCGGTATCATTAGGGAAAAAAGTAAGCCTGAACGACCGATCGGCTAATAAAGGGAGGAATGAATATGAGTCAGAGGCTCAAGCTGGCCCTGTTGCAAATGAATATAGAGGCAGGCAGCCCCGACATCAACTATAACAAGCTGGATCGAATGCTGCATGAAGCAATGAACGTAGAAGGGAAGCCGGATGTACTGGTATTCCCTGAGATGTGGAATACAGGCTACGCGTTAGATGAGATTGAATGGCTGTCCGATGAGGAGGGTAAGCGGACCAAGGCCATGATTAGCAGCTTCGCCCGCCAGCACGGCGTCCATATTATTGCCGGATCTATTGCGGAGAAGAGAGAGGCCGGAGTATACAATACGATCTACAGCTTCAATCGGGCTGGAGAGCTCATCGATGATTATTCGAAGATTCATCTGTTCCGGCTGATGGAGGAGGAGAAGCATCTGCTGGCTGGAGACAAGCTGGGTCATACTACGATCGACTCTACCTCTGCTGGGATGATGATCTGCTATGACATCCGGTTCCCGGAGCTGTCACGCAAGATTGCGCTTGGCGGTGCCAAGCTGCTGTTCGTCCCTGCGGAATGGCCGAATCCGCGGCTTCATCATTGGAGAACGCTGCTAACGGCGCGTGCCATTGAGAACCAGATGTACGTGGTAGCCTGCAACCGGATGGGGATTAGTGGTACGACGAGCTTCTTCGGCCATTCGATGGTCATTGACCCTTGGGGCGAGGTCGTGGCAGAGGCAGGAGAGGAAGAGACCATTCTCTACGCCGAGATCGATCTGTCTGAGGTAGACGCCGTTCGCGCGAAGATTCCGGTGTTCGAGGACCGCAGACCTTCCCTCTATTAATCTAATCGTCCGCGATAATCGTTCACTGTCTGGTTCAGGGTTGTGATGAAAGCTTCCGCGGCCTTCGATAAATATCGGCCCTTGCGTGAGGCAATAATGAGCGTTCTTGTCGGCTTCGATGAGAGAGGAAGGTAGACCGGCGTAAATTCATTGCCCTTCATTCTAGTGAGCATCTGCGGAACAAGAGCAATTCCCATCCCCCCTGCAACCAGAGATTGCACCGTCTCAATATTGCTGCTCTCGAACACGATACGGGGAGTGAAGCCGGCTTTCTCACACAGGTCGACCGTAATCTGCCGGAAGCCTTGCCCTTTTTTCAATCCGATGAATGGTTCGCTCTGCAGCTCTTCAAGGGCTACCGCATCTTGGCGTGAGGCGAGCGGATGGCTCGGATGAACGGCTAAGCAGATCTCCTCTTCAAGGAGAGGGTTCCATGTCAAAGTGTCGTCCTCGAGCGGCAGGGTTAGCAGGCTTAGGTCGGTTCCGCCGCTGGCCGTTAGCTGCTCTAGTCGAGAAGAGGTGTCCTCCACTAGCACAATCTCAATCTGAGGGTATCGCTCACCGAACACAGGCAGCACAAGAGGAAGAATGTGAGAACCGGTAATAGGAAGCGTGCCGACGACGAGGCGCCCGCGGCGCATCTGGGCCATATCGTCCATCTCCTGCTTGAGCTGCTCGATCGTATCGAGGATCGTCTGAGCCTTGTCAACGAAGACGGTGCCGGCTTGCGTCAGTTCTACAGAGTTGGTTGTCCTCCTGAAGAGCAGGACACCAAGCTCTTGCTCCAGCTTGGACAGCTGCTGGCTTAAGGAAGGCTGGGCGATATGGAGCTTCTCCGCGGCACGTGAGAAGTTATGTTCCTTAGCAATCTGAATGACATAGAGGAGCTGTCTTAGTTCCATAATTAGCAACATCCTTATCTTATAGTTAGCACCTATAGCGGTTATAGATATTATATCTTGGATCAATGAAGAAAGAAATGCTAAGCTAGATTCATCAAATAACAAAGAGCGAGTTATTGAACTGATGGGGTGAATTCTAATGACAACCAAACAAACGATGTTCGAAAAGATCTGGAACAATCACGTCATTCATCAAGAAGAAGGCAAGCCAAGCATCATCTATATTGACCTTCAGCTGGTGCATGAAGTAACTTCTCCGCAAGCGTTCGAAGGGCTGCGTCTGTCAGGCCGCAAGGTGCGTCGTCCGGACCTTACGTTCGCAACGATGGATCACAACGTACCGACGAAGGACCGCTTCAACATTACGGATCCGATCTCGAAGCAGCAGATTGATACGCTGACGCAGAACTGCAAGGACTTCGGCGTTACCTTATTCGATCTAGATAGCATCGACCAAGGGGTCGTGCACGTCATGGGCCCTGAGCTAGGCCTAACGCATCCGGGCAAGACGATCGTATGCGGCGACAGCCACACATCTACGCATGGCGCATTCGGCGCACTCGCGTTCGGCATCGGAACAAGTGAAGTGGAGCATGTCATGGCTACTCAATGCTTGCAGCAGTCGAAGCCGAAGACGATGGAAGTTCGCTTCGTAGGCAAGCGCAAGCCAGGCGTAACTGCGAAGGACTTGATTCTAGGCGTTATCGCCAAGTACGGCACAGACTTCGCCACCGGCTATGTCATTGAGTATACAGGCGAAGCGATCTCATCCTTAACGATGGAAGAGCGGATGACCGTCTGCAACATGTCGATCGAAGGCGGCGCTCGCGCGGGCCTGATCGCTCCAGACGAGACGACCTTCCAATACTTGCAGGGCCGCCAGTACGCGCCAGACAACTATGCAGAAGCGGTAGAAGCCTGGAAGCAGCTGACGACTGATGAAGGTGCCGTCTACGACACCGTAGTTGACTTCGATGTAGATTCGCTGATTCCGCAAGTGACCTGGGGAACTTCGCCTGGGATGGGAACCGACATCACGTCCTCCGTTCCGAATCCACAGGATCTGCCGACTGAGAATGAACGCAAGGCTGCCGAGAAGGCACTTGAATATATGGATCTGAAGCCGGGTACTCCGATGAGCGAGATTCCGATTGATTATGTATTCATCGGCTCCTGTACGAATGGCCGGATTGAAGATCTTCGCGCTGCGGCTGAAGTAGCGAAGGGGCATAAGGTGAGCGATCGCGTGACCGCCATCGTCGTTCCAGGCTCAGGCCGCGTCAAGATTCAAGCTGAGCAAGAGGGTCTGGATAAGATCTTCACCGAAGCAGGCTTCGAATGGCGTGACGCTGGCTGCTCGATGTGTCTGGCGATGAATCCAGACGTGCTGAAGCCAGGCGAGCGCTGTGCTTCTACATCGAACCGGAACTTCGAGGGACGTCAAGGCCGCGGAGGACGTACACATCTGGTGTCTCCTGCCATGGCGGTTGCTGCAGCGGTTAAGGGACATTTCTACGATGTGCGCGACTGGGAATTCAAGACAGAAGTGCTCAACTAATTGAACGTGTGAGAGGGGTATTACCGATATGGAAGCATTCAGACAACTTACGGGCATCGTTGCCCCGGTAGACCGCGTCAATGTTGACACGGATGCCATTATTCCTAAGCAATTCCTGAAGCGCATCGAGCGCAGCGGCTTCGGCCAGTTCCTCTTCTTCGAATGGAGATTCGACGAGAGCGGCAACGTGAACCCGGAGTTCGAGCCGAACAAGCCGCGTTACGAAGGTGCCTCTGTGTTGATCTCACGCGCTAACTTCGGCTGCGGCTCCTCCCGTGAGCATGCGCCGTGGGCGATTCTGGATTACGGCTACAAGGTCATCATCGCTCCGTCTTATGCGGATATCTTCTACAACAACTGCTTCAAGAACGGCATTCTGCCTATCAAGCTAAGCGAAGAGCAAGTGGAAGAGCTGTTCCAGCGTACGGCTAAGCATGAAGGCTACAAGCTGAATGTTGATCTGGAGAACAATCGCCTTACCGATGAGTACGGTCTAGAGATCGTGTTCAGCATTGATGAGCATCGCCGTCAATTCCTGCTTCAAGGTCTGGACGATATCGGTCTGACGCTGCAGCACGAAGATAAGATTACGGCTTACGAACAGAATCGTCCGGCATACATGGGCTAGTTGAGCTAGCAATTACTAGAGTAGAGTTATCTATTGGTGAATCCGCCAATGAGGTAGCTCTACTTTTTTTGAAGCGTGGAAGTTTGTAAATAGACGTTGGCTTAATTGTTCATTCCTTTTTCCATCTTTACGCAACTTTTTGCGACAGATTGCGTCTATATTCTCGTCTAGTTAAGTCGAATGAGCTCTCATTCGGGTGACGGGCAATATCAGTCATCGAGGTGGAGAATGAAGAAGCTAGTAGCAATACTATTAATGATGTCGGTTTTATTTACTATCTGCACAACGGTTGGACAAGCTGCTGCCCCTAAGGCACCGGTCGTTCCGAAGCTGTACTTGAACGGCAAGCTGCTGCAAGGCAAGATTAACCCCCAGATTGTGAACAGCTACACACTGGTGCCAGCCCGAACGGTTACCGAGGGACTAGGCATGGATGTGAAGTGGCTGAATGACACGAGACAAGTGCGTATACATAACGAAGCTGACGAAGTGCTTCTTACCATTGACAATAAGTCAGCGCGGGTGAATGGCAAGACGATTGCCATGGATGCACCGGCTATTATTATGAAGGGCAATACGATGGTGCCGATCTCCTTCCTCGGCAAGCATCTAGGTATGGAGGTGTATTGGGACGGTCCTACGAAGTCCGTACACATCTACCAGAGCCATACAGGGGCATCCCCAACACCGAAGCCAAGCACATCACCAACACCGAAGCCGTCGGGGACACCTATCCCTACAGCAACTCCTAAGCCAACGTCAACACCAGCGTCAACTCCTCCGTCAGCTACGCCGACGCCTGTAGGTACACCGAAGCCAGCTACACCGACGCCTTCACCGACTGTCAGTCCGACGAGCACTCCGGCCGAGCAGCCGACTGGAACGATTAACTCGATCTACTATGATGGCACAGCAGAGGTAACGTTGACCTATGATGGACAAGTTACGGTAGGGAAGCCTGTTGAACTCGATAATCCGAAGCGGATTGTATTCGATCTGACCGGGGCTGCATTCAGCTCCAACTTCACGCCAGGCTTCACGAGCTTGAACGCTCAGGTGGGCGAGATAGCCGTCAGCAACCATCCGGCGTTAAGCAAGATCAGATTCTCGTATTATAGCAAGTCTCCGTCTGTCGTAAGACTCGTTCTGGATCTGTCTACAACGACTGATTACGTAGTTACGCAGCGTGATGGTGAGTTGTCCATAGGCGTTGATTATCCTTCGGAAGGTGAAGTGACGCCAAGCCCGGCGCCTACAGCAACGCCGACGGCATCACCAACCCCTACACCGATTCCATCTGTCCCGCCAGGCGTATACAAGGTTGTCATTGACGCCGGGCATGGCGGAACTGACCCTGGTGCGAAGTCTGTCAATGGCCGATGGGAGAAGGAATTCAATCTCGCTGTGACCCTTAAGGTTAAGGCGTTATTGGACAAGGAGACGAAGATCAAGCCGCTCCTGACCCGTTCTAATGACACGTTCATTGAACTAGCTAATCGTGTCAAGTTCGCAGAGACGAACAAGGCGAACTTGTTCATCTCTATTCATGCGAACAGCTATAATCCGGACATCAATGGAACCGAGACTTACTATAACCGGGCGAACAGCAAGGCCTTCGCTACAGTCATGCATAAGCATCTGCTGAAGGGGACAGGGCTACGCGACCGTTCCGTGAGGCAAGCAGCCTTCAAGGTCATCAAGGAGACGACGATGCCTGCCATCCTGCTGGAAGCGGGTTATCTATCGAACAAGACAGATGCAGCTGCACTGTTCAATCCTGCAACCCAGGATCGCATAGCTTCAGAGATTGTGGCAGGCATTAAGGAATATTTGAAATTATCCTAGAGGGCGGGGTACTCATTCATGAAGATGGCCAGACTCGGGGCGCTGCTCATTCTTACCGTTATGCTCGTATGGACAGCTGGCTGCAGCCGTTCAGGCGACGAAGATAACCCTGCAGGGCAGGCATCATCCTCACCTTCACCACAGCCTGCAACCGTGACACAGGAGATTAGTATCTACTATCCCGATGCTGAAGGAATGGGAGTGGTAGAGCAGAAGAGATCGATTACCTACTCTGCCGAACAAGATAAGTTGGAGAAGGTACTGGCAGCCCTGCAGGAGGACGGGGAAGACAATCTCGTCTCACTGTGGAAGCAGATTGAGTTCAAGCAGATTACTTGGTCAGGAGGAGACGGTAAGCTCACTGTCGATCTTCATATTCCTGACGAAGCGAGGCTAGGAGGTCCAGGCGAAGATCTAGCCCTGCAGACCATTCAGAGGACGGTATTCCAGCTTCAAGAGGTGAAGGCTTTGGACTTATTGGTTGATGGTCAAGCCGTAGACAGCTTAATGGGCCATATGGAGCTTCAGCATCCCATTCACAAATCCTAATAGGGGGAAGTACAGGAATGAACTTATACACATCGAAGTCGAAGTGGGCAGCATCTGCCCTTGCCTTATCCTTACTAACAGCAGGTATTGCTCCAAGTGCGACGCTGGCTGCAGCTCTGCAGCCTGCTACATCCTTCACGGATGTTAAGGCAGGGTTCTGGGCGGAGAAGCATATTGCTAAGCTTGCCTATCAAGGGATACTTACCGGCTATGATAATGGACAATTCCTGCCGCAGCGGAGCGTCTCTCAGCAGGAAGCCGTTCTAATTGCTCTCCGATTCGCGGGACTGGATGATGAGGTGAAGCAGAGCGAAGCGATTGTTTTCCCGAAGGACTTCGTCGTTGGCACCTTCTACAAGTCGTACATAATGCTTGCATTCGACAAGGGCCTGCTGGATCGATCGGAAGAGTTCGCACTGGCTCAGAAGGACAAGGGCAACGAGTGGGGCTCGAAGCCCGCTTCCCGAGAGTGGGTGACGAAGCTGATGGTGAAGGCGATTGGGGAAGAGGATCTCGCGCTGGATCTGCAGAATGAAGCGTCTGCCTTCACGGACAGAGACAAGATTGACAAGGAATACTTGGGTTATATTAATGCTGCGTCGCAGCTTGGCTTAATTAAGGGCGTCACGGTCGACCAATTCGATCCGAAGGCGAATGTGAATCGAGCCAGTCTAGCCACACTATTCAGCCGCTCGCAGGCGCTGTATCCGGTGCAGTATGAAGGTGAGATTGACGGTGTCCTGACGGCAGTAGGTGAAGATGGCATTATCGTATATGCAGGCGGGGAAGAGCGCTCATATGAGCTGACGGATCGTACAGCAGTCTATAGATATAACTCGGAGCAACCCGTGCAGCTGGAAGATCTTGAGCTGTATCACGATGTGACGGTCATCGGCCAGGCCGGGCAAGCCTTGTATATTGAATTAATGGGCGACGAGCCCCATGTGAAGAAGATTACGGGCACGATCGACCGTATCATTCCTAGCAGCAAGATCATTAAGCTGTGGAATGAAGAAGAGAACAATACTGTGGATATTGCCTACGATGACCAACTGATTGTGAAGGATAGTGCGGGCAAGGAGCTTGAATTCAGTGATCTAACTAGAGACAGCGAAGTCGTAGTGACGCAGGATACGTTCCGCAAGTCGCCGCTTGCTCTATCTATTACCGTACAATCTTCCCCGATTAACAAGAGTGATGAAGGCACGATAGAGTCAATCAATGTACTTGCAGGCACAATTAAGGTGAAGGACAGCTCTGACGGTACGTCTTCGGAGCTGACTGTACCAACTGGTGTCATCGTTACTTGGCAAGGAGAGGTGCTCTCGGGACTTGCTGATCTGCGCGTTGGAGATCGAATCTCATATGAGGTGAAGAACAACTCCGTCACTCGCATTAACGTACTCCAGACAAGCGAGAAGACCGTTCAAGGCCAGTTCTATTCGACCGATGGCAAGATCATCTCTTATCAGAATGGCACGAAGCTGGAGACGAAGTTCCTCGCCTTCTCGGTTGACGTGAAGATCGACGGGTTCAGCGGGGCCACTATTAATGACCTGATTAGGGAGACTGATCAGATTCAGCTGACGCTTGATGCGAATGATAAGGTGACGAAGATTGAGGTGCTTAATCGCAAGGTTGAGACGCTTGTTGGGGCGCAGGTACAGAATTTTGACCCTGTGACTAATCTGCTAACAGTTGTTGATTCTACTGGCACTAGTCCTGAATCCTTCTATCTCGATGCTAAAACTAAAGTAGATTACAACGGAACTTCTATGACATTGGAAGCGGTCAAAGGGTTATTGGTAAAAAACGGGAAAATTACAGTTGGATTCACAGGAAAAAAAGTCGTCCTGCTGCAATTCGTATTCAAGTACTCCGGATCGCTGCTGTCGCTCAATACAACGAACAATATTATTACGCTACAGCTTGATGGAAGCTCTGTGATATCCTTGCCTTATAACTCACCGCTTGGCGTGGAGGCAGCAGGACAAGCCTCGTCAACACTGAATGATCTGCGGGCAGGGGATAAGCTAACGGTGCTGCTGAACAGTACGCAGGACAAGGTTGCAGCTATTCAAGTCCACCGTACGCTGCAGTATCAAGTAGCTTCGATTGATCTCGTTGCCAAGAAGCTGAAGCTCACTGGAAGTGATGGCTCAGTCGTCGAAGCAGCAGCATCTTCACTGGACATCCTAGATGAGAATGGCGTTAAGCTGCCTTACACCGAGCTTGCTCCTGGCACAACAGTCAATGTGGGCTTCATCGGCAAGTTGCCTGTCTCCTTGCGCAGCGTGGCCGTATCCTATGGCATTGTACAGTCGGTCAGCAGCAACTCAGTCGCCATTACAGACTATTCGGGAACAACGACAACCGTTGCTCTCGGTGCAGGATTCCAGATCATTAAGAATGGGACGACTAGTTCATCGTCAGCTGCGCTGAAGGCGGGTGACAGGGTGGAGCTTCGTCGCAATGAGAAGGATGCGGTTGTCATCGCAGTTAACTCAGGGCTTACGAAGAAGTTCTGGAAGTATGATGCCGCTGCCGGTCAAGTGCTGGTGAGACGATTGCTGACAGAGACGGACTATAAGTACAATGTAGATGCTAGCACACAGATAACGCTTGAGGGCGGTACTACGGGATCGCTTAGTGATCTGAAGGACGGCGATGCCATCATCCTCTACGTGTACAAGAATAAGGTTACAGAGATCAGAAAACAGTAAATTGTTAGACTTATGTGTCCAAACTGCCCTTTTGGGCAGTTTTTTTATAGGAAAGCGTTTAGATTAGTTGCGAAGTGTGTCAAATTTCGCTACACTTTGAACGATAGTGTTCAAGGGAGAGAGGACGATGACCGGTAAGCAGAAGATGCGTTATATTCTGGACGTGATGGCTGAGATGTTCCCAGATGCGCATTGCGAGCTGCACCACAGCAATCCGTTC
Organism: Paenibacillus sp. GCM10023252; assembly: GCF_042653305.1. Classification (NCBI taxonomy): domain Bacteria; kingdom Bacillati; phylum Bacillota; class Bacilli; order Caryophanales; family Paenibacillaceae; genus Paenibacillus; species Paenibacillus sp. GCM10023252. The sequence continues at coordinate 327,386 of NZ_JBHSHW010000021.1, forward strand.
GAATTGACGATTGCCGTGCTGCTGTCAGCGCAGTGCACGGATGAGACCGTGAATAAGGTAACACAGACTCTGTTCCAGAAGTATAAGCGGCCGGAAGATTATCTTGCGGTTCCTGTGGAGGAGCTGGAGCAGGATATTCGCCGAATCGGACTGTTCCGCAGCAAGGCGTCCAACATCCAGAAGCTCTGCCGAATTCTGATTGATAAGTATGACGGAGAAGTGCCTGAAGAGCACGCTCAACTAACTGAGCTGCCTGGAGTGGGCCGTAAGACAGCGAATGTGGTTGTATCGAATGCATTCGGAGTGCCGGCAATAGCCGTTGATACTCATGTGGACCGCGTATCCAAGCGATTAGGAGCGGCTAAGGCGGATGATTCCGTGCTGGAAGTGGAGAAGAAGCTGATGAAGCTAGTGCCCCGAGAGGAATGGACGCTAACTCATCACCGACTTATTTTTTTCGGACGGTATCATTGCAAGGCTCAGAACCCGCAATGCCCGGTATGTCCGCTGCTTGAGCATTGCAAGGAAGGCAAGCGGAGAATGAAGCCGGCTTCGACTGTGGCAGCTAAGGCTAAGAAGGTTAAGCAACCAAATATAGCGAGTAAAGGATGATTACTGTGAAATGTATTTCCGTGTATACGAATAACTTTGAGGTGTTCTCTGACATTTATGAGCAAGTACTGAGCTCTCCGCCAGAGGAGAACGAAGAAGTTGTCATCGAAGGCATGACAGTCAGCGGGTCAGGGGACGTGCCTGATCAATATATTGAACGTATGAGACAGAAGCTTGAAGTGGTTGTCATGAAGGATAAGGAGCGCAACATTACGATTCTTCAGCACGGCAACGTATTCGAGATCTGTCTGCCTGAAGAAGAAGACGCTGCGCTGTAACAAGCAAGGCTGGGATGTGGGGATGGAGAGAATGGACATACAAGCAGGTGTTCTAGACCAGGCTGCTGAAGAGCTTACTGAAGCTCTTCGTACAGCTGGCGATAGCAAGGCAGCATCACAACTCATAGACTTACGCAATAAGCTGACCGATGGTCGGCTTATTGCTGCATTCTGCGGACATTTCTCCGCTGGCAAGTCGACGCTGATCAACCGGCTGTGCGGCGCGAAGCTGCTGCCCTCATCGCCGATTCCAACGAGTGCGAATGTTGTATCGATTCGCGGAGGAAGTCCGCCTCACGCTAGCATTATGACGGTCCGGGACGGGGAGCAGGTGACGATAGAGGCTCCGATTGACAAGCTGGATGATTATTGCGTAGACGGGGAGCAGTTCCAATCTGTCTCGATTATCTATCCGTCTGAGCTGCTGGGCGACCATACGGTGCTGCTCGATACTCCGGGAATTGATTCCACTGACGATGCTCACCGAATGGCAACCGAGTCGGCCCTTCACCTTGCCGATGTCGTGTTCTATGTGATGGATTATAACCATGTTCAATCCGAGATTAACTTCACCTTCGCCAAGCAGCTGAAGGACTGGGGCAAGCCATTATACTTCATCGTGAATCAGATTGATAAGCATCGGGAGCAGGAGCTTAGCTTCGCTGCATACCGGCGCAGCGTGGAGGAGGCATTCGCAGCCTGGCATCTGGAGCCGGCTGGAATCCTCTATCTGTCCATGCGGGAGCCTGCACATCCTCATCAAGAGCTCGACAAGCTGCAGTCGGTGATGAAGGAGCTGGCCGCCATTCGAGGGGGGCTGTCGGCATATAGTGTTGACGCGTCACTACGGCATGTCGTTCAATTGCATATTCGGCTTCAAGAGGAGATAAGTGAGCCTGAGCGGGCAAGGCTGCTGAATGAAGCGGGAGGAGAGGAGCGGGCAGCCGAGGTTCAGTCGGAGATCGATCGTTATGATGCTGAGCTGGCGGTGCTCGCTGACGCGCCGCATCTCCTTCGCAAGGAGCTTCGCGAAGAGATTGAATCGCTGCTTGCTAACGCGAATATTACTCCAGCACCGATGCGAGACCTCGCCCAGTCGTTCCTGGAGAGCCGCAAGCCGGGATTCAAGACCGGCCTCTTCTTCGCGGGAGCGAAGACGGCTGCTGAGCAGGAACGCCGATTAGAGGCGTTCCGCTCCGAGTTCGAGAGCCGAGTGACTGCGGCGATCGACTGGCATGTGAAGGATGTGCTGCGGCTGGCTGCACATCGTCTGGGATTCGCGAGCGAGGAGCTGGAGCGACGCTTCGCGGAGGAGCTGTCGTGGAAGCCGGAGCCGTCATGGCTCGTGGAACGGGTGAAGGCAGGAGCCGTCATCGGCAATGAATATACAATGACGTACAGCCGCGATCTCGCCGCGGATGTGAAGGGGATCTACCGGAAGCGAGCGCTCGAGCTGATCGACGCGCTTAGCGGGCACTTGGCGGCGGCAAGCACGGCAGCCGCTGATGGGGTGCGTGCGCAGCTCGCCGCGCTAGGCGCGCAAGCGGGGGCGCTGGCGGAGCTGGCTGCGCAGCGCCAGCGGGCCGAGGCGCATGCCGCGGAGCTGACCGCGGCATTGCCGCCGCGCACCGCGCGGCCGGCGCTGCCTGCACCGGCAGCACACTCTGCTGGTAACAGCACTGATACAATCGAAGCAGCTGTAGCTGGTCAACCAGCAGCTTCGCAGCCAACCGGCGTCGCCAGCTCAAGCGGGGAACGCCGCGGGGCTTCGCTTACCGCGGCAGCGCGCACAGCGCCCGCAGGCGGAGCCGCGCGTGCGCTGCAGCAAGGCGCCGCAGAGCGCCTGCTGCGCGCGGCGGAGCTGCTCGCGCCGCATGCGCCGCTTGGCGCCGCAGTGCGCGCGATGCGCGAGAAGGCCGGCCGGCTGCAGCACAGCCGGTTCACCATCGCGCTGTTCGGCGCGTTCAGCGCGGGCAAGAGCTCGCTCGCCAATGCGCTTATCGGCGAGCCGGTCCTGCCGGTATCGCCGAATCCGACGACGGCGGCGATCAACCGATTGATGCCGCCTTCGGCTGACCGGCCCCATGGCACGGCCCGTATTGCGATGAAGACGCGGGCAGCGATGCTTAGCGATCTTCGGTACTCCTTGGCGCTGCTAGGGGAAGAGCTTCCCGGAGACGCTGAGGATATAAGTGCAGCGGCTGAAGCCTCCATCCTGCAAGCGATCGACCGGCTGTCGCCGAGCGCGATCCATGCAGGCGGACGGCCGCATTACAGCTTCCTGCGCGCAGCCCGAACCGGCTGGGCAGCCCACGCCGCCCAGCTGGGGCAAGAGCTCCAAGTAGGTCAGGATGACTATGAACGCTTCGTAGCTGAAGAGGCGAGATCCTGCTTCGTCAGCGAGATCGAGCTCTATTATGATTGTCCGCTCACGGCACAAGGAATTGTGCTTGTTGATACACCAGGTGCAGATTCCGTCAACGCCCGTCATACCGGGGTGGCCTTCAATTACATTAAGAATGCCGACGCTGTGCTGTTCGTTACGTATTACAATCACGCCTTCTCCCAAGCGGATCGCCAGTTCCTGATGCAGCTTGGGCGCGTCAAGGATCAATTCGAGCTCGACAAGATGTTCTTCCTCGTCAATGCGGCGGATCTCGCAGCGGATCAGGAGGAGTTGGCAGGCGTATTGAAGCACGTGGAGACGAATCTGCTGCAGCATGGTATCCGCAAGCCGCGATTGTTCCCAGTCTCGAGCTTGCAGGGGCTTGACGCGAAGCTGGCCAACGATAGCAACAGTCTCCGGCTCTCTGGAATTGACGTCTTCGAGCAATCCTTCCTGTCCTTCATACAGAGCGATCTGGGCAAGCTGGCTATCGATGCAGCTGAGCAAGACTTGGAGCGTGCGAGAGCGGTCGTCGCGCAGTGGATTGCCTCTGCAGCAGGAGACGCCGAGACGAGGATGGATCAGCGTGACCAATTAACGAAGGCAGCTGCCTCCATTCAGCACAAGATTGATCAGCTCGCACAGGAGCCTCCTCCTGAACAGCTTCATCAGGAGCTGCAGGAGCTGCTCTTCTATGTCATTCAGCGGCTGCAGCTGCGATTCGGTGAGTTCTACAATCTCGCCTTCAATCCTTCCGTGCTGCAGGATGACGGGCGCGATCTTCGCCGGATGCTCTGGACGGCATGGCTGGAGCTTCAGCGCATCGTGCAGACGGAGCTGTCTCAGGAGCTGCTGGCAACCTCCCTGCGAATGGAGAAGAATCTAATCGCGTTAGCTCGTCAGACCACTCAGACTACGGCTCAGTACATGGAGCAGGAGCTGGAAGGGTATCAGGCAGCGCCGATCCCAATGAATTCGCTGCCCACACCGGACGAAGCGGAGCAGTGGCAATCGGCTCAAGTGGAGCCCAAGTGGCTGTGGAGCCGGTTCCGTTCTCCACGCCAATTTTTCGAAGGGGATGGCAAGGCGCAGCTAAGGCAGGATCTGGAAGCGCTGCTGGCTCCGTCCTTCCAGGCTTGGATGGCGGAGAGAACGGCTGAGTGGCAGAGGCTGTATGATTCCCATTGGGAATCGGTTATGGAAGCATGTGCTCTTGCTCTTCGGCAGGATGCAGAGGCCTACAAGCAAGGCAAGCTCGCTTCACTTGCCGACGGTGCGGATCTTCAATCGCTGCGTGAGCTGCAGGAGCGGTTGACCCATCTCACAGCGGTAACAGTTTCGTAGAATCTATATTATTTATCGCTGATTGCTTGGCGCGGAATTCAACTTCCGCGCCAAGCTTTTTTTATTTTTTGTGTGCATGGATGCAAAAATGGCGTAATACACTCATTTTGATGATGATTTGGCATTATTCGGGAGCATACCCCCCAATCTTTTTTTCAGGGGATGGAACAGGCGCACTCAGTCTGAAATACGGAAATTTCCAGTGTTTGCAGGGATGAATCGATGCTGATAATATGCACTCATGCTTACAAAATAGTAACGGGGAGATGGATGTACTTGGACGTTTTTAGGCAATTAAAAAGATTCTATTGGGGCGAGCGAAAGCTGCTATTCGCTTCGATAGTCTGCCTGATGTTCGCTACGGCGCTCGGACTCGTATATCCGAACATGCTGAGAATTCTAATTGATGATGTCATTAAGCTGAAGAAGTTCGAGGAGGTGCCAGCGCTGGCACTGACAGTAGTCAGCGTCATCATCCTGAAGGCTGGCATGCAGTTCCTGCATGGATTCTTCGGGGGAAGGCTGGGTAACCGAGTCGCTTACGGGATGCGCAATGCCATGTATGATAAGCTGCAATCCTTGTCCTTCCAGTATTATGACAAGGCGAAGACCGGCGATCTCATGTCCCGCTTGACAGCGGACCTGGAGGCAATCCGCCAATTCATCGGCTTCGGCTTCGCGCAATTGCTGAATGTTGTGATGATGATCGGCTTCGGGGGAGCGATGATGCTGTCCATCCATTGGCAGCTGACGCTCATAACAATGATTACCATTCCATTCCTTGGGTACACAGCGATTAAGTTCGAGCGCAATATTCATCCGGCCTTCCGCGAGATGAGGCAGGCGATGAGCAATCTGACAACGGCTGTCCAGGAGAATATTACAGGTGTCCGTACCGTCAAGTCATTTGCCCGAGAGCCGCATGAGGTAACGAAGTTCTCGGTCCGCAGCGAAGCGTATCAAGCGAATCAGATTAATGCGGCATCGATATGGGCAAGATTTTTTCCCATCATGGAATTGCTCGCCAACCTTAGTGCCGTTATCCTGCTCGTAGCAGGAGGGGTGCTCGTCATTAATGGTTCACTCAGCCTTGGCCAATTGGTTGCCTTCTTCTCCTTAACTTGGTATATTATCGGACCGATGTGGGGCATTGGCTTCCATATTAACAACTATACGCAATCGAAGGCATCCGGCGAGCGGGTGTTAGGCCTCTTGAACGAATACGTCCATGTGCGGAATACGGAGCATGCCATTGAGCTTCAAGCAGATGGAGTGAAGGGGCATGTCCGATTCGAGGGAGTAACCTTCCATTACCCGGACCAAGCGCCTGCTCTTACTGACATTACACTGGACGCACCTGCAGGATCGGTCATTGGCCTGCTTGGTGCGACGGGATCCGGGAAGTCGACGATGATCCAACTGTTGATGCGTGCCTACAATGTGAAGCACGGGACCATTACACTTGATGGAATCGATATTCAGAATATGGATGTAGGAAGTCTGAGGAGACAGATTGCGCCGGTGTTCCAGGAGACGTTCCTCTTCTCCGCTTCCATTCGCGACAATATTGCGTACGGAGTTCGGTCTGTCTCCCAGGATGCGATTGAACGGGCCGCGAAGCTGGCGAAGGCCCATGACTTCATCATGGAGCTGCCGCTTGGCTACGACACGATAGTCGGGGAGCGCGGGATGGGACTGTCCGGAGGGCAGAAGCAGCGTATAGCGATAGCAAGAGCGCTGATCAAGAATCCGCGAATTCTCATCCTTGATGATGCGACCAGCGCGGTCGATATGGAGACGGAGCATGAGATTCAAGCCGGCTTCAAGGAGCTGATGGCGGGCCGTACCACCTTCATTATTGCCCACCGCATCTCCTCCCTTCGCCACGCCGATGAGATTATCGTGCTAGACAAGGGGCATATCGTCCAGCGCGGTTCCCATGAACAGCTCGTTGCAAGGCCTGGCCCATACCGTGAGACGTACCTGATTCAGTATGCCGATGGGCCTCAGACGAATACGAATACGGATACGGATACAGCCGGTGCGGTGATGAAAAGGAGCACAGTCTAATGAGCAAGCACAATATGGCGGCAGAGAAGCCGAATACCAAGCGGGAGCGATTCGTCTATCAAGACGATGAGACGATTGAGAAGCCGTTCAACTGGGGACAGGTCAGAAGGCTGTTCACTTACATGAAGCCTTATTCGAAGCAGCTGTGGCCGGTCATCCTCATGATGGTGCTTGGAACTGTGACACGGCTTGCGATTCCTGCACTCATTATATTAGCAATTGATCAAGCAATTGAACCAGAGAGCGGTCCAGCCAGTCTGACGAAGCTGTATACGTATGCAGGTATTATGGTTGCCTTATATGTCATCCAATGGGCAGCGAACAACTATCGAATTCGCCATACGAATGTGATTGGCCAGAAGGTCATCTACGACCTTAGGCAGCATCTGTTCCAGCATATTCAGAAGCTGAGCTTCCGATTCTATGACAAGCGGCCGGCGGGCTCCGTATTAGTTAGAGTAACGAATGACGTGAATGCCCTGCAGGATCTGTTCACCAACGGGGTAGTCAATCTGCTCATGGATTGCATTCAGCTCGTCGGGATCGTCGTTATCTTGTTGGCATGGAACTTCAAGCTTGGTCTAGCGATTATGATTACCGTACCGCTCATGTTCCTCGTGTCGACGGCGCTGCGCAAGCGGATACGCTTCGCCTGGCAGGATGTGCGCATGAAGCAATCCCGAATTAACGCGCATCTGAATGAGAGTATTCAAGGGATGAAGGTGACGCAGTCATATGTGCAGGAGAAGGACAATATGGCCTTCTTCGACCATATGAACACCGTCAACATCAAGTCCTGGAATAAGGCATCCGCACTGAATCAACTGTTCGGACCGGTCATTGAAGTAACGGCGGCCATCGGCACGTTCATTCTGTTCTGGTACGGCGCGCATCTTATTCAAGCGAATGAGATTACGGTTGGTCTGCTAGTAGGATTCGCTAACTACATCGGCAACTTCTGGGACCCGATTAATCGGCTCGGCCAGATGTATTCCCAGCTGCTCATCGCCATGGCTTCCTCGGAGCGCATCTTCGAGTTCATCGATGAGGAGCCAACGGTCGGAGAGCTGCCTGGGGCGAAGAAGCTGGATGCGATACGAGGAGATGTGACCTTCGACAGCATCGTGTTCGAATACGAAGCTGGACGTCCCGCGCTGAAGGGAATCTCGCTAGACGTGAAGGCGGGTCAGTCGATAGCGCTAGTCGGTCATACCGGCTCTGGTAAGAGTACGATTATTAATCTGCTATGCCGCTTCTATGATCCTGTGCAGGGAAGAGTGCTCATTGATGGACAGGACATCCGCGAGGTATCCATTGACAGCCTGCGATCTCAAGTGGGCATCGTGCTGCAGGATACGTTCATCTTCTCCGGGTCAATCCGTGACAACATTCGTTACGGAAGGCTGGATGCATCGGATGCAGACATTGTAATGGCTGCGAAGGCGGTACATGCTCATGAATTCATCATGGATCTGCCGGACGGCTATGATACTCAGGTCGAGGAGCGGGGGAACGTCCTGTCTATGGGACAGCGTCAGCTGCTGTCCTTCGCAAGAGCGCTGCTTGCTGATCCGCAGATTCTCATACTTGATGAAGCGACGGCAAGTATCGATACGGAGACGGAGCTTAAGATTCAAGAAGCGCTCAAGATCTTGCTGGCCGGCCGGACTTCGTTCATGATCGCTCACCGGCTGTCTACCATTCGGCATGCCGATACGATCGTCGTGCTCGATCATGGCGTCATCGTTGAACAAGGCAATCATGAGCAATTGATTAAGCATGGCGGCGTATACAATGGACTTATTGAAGCGCAATATCGATATTTATCGGCTTAGTGCTCCTGGAAGTCGACAATAGTTCTTGATTTTTGACAATAGAACCTCCACAATGAAGGAAACTAACGTCATTGGAGGTTCTATTGCCGTGAAGAATGGTTCACCCTTATCCCCTTCGGCCCGTAGAATGCTGCTCCTAGGTTCAGGAGAGCTCGGGAAGGAAGTTGTACTTGAGGCACAGCGTCTTGGTGTGGAGACGATTGCCGTAGACCGTTATGCGAATGCTCCAGCCATGCATGTGGCTCATCGTTCTCATGTCATTGATATGCTGGATGGACAAGCTCTGCGAGCTATTATCGAGCAAGAGAAGCCGGACTACATCGTGCCCGAGATTGAAGCGATTGCTACGGATACGCTCATTGAGCTCGAGGAAGAGGGCTATCGCGTCGTTCCGACTGCTCGAGCAGCCAGGCTGACGATGGATCGGGAGGGCATTCGGCGGCTTGCTGCCGAGACGCTGGGTCTGCCGACTGCGCCTTATCGGTTCGCGGATACGCTGGAGGAGCTGAAGGCGGCTGTCGAGGAGCTCGGTACACCCTGTGTCATTAAGCCGATCATGAGCTCCTCCGGCAAGGGACAGAGTGTATGCCGCTCCGAAGCAGAGATTGAAGCTTGCTGGGAATACGCCATGGAAGGCGGCCGCGCGAAGAAGCAGCGCATCATTGTCGAAGGGTTCGTCACATTCGAATCCGAGATTACACTGCTTACGGTTCGCTCCGTATCCGGCACGTCGTATTGCGCCCCAATCGGCCATGTGCAGAAGGACGGGGACTACATCGAATCCTGGCAGCCTCACGGCCTCACAGATGCCGAGCGGGAGCAAGCTGAATCGATCGCTCATCTCATTACAGAATCGCTTGGCGGCTACGGCATCTATGGTGTCGAGCTGTTCCTGACGAAGGATGGGGTGCTGTTCAGTGAAGTATCGCCTCGTCCGCATGACACGGGCATGGTCACGATGGTGACGCAGGATCTATCTGAATTCGCGCTTCATGTGCGGGCCATTCTAGGCTATCCAATTCCGACGATTCGATTGCTGACCCCGGGTGCGTCCCATACACTGAAGGCTGACCGCGAGCATCACCACTATTCCATTAGCGGAGTGGAGCAGGCATTGTCCTATCCGAACACGCAGGTTAGGCTGTTCGGCAAGCCAGAGACGAAGCAGGGCCGCCGTATGGCCGTCGCGCTAAGCTCAGCTATTGATGTGGACACCGCACGTGATACGGCTAGACAAGCAGCAGAATCCCTTCGCATCGAGTATAACGATTAATTCCCGTTTCATTTATTTCTTATGCAAGAGCTGTCTCCCGGTCGTAGACCAAGTGAGACAGCTTTTTGTGTTGTGTTCTTTCTTGCATGCTGTGACAGCAATCGTCATGAATTTGCAATCTTTGGCTAGAAGCATTATTTTAAGAGAATAAAGCAACCGGCAATTCGTTAACACTGAGTTAACATAGCGTTGAGGATAGAAAGGATGACAACTATGATGAATCGCTCATGCCGCCAATGGCGTTCCATCTTCCTCGTATCATTAGCTGCAACTCTGCTGCTGCTGGTCGGATTCGGCTACGCCGTTCAAGATATTGTCAATCCGAAGCTGCCCCCAGCTGCGCCCGCCGGTCCTCAAGCCGCGATAGAGAGACAGCCGGGGCTGAAGGATGCGAATGAGATCCGAATCACTGCGCTGGGCGATTCCCTGACGAAGGGGACAGGCGACTCGACCGGAACGGGATATGTCAAGGCAGTAGTCAGCGGGTTGAAGGAAGGTCTGCCGCCTGGCAAGACCGTCTCCCTCATTAATAATCTGGCAATCAACGGACTTCGAGCCGATCAGCTGTCGAAGAGGCTGGCCTCCGACCGGGGCTTCCGCTATGCGCTGCAGCAATCCAATCTCATTCTGCTGACGATTGGCGGCAATGATCTGTTCCAATATGCCCAGGGGGCGAGGAGAACTCCTGTCCCGGGACAGCTGGATTCAGAGTCGCTGTCCAAGCAGCTTCCTGAAGGACTTGCGAGACTGAAGCTCGTATTCAAGGAACTGAATGCCATTAATCCGATGGCGAAGATCGTCTATGTCGGCCTGTACAATCCGTTCTATGATGTGCCCCAGCTCCGCTCCAGCAGCAAGCAGGTTCAAGCGTGGAATGAGGGGGCTTATGCGCTTATGGAACCCTATCCGAATATGATGATGGTGCCGACGTTCGACTTGTTTGAAGGACGAATTGCGGATTATTTGTCGTCGGACCATTTTCACCCGAATCATGAGGGGTACAAGCAGATTGCGAGCCGCATCGTGCAGTCGGTCAGATAAGCGCTGAGCAGAGAGAAGGAGGGTATTGCGGATGACGCGAGATAGCATCGGCAGGGCAGAGACGATCTTGTCCGTTCAAGGCGTTCAGAAGAAGATTCGCGGGAAGCGAATTATTCATGACGTTAGCTTCACCGTTCAAGAGGGAGAGATCTTCGGCTTCCTCGGACCGAATGGCTCTGGCAAGACGACGACCATCCGCATGCTGGTCGATCTGATTAAGCCTACAGCAGGAGAGATTAAGATCTGCGGCTACAACGTACAGCGCAGTCCTGAAGAGGCGCTTAAGTATGTGGGATCGATCGTCGAGAACCCCGAGGTCTACTCTTATATGACGGGTTGGGAGAATCTCGAACACTTCGCCCGCATGCAGCAGGGTATTGATGATGAGCGCATTCGTGAGGTAAGCCGCATCGTCAGGCTGGAGGAGCGTATTCATGACAAGGTTAAGACCTACTCACTCGGGATGCGCCAGCGTCTCGGTATTGCACAAGCGCTGCTCGGCCGGCCGAAGCTGCTCATCCTTGATGAGCCGACGAACGGACTGGATCCTAAGGGAATCAAGGAGCTTCGCGAATTCGTCCGCATGCTGGCGGATCAAGGGATGAGCTTGTTCATCTCGTCTCATCTGCTTAGCGAGATTCAATTAATGTGCGATCGTGTGGCGATTATTAGCTCGGGGAGGGTGCTGGCTGTCGGGGCAGTAGACGAGCTTGTGCAGCAAGCCGGAACCTATACGCTATGGCAGCTGGATAATGAGGACGCTGGACGAGCAGTGCTGGATAGACAGCCAGGCCTTCAATTCATCGCCGAAGGGGACCATCGAATTGATGAAGCGGTACTGAGCAGCCTGCAGAATCCGATTGTAACGACGGTACCGGAGGAACGAATTCCTCCTATTGTCGAGCAACTAGTCCGTGCAGGAATCGGCGTACATGCGGTGCAGCGTGTAGCGCCCACATTAGAGGAGCTGTTCCTAACGATGACTGAGGGTGATCATTATGACTAACCTGCTGCCGCTCATTCAGAATGAGACGCTGAAGATATGGAAGAAGAAGCGGTTCTACGTGGTCGTACTCATCCTGCTGATCCTGATTCCGATCTTCACCTATGCGGAGCTTAAGGTTGCGCAGAATAATGCCGATAAGTTCAAGGATTGGCGCAATCAGGTGCTGCAGCAGATTACCGATATGCAGAATACGCTGTCGAGCGACCGCATTCCCGAGGAGTGGAAGCGATATCAGCGGATTACGGTGCAGCAGCTTCAATATTACCTCGACAAGGATGTCAATCCGAATTCGCCGAATGGGGTTACCTTCACCAGGAACTTCCTGGACAATTCGGTGACGCTGTTCATCCCGCTGCTCGTGCTGGCCATTGGCTCCGATCTCGTATCAGGGGAACGGACGAACGGAACCATTAAGATGCTGTTAACCAGACCCGTCCGCCGTTGGAAAATCCTATTCAGCAAGCTCGCCGCCCTGACGCTGTACGTCTCGCTAACGATCGTCACGACAGCCGCATTATGCTATATCATATCCGGCCTCTTCTTCGGGTATGAAGGCTGGACGATGCCGATCTTCACAGGCTTCGCGCTGAATGGCTCGGAAGTGGATGCCCGGTATGTCCATGCTGTCGCTCAGTGGCGGTACCTGCTCATGCAAGGGGGATTAATCTGGTTCTCGGCGATGACAGTCGCTATTCTCTCCATCCTGGTGTCCGTTCTTATTCGCAGCACGGCAGCGAGTATGGTCACGATGATGGCTGCCGTCATTGCAGGGACGATCTTGTCCAATATGTCATCGTCCTGGGAGAGCGCTAAGTACATCTTCGCGGTCAATTTGCAGTTGACGAGTTATTTGGAAGGCTCGCCGCCGCCGATTGAGGGGATGACGCTCGTCTTTTCCCTTGCTGTGCTTGGGATCTGGTCGGCTCTTGCGCTAGTTGTATCGTTCCTCGTCTGGACGAAACAGGATATCTTGAATTAAAATAGCTTGAAGATGTCGAGAATTGGCTTATAATAGGCAAGCATAGAAGAACGGAAAAGACGGCTTGGGCAACGCCCTGCAGTCATGTTATAGTAGGTAAACTGAATGATAGAGAAATGTTGGGACAGATAGGGGAGCGTAATCATGACAGAGCAATGGGATGGATTACCCAGTACAGCTGCCATCGATCGGAATTATGAGGCAGATGATATCCAGATTCTTGAAGGCCTTACCGCTGTACGCAAGCGGCCAGGCATGTACATAGGCAGTACTAGCTCCTCCGGACTTCATCACCTGGTCTGGGAGATTGTTGATAATGCGGTAGATGAGCATCTGGCGAAGTTCTGCTCGGCGATTGATGTCATCGTGCATTCGAACGGCTCCATTACGGTGAAGGACAACGGACGCGGCATTCCTACCGGCATGCATAAGACCGGTATTCCTACACCGCAGGTCGTCTTCACCATCCTTCATGCCGGCGGCAAGTTCGGCGGAGCGGGATACAAGAAGTCAGGAGGTCTCCACGGGGTAGGTGCGTCCGTAACGAACGCCTTGTCCGAGTGGCTGGAGGTTGAGATCTCCCGTGACGGCAAGATTCATAAGCAGAGATTCGAATATTGGGTGGACGATCGGGGAGTTGAGCATGTAGGAGAGCCCTCGACTGGACTTGAAGTCATTGGCAATACGAACCGGACCGGCACGAAGGTTACCTTCAAGCCGGATGCCCGTGTGTTCCAGAGCGGTACTTCGGTCAGCTATGATACGCTGGCGGAACGGCTGCAGGAGATTGCCTTCCTGAACTCCGGTCTTAAGGTGACGATCAAGGACGATCGAAGCGGCAAGGGGGACGTGTTCCACTACGAAGGCGGAGCTCGTCAATTCGTCCAGTTCCTGAACGAAGACAAGACCGTGCTTCATGAGGTCATTCACTTCCACGGAGAGCGAGATGAGATTGAGGTCGAGGTTGCGCTTCAGTATAACGACGGATATACCGAGACGATTGCTTCGTTCGTGAACTCGATTCCAACACGGGGCGGAGGAACGCACGAGACAGGCTTCAAGACCGCCTATACTCGCGTGATGAATGATTATGCCCGCAAGGCCGCTCTGCTCAGGGAGAAGGATAAGAATCTCGAGGGTAACGATCTGCGGGAAGGCATGATGGCTGTCATTAACATTAAGATGTCCGAAGTGGAATTCGTCGGTCAGACGAAGGACCAGCTCGGCAGCTCCTCTGCGCGAAGCGCGGTCGATGCCGTCGTCACGGACAAGATGCAGGTATTCCTCGAGGAGAATCCGCAGGTTGCTCAGATGCTGCTGAAGAAGGCGGTTCAAGCGTCCAGGGCACGGGAAGCTGCGCGTAAGGCAAGGGAAGAGATTCGCTCCGGGAAGAAGAAGAGTGAGAGCTCTAATCTGAACGGCAAGCTGACTCCAGCGCAGTCCAAGGATGTCACTCGTACCGAGCTGTTCATCGTGGAAGGGGACTCCGCGGGCGGATCTGCGAAGCAGGGACGGGACTCGAAGGTTCAAGCGATTCTGCCGCTGAAGGGCAAGCCGATGAATCCGGAGAAGGCGAAGCTGGTTGATATATTGAAGAACGATGAATACAAGGCAATTATTGCGGCCATTGGCGCAGGGGTAGGACCGGAGTTCGACTCAGAGGAGTGCAATTATAATAAGATCGTAATTATGACTGATGCCGATACGGATGGCGCGCACATCCAAGTGCTGCTGCTCACCTTCTTCTACCGATATATGAAGCCGTTAATCGATGCGGGCAAGGTGTACATCGCACAGCCGCCTCTATATAAGATCTCCAAGAAGTCCGGGAAGCTGGAGACGGTTCGCTATGCGTGGACGGATGAACAGCTGAACAATTACTTGAAGGAGTTCGGCAAGAGCTTCGAGCTGCAGCGATATAAGGGACTCGGAGAGATGAATCCTGAGCAGCTGTGGGAGACGACGATGAACCCTGAGACACGCACCTTCCTCCAAGTGCAGATTGAGGATGCGGCGAAGGCAGAGCGGCGAGTGTCGACGCTCATGGGTGATAAGGTTGATCCTCGCAAGCGCTGGATTATTGAGAACGTAGACTTCACCGAATATGAAGAATAGGAAGGAGCGGACATAAGTATGCTGGAACAATTCCTGCCGGCGTTTTTGGAAGAGGTCGTCGGCGACCGATTCGGACGCTATTCCAAGTATATTATTCAGGACCGGGCGATTCCGGATGTAAGAGATGGCCTTAAGCCGGTACAGCGGCGTATCCTGTACGCCATGTTCGACGCAGGCAATACGCCGGACAAGATGTATCGGAAGTCGGCCAAGACGGTCGGCGATGTGATGGGCAATTACCATCCCCACGGGGACTCTTCGATCTATGAAGGGATGGTGCGGATGGCGCAGCCTTGGAAGATGGGACATATGCTCGTGGACGGGCATGGCAACTGGGGCTCCATCGATGATGATCCTGCTGCAGCCATGCGTTACACCGAGGCTCGGTTATCACCGATTGCTATGGAATTATTGCGGGATATCGATAAGCGGACGGTACTGTTCAAGGATAACTTCGACAATTCAACGAAGGAGCCGGTCGTCCTTCCTTCCAGATATCCTAATCTGCTCGTGAATGGGGTCAGCGGCATCTCCTCTGGCTTCGCGACCGAGATTCCGCCGCATAATCTGCGCGAGGTCATTGATGCTTGCATAGAGACGATGCTGAATCCGGATATCTCACTAGAGGAGCTCATGATGATCGTGAAGGGTCCGGACTTCCCGACCGGCGGCTTAATTATGGGCGGCGAAGGCATTCAGGATGCGTACACAACCGGCAAGGGCCGAATCTATATCCGTTCCAAGACCGCAATCGAGGACATGCGTGGCGGGCGCCAGCAGATCGTCATTACCGAGATTCCCTATCAAGTCGTGAAGTCTCGACTCGTTACCGCGATGGAGAATATCCGTCTGGAGAAAAAAGTCGAGGGCATCGCAGAGGTCCGTGATGAGAGCGGACGGAACGGTCTGCGAATCGTCGTAGAGCTGAAGAAGGACGCCGATGCGAGCGGTATACTTGCTTACCTGCTGAAGAAGACCGATCTTCAAGTGACGTATAACTCCAACATGGTAGCCATCGTGAACAAAACGCCGCAGCAGCTGGGGCTCAAAGCGATCTTGACAGCCTATATCGCCCATCAGAAGGAAGTAGTGACTCACCGGACCCGGTATGATCTGGAGAAGGCTGAGGACCGCGCCCATGTCGTAGAGGGCCTTGTTAAGGCGCTTAATATCCTCGACGAAGTCATCGCAGCCATTAAGGCTTCGAAGAATCGCGCGGATGCGCAAGCGAATCTCGTAGCGAAGTTCGGCTTCACGGAGCGTCAAGCGGATGCGATTCTGACGTTGCAGCTGTACCGGTTGACTAACCTTGAGATTACGTCACTGGAGAAGGAACTGAAGGAAGCGATGAAGCGGATCGCTTATCTGAAGTCGATTCTTGACAGCGATAAGAAGCTGATTGGTGTCATTAAGGAAGAGCTGCTTGAGATTCGAGAGAAGTTCGGCATCGATCGCAGATCCTCTATTCAGAGCGAGGTTGAAGAGCTTAAGGTCAATCTGGAGGTTATGGTAACGGCAGAGGATGTGCTCGTGACGCTTAGCCATGACGGCTATATTAAGCGGACAAGCATGCTCTCCTACACACGCTCGGGCGGAGAGCTACAGAACGCCGGAGTGAAGGAAGGCGATATCATCCAGAGCTTGTTCGAAGTGAACACGATTGAGAATCTGCTGCTGTTCACCCGCAAGGGGCACTATTACATGCTCCCTGTTCATCAGATACCTGAGTTCAAGTGGAAGGATACAGGGACAGCGGTCGTCAATGTAGTGCCGATTCCGAAGGATGACAGCATTGTCAGCATCATTCCGGTCAAGGACTTCAGCGAGCAGGGCGTCTCCCTATTGTTCGCAACGAAGCGAGGGCAAGTGAAGCGTACCGAGCTTAAGGATTATATGACGACGCGTTCAACCGCGATTGCTGCCATTAAGGTAGCAGACGGTGATGAAGTTATCCGAGTCATGGTATCCAGAGGGCAGGGTGACCTGCTGCTCGTTACGAAGCAAGGCTTGAGCATTCGGTTCCACGAGGGTGACATTAACCCGATGGGCCGTGTAGCGGCAGGTGTGCGAGGCATTCAGTTGAAGGAAGATGATGAGCTGATCGCTTCACTACTCGTCGAAGGAGACGAGGGGGAGATACTCGTTGTATCCGAGCTTGGGTACGCGAAGCGGACGCTGCTTCTCGATTATGCCCTGCAAGGGCGCGGCGGCAAGGGTATGCAGACGTTCGAGATTAAGGAAGGCAAGCGAGTGAGGTCCAATGGCACCTATCTGGTAGCTGCACTGTATTGCAGAGAGGAACAGGAGGTAATTGCCATTACCGCAGCGGGCTCTAAGCTCGAAGCGCTGACGGACAAGGCTCCGATTGAAGAGCGCAAGTCCATTGGCCGAGCCATCCTTCCTGTAGAGAAGAATGATTCTATCGCAACGATACTTACCCGCCCTAATGCACCTGCTCAATCATAAGGCTTATTAGGGGGATCCAGCCGCTCCATGAGCTGAACCATCATTTCAAGCATGACCCACAAGGGCACCGGCTCATCCAAGCGGTCCAGCCATTGTGGGTCTTTTATCATTCCCATTGCTTTTACTTTTTGAAGGATTGCCGTTTTATACTCTATGTTCATCCTCCACACCCTCCTTCAGACATAACCAGCGTACCGGGCTAGCGCCTATAGCTCAGTGTATGTCTAAAGCTGTCATAATGTTCAGGATTGTAGCGATTAATGACTGTAATTATTAATTGGGTTAACCTTTTATTCGACATTATCGGATGGTATAATTAGGAACAGGATCATATAGAGGCAGAAAGTTGGTGCGACATGGTGTCCGAAGAATTTACTCGAATATGGACGAAGCTGACTAGAGAGTGGAAGGTGAATCTGGAGGATGCGCTTGCGCCTCTAACAGAGGGAC
Source organism: Paenibacillus sp. GCM10023252 (assembly GCF_042653305.1). Taxonomy (NCBI): domain Bacteria; kingdom Bacillati; phylum Bacillota; class Bacilli; order Caryophanales; family Paenibacillaceae; genus Paenibacillus; species Paenibacillus sp. GCM10023252. Next base: position 345,241 of record NZ_JBHSHW010000021.1, read on the forward strand.
AGCTTAATGTACTGGAGCTCATGCTGCAGCATGAGCAGATGAAGCCGTCTGACCTGCTGCAGTACTTGTCTACCACCCCTGCAGCCATTACCACCCTGCTCGATCGAATGGAGCGCAATGAACTAATTGTACGTACAAGAGATGATCAGGATCGCCGTATTGTATGGATCTCGGTCTCAGAGAAGGGAATATCAGAGGCCCAGCGCGGTCTGGAGATTCGCTCTCAGATGATTGGAGAAGCGCTGGACCGGATATCCTCACATAATCAACAGCTGTTAGTCTACTTACTAGGGAAGGTTGCCAACCATGCTTAATCGCTTAAGGCGCTGAAGCAGGTGCGGTTGCTCCTGATGACATGGATTGGATACGGGTCGTAAGCTTGCTTAGCATAGCTTCAAGTGCAGGGTACTCTGACTTGGACAAGAGAGGGTCCGGTTCGGATGCCTTCAGTATATCTGGCAGCGGAAGGACGCGATACCGATAATAGGCGTCCGGCTTGTAACGATGGGTATAGGTAGGAATAGGCTCAATAGCGGTTAACTGGATCGTGCCGTCGTGCAGCTGCTTCCGTACCTTCACCTTGTAGATCACCCCGTATTCCTTCGTTAGACCTCGTTGGTTAGAGATGAAGTTGCCCATTGAATAGATAATGAGCGCTTGGCGTGACCGGCCTTGTTCATCCACCATATCAACGACCTCATATGGCTGAATGACATGCGGGTGAGAGCCTGCAATAATATCAGCCCCCGCAGCGGCGAGCTTCCTGGCGAGCCGCTTCTGCTCCTCATTCGGCGCGGTCTCATATTCCTTGCCGAAGTGCAAGGCGACCGTTACGAAGTCTGCTCCTGCCCCGCGGAGCTTCCTGATGTCCTGTATAATCTTGTTCTCGTCTATAAGGTTGACGATATAAGGCTTGTCCTTAGGAATAGGAATTCCGTTCGTTCCATACGTGTAGGCAAGCATGCCCATTACAATTCCATTCTTCTCTACCAGTACGAGCTCTGCTGCATCTGCGGCAGAGGCCGCAGTGCCTGTAACCGTGAACTGATGCTGCTTAAGCGTCTTCAGCGTGTTCAGAGCACCGCTCACTCCTTGATCCAGGGCGTGGTTATTCGCTGTCGTCACGATCGTGAAGCCAGCCTGCTTCATCGCATCCGCAAGCTCGATCGGTGCATTGAAGAGGGGATACCCCTTGAAGCCGCGATCGTTGCCCGCGATAGGGGTCTCCAGATTCGCGAGCACCCAATCCCCGGAGCTTAAGATAGACTTGACCTCGGAGAAGAAGGAATCGAATACGTATCGCTTCTTCTTCGCGTCATAGGCGCCGGGCACCTGCGGGGAATGCATCATCAAGTCTCCTACTGCAATCCAGTCTGCTTCCGCGTACTGGGGTGCAGGGGTCGGGGAAGGTGACGGACTAGCTTCAGGTGTAGAGCTCGCTAGAGGGGACGTGGGCATCGTCTCTCCGGTGTTCAAGGCTCCGTTCGGAACGTGGCGCGGTCCTTCACCTGCTTGTTCTGAAGGGGAGCTGAATCGCTGAAGCCACTGAGGAGCACTTCCTTGTCCGGCAACGATGACGGCCAGGCCGGCCAGCCCGAGCAGCAACAGGATGAAGTTGAGCCTTCGTCTGGTTCGATGCACTCGCTTCTTCATATCAGACCGCCCTCTGACTCACCTTGGAACAGCTGCCAGGCAGACTCGAGATGATGAGACTCCCACCAAGCCCAAGGGGGCGAACCGCTTGGCGCTGAGTGGAACTGTACCCATTCCTTCGTGGTTGGATGTGCGGCACCGACCAAGGTGGACCACAACGCAATATCCGTGATACCAGCTGACTTCGGTGCCCCGTACTTCAAGTCCGCTACGAGAGGGCAGCCGATCTTCGCCATCTGCGCTCGAATCTGATGAGAGCGGCCGGTATGAAGCTTCACGGCAACCAATGTGAAGCCGGCGTGATGGGCAATGACGCGATAGTCAAGAATCGCTTCCTTGGCATCCGCAGCCGGGGAGTCATAGACGGTGACCACATTGCGCTTAGCATCCTTGGACAAGTAATGCTTCAGACGTCCTTCCCGTGCCTTGGGTGTGCCGTGTACGACGGCTATATAGCTCTTGTCGAAGCGGCGGCTGCGAACGGACTCTGACAGTCTGGAGGCGGCCTTCGACGTCTTGGCGAACATCATCGCGCCGCCGACTGGCCGGTCTAACCGATGAACAAGCCCGAGGAATACATTCCCGGGCTTGTTGTGGCGAAGCTTCAGATCTTCCTTGAGCAGAGTAAGCATATCTGGATCGCCCGTCTCGTCTTCCTGTGAAGGAATGCCTGGCGGCTTGACGACGACGAGCAGATGATTATCCTCGTACAAGACCGGAATTGAAGGCTTCGCTTCCTTGCTGTAGCTCATTCCTCTGACTCCCAGCGCCCTAATATGCCGCAAGGGAGGTTGAGTCCCGAAGCGCTGATGGGCAACCCGATCTCTCCGCAATGGATGGACCCGCCATACTTGCTCTTCATCGTCAAGTGAAGCAGATTGTGCAGGACGGAATGAGAGATTCCAGTCGTATAGGAATTGACCAATATGAACAGAGGCTGATCAGATAGAATCGTCCGGCAAGTCTCCAGGAACGGATAGAGGTTGTCCTCCAGCTTCCAAGTCTCCCCATTAGGTCCTCGGCCATAGGAAGGAGGATCCATAATGATGGCATCATACTGCTTCCCTCGACGTTGTTCGCGCTGAACGAACTTGAACACATCATCGGTGATGAACCTTACCGGCTTGTCCGACAGTCCCGACAGCTGTACGTTCTCCTTCGCCCATTGGACCATCCCCTTCGCCGCGTCAACGTGGCATACTTCTGCACCGGCAGCTGCAGCAGCCACTGTAGCGCCGCCAGAGTATGCGAACAGATTGAGTACGCGAATCGGTCTTCCTGCGGAACGAATCTTGTCCATCATCCAGCTCCAATTGACCGCTTGCTCAGGGAATAATCCGGTATGCTTGAAGTTCGTCGGCTTAATATGGAAGGCTAGCTTCCCATAGTTAATCGTCCAGCGTTCAGGCAGCTCGGAGTTGAATTGCCACTGGCCTCCGCCAGAGGAGCTGCGGTGGTAGTGGCCGTCCGCTTGCTTCCACTTGGCTGTTTCTTTGGTCAATGGCCATATAATTTGCGGATCTGGACGCCTAAGGATATAGCTGCCCCATCGTTCCAGCTTTTCTCCGCCGCCGGTGTCAAGCAGCTCGTAGTCTATCCATTGGTCAGCTATGTACATTATAATAATCCTTCCTCTATGTGGGTTGTGTAATATAATGAAGTCCTATTATTATAGCGAAGCGGGGTAGCTGAATCAATGAGCACCGGCTGAAGGGGAGATTAGAGAGTGAGCATTCAGAAGAATATCGGGTATGGAACGGCTATTGCAAGTGGAATCGTATTCCTTGCTATCTTGTTCATGCTTCCGGATGAGGGAGGAACGGCACTGGATCAATATGTAGCAGCGAAGGCAGAGGAGATGAGGGGAGAGGGGGCGACTGCATGGTGGGAACCGCTTACCATGCTTGGTTCTTCAGCAGCCCTTATCGCAGTTACGATCTTGCTCAGCCTTGTGATCGGCTGGTTGACCGGTCCAAGGTACGTGTGGCCTATTCCAATTAGTATGGCGATTGCCTATGCTCTGAATTCAGGAATCAAGCTAATCGTCGATCGGCCAAGACCAGATGGAGCTTGGGGGATAAGCGTAAGTGGAGCCAGCTTCCCAAGCGGGAATGCCATGCTTGCTATGGTGCTATACGGCTTATGCGCAATCTGGATCGTAGAAGGTCTTGGGCTCAGTCGGACCGCCAAGTGGACGGTTAGAGTGATGGCTGCCATAATCATAGCAGCTATGGGACTGAGCCGCCTCTACTTCAGCGTTCATTATGCAACGGATATCATAGCAGGATATGCGGCAGGCGGTGTTGTGGTCGGTGCTGCCCTTGCAGCGGCTCCGCTAAGCAAGCTTCGGAAGAGGCGAGGGCCGTCTTAAGAGGTCTCGCCGTATTCTGCTGCCTTAATCATGCCTATTAATCGATCTAGTGATTCCTTGCGCTTCTCCTGATCCATATCATCTAACAGACGTATCACTTCACGGGTCTCTGCGGTCACTTCACCCAGAGGCCTTAAGCTGTCCCCTCCGCCGATAATATAGTCAAGCGAGACTTCAAAAAATCCCGCCAGCTTAATCACCGTCTCATACACCGGCTGTCTATTATTAATCTCATAATGACTGTAGGCCGATCTTGTAATGCCGACGGTTCGCGCGACTTCCTCTTGCGACAAATTTCTACTGAGACGCAGCTCTTTCAATCGTTCTCCCATCGTCATAGCCCATTACTCCCAACGTCATACTAACCATAGCTAGTACATACGATTTTTGTGAACCACTACTACTAGTATTTAATTTATGATACAAATTGTATCACTGTCAAGTAAATATAACAATTTTGTAGCAGAATAGGCGCTTTCCGCAATAATGAAATAGGTTGACGGGACTATTTCTGACGAAGTAATATAAGGTTAGTTCAACTTGTATGTACAAGTTAACGAATTCTAAGGGATTGATCAGCAATCCTGTTCGTACAAGTTAATCTTCATTCGTTAATCATCTTGCATGATCCATTCATGAATCTGGGAGGAATAATCATTATGTTACCCTTGAAGTCTTACGTATTCTGGTTCGTAACCGGCAGTCAACATCTATATGGCGCTGAGGCCATTGAAGAGGTAGCTCAGCATTCCCGTACAATCGTTCAAGCTCTGAATGAGGATACTCGATTTGCTTATAAGTTCCTGTTCAAGCCGGTGGCTACTACTCCGGAGGATATCTACCGGTTATGCCTCGAGGCGAAGGCAGATGAGGAATGTGCGGGTATTGTAACGTGGATGCACACCTTCTCTCCTGCGAAAATGTGGATCCACGGCCTCTCCGAGCTGCGGAAGCCGCTCCTTCATCTGCACAGCCAGTTCAATCGAGATATCCCTTGGGATTCGATCGATATGGACTTTATGAATTTGAATCAATCGGCGCATGGCGACCGGGAGTTCGGACATATTTTCAGCAGGCTGGGGCTTGAACGCAAGGTCGTTACCGGTCACTGGGAGGATAACGTGACTCGCGGCCGTATGGCCAGCTGGATGAGCTCGGCTGTCGCTTACAATGAAGGGCGCCATCTTAAGGTTGCTCGCTTCGGTGACAATATGCGTCAGGTGTCTGTTACGGAAGGAGATAAGGTTGAGGCTCAGATTAAGCTTGGCTGGTCCATTAACGGGTATGGAATCGGAGATCTCGTTCAGCGGATGAATGATGTGACGGAGTCTGAACTGAAGCAGCTGCTGGAAGAGTATCAGGACCGTTATGAGATTGCTTCCGAATTGAGGGGGAGCAGCGCGGCATGGGGATCCATTACGGAGCAAGCGCGTATTGAGCTTGGACTTAAGGCATTCCTGCAGGAGGGAGGCTTCTCGGCCTTCACGACGACGTTCGAGGATCTGCACGGGATGAATCAGCTGCCTGGACTAGCTGTGCAGCGGCTGATGGAGCAAGGATACGGCTTCGGAGGCGAAGGGGATTGGAAGACGGCTGCGTTGACACGTCTGATGAAGCTTATTGCAGGTAATGAGGGCACCAGCTTCATGGAAGATTACACATACCATCTTGAGCCGGGCAATGAGCTTATACTTGGTGCGCATATGCTGGAGATCTGTCCGACCATTGCTGATCACAAGCCGCGTATCGAAGTACATCCGCTTGGTATTGGAGGCAAGGCCGATCCTGCACGGATGGTCTTCGACGGCCGCGCTGGCAAGGCTGTGAATGCATCGTTAATCGATCTAGGCAACCGGTTCCGACTCATCATCAACCAAGTTGATGCTGTGAAGCCGCAGCATGCGATGCCTAAGCTTCCTGTAGCGCGTGTCCTATGGAAGCCAGAGCCTTCGCTGCGTGATTCTGCGGAAGCTTGGATCTATGCAGGCGGAGCGCATCATACCGTATTCTCTTATGTGGTCACAACCGATCAGCTGCTGGATTGGGCGGCTATGGTCGGCATCGAAGCGGTTGTCATCGACAAGGATACGACAATACGCGGCTTCAGGAACGAGCTGCGCTGGAACGACCTCAGCTATCGTCTGCGCTAACATGCGCTCGTGCAAGATTGTTGGCTTGACCATTCCTTAAGCTGTTATGATAAGTTAGCGTGTTATAATAGGCTAGGATAATCGTCCAACTGATGGACAAGCCAGCCTATTCTAACAAGGAGTGATTGGAAAATGTCTGTTGATGTTTATTTGAACTTTGCTGGTAATTGCAGAGATGCGGTGGAGTACTACGCGGAGGTATTCAGTCTGCCTGCTCCTAAGATTATGACGTTCGGCGAGACGCCGCAGCACCCAGACTATCCATTGCCCGAGGAAGCGAAGAACATGGTGATGCATTCACGCCTCAGCATTAGCGGAAGCAATGTGATGTTCTCCGACGTGTTCCCCGGCATGCCCTTCACGGTAGGCAATAACATTAGCCTGTCACTTGTGTGCGACAGCAAGGAAGAGATTCAGTCGGCCTTCCATAAGCTGAAGGAGGGCGGCACGGTTCAGATGGAGCTGCAGGAGACGTTCTGGAGCAGCTATTACGGAAGTCTAACCGATAAGTTCGGGATCAATTGGCAGTTCAATCTTGGCATAGGCGAGTGGTAAGGCTATAGAATTGAATAACCCGGAGGCGTTCAGCGCTCCCGGGTTTTTTTGTTGTCATTTATTATTGTTGTACAGTATAGAGGACAAAAGTTCGGCAGCCAAGCTCGCTGCTGGACCAGAAAATATGGACCCTTCCAAAGTGGTGCAGCCAATATCGGGCACAACCACTACACATAGATTACACTGTAATTGTCAAGGAGAGGAGGACAGGAATGAATGTACTGGAGTCGATGAACAGAGCACTCGCTTATATTGAGGATAACCTCATGCAGGAGATTGATTACAAGGAAGCCGCCAAGCTGGCCCTGTGCTCAGATTATCATTATAAGCGTATGTTTTCTTTTCTTGCCGGGATGAGCCTGTCGGAATATATACGACGCAGACGCCTTACTCTAGCGGCATTCGAGCTGCAGAGCAGCAAGGCCAGAATCATAGACATCGCCTTAGCTTATGGCTATCAGTCTCCTGACGCCTTCACGAAGGCTTTTCAGGCCTATCATGGGGTGACGCCGTCGGAGTCGCGCAGTATGGGGCAATCGCTTAAGTCGCAGCCCCGGGTATCGTTTCAACTAACAGTCAGAGGAGGAACAGAAATGAATTATAGGATTGAGGAGAAGGAAGCTTTTCGAATTGTTGGTCGAATGAAGAGAGTGCCTATCGTATTCCATGGGGTGAATCCTGATATTGCCGCGATGTGGCAGAGTCTTGATGTAGAGACGATCACTCACCTTAAAAGCCTGTCAAACATCAATCCTTCCGGTATAATTAGTGCTTCTACAAACTTCTCGGAGGGACGGATGGAGGAGAAGGGGCACCTGGATCATTATATCGGTGCTGCGACCACGGAGGCTTGCCCGGAGCACTTCGACCAGCTCGAAGTTGCTGCCTTGACATGGGCCGTATTCGAAGCGGTTGGACCGTTCCCCTCTACCTTGCAGAATATATGGGGGAGAATCTATTCGGAATGGTTCCCATCCTCATCGTACGAGCTGGTTGAGGGGCCGGAAATGTTATGGAATGAGAGCAAGGATACGACTTCACCAACCTATAAGAGCGAGATCTGGATTCCAGTTAGGAAGATTCAGCAGGATGGAATTCAGGAATGATTTTCCAACCTGATTGTGTTAAATTGAAATGGGGCTTGTAAAAAAGCAGGTTGGAGGAGGAGTTCGTGTTGGCGGGTAAGGTGCAAAGGCAGAAAATTACCCCATTTCTATGGTTCCATTCAGAGGCGGAGGAAGCAGCTAACTTCTATACGGAGATTTTCCCAAATTCATCTATCGTTCAAGTGACCCGTTATGGGAAGGAGCGGCATCCGATTGAAGGAATAGCAGAAGGCAGTGTCATGACCATCACCTTCCAACTGGATGGTCAAGAATTCACTGTACTGAATGGCGGTCCGCAATTCACGCTGAGCGAAGCGTTCTCCCTAGTAGTTACTTGCGATTCGCAAGAGGAGATCGACTATTACTGGGAGAAGCTGTCCGAAGGCGGAGATGAGAAGGCGCAAGTGTGCGGCTGGCTGAAGGATAAGTTCGGTGTATCGTGGCAGGTCGTTCCGACGACGCTGTTCGAGCTTCTGCGGGACGATGACACGGACAAGGCTAATCGAGTGGCAAGAGCGATGCTGCAGATGACCAAGATGGATATACGCAAGCTGATTGAGGCTTATGAAGGAATAGAGTGAGGAAAAAAAACGAACCCCCGGCTAACTCGAGATGAGCGGTGCTGGGGGTTCGTCTGTCTAGCTGAATAGAGCTCTCTTATTTCATACGAAGCATCATGGTCCACAGATCGCCGTTCTCATAGCCGAGACGCCATGCAGCGACGCCTGCGAGGTCGTATTGCTTCGCGATATTGATCCTTGCCTTGACCGTCTCGGGAGTCTCAGCCCAGAAGAGATAAGTGAAGCCATTCTCGGTATAGGTATACTTGTACTGACCGTGTACAGAGTCATATACGCCGGATGCGCCTTTATCCGTAATGAGCTTCGGTACTTCCTTCATGTAGATGGCGCGGTTGCCAACCAGCTTCCCTGCCCCGTCAAGCTTCCACTCACGGACATAGAACGGGATGCCTAGCATGAGCTTGCTCCTCGGTATGCCGTAGGACAGGAATTGCTTCACACCTTCCTCTGTCCAGCTGAGTCCAGCGACCGGTCCAGGGGAGGTGCTGCCGCTCCAATATTGATCATACGCCATTATCATAATGGTATCTACTACTCCAGCAAGGGCAGCGTGATCATAGGCCGTCTGATGGTTCCAGCTAAGGCTGCCCCGCGGCAGGTCAATCGTCAGCTTCAGGCCCTTCGCATGAGAGGCCTTAGCAAGAGCCGTTACGAATGCTGTATACTTCGCTCGATCCGCGCCGGCAACTTCCTCGAAGTCCAGGTTAATCCCCATAGCGCCTAGAGAAGCCACTCTGCCAACGATAGCTGCAATAAAGTTCTGTTGAGCCTTAGCGTTCGCTAGGAAAGCCGTCGTCATCTTCCGATCGAACTTGTTGTGTACCAGCGGCATAAGCCCGATCCCCTTCTCCTTCATCAGAGCGGCCAGCTCCTCATCTGACTGATCGATGAGCGTTCCGTCGGCAGCGCCAAGCTCGAACCACGTCGGTGAATCGATGTTAAGGCCTTGTGTGTTCGCAATGTGCGCGAGCACAGTTGTTGTGCTGGACGTTCCATTCCATCCGAGATAAGTGAGCTTCTTCGCATTATTCCACAGCGAGCGATTATCCGGTGTACGGATATACACATTCGAGTAGTACTTAGCGAAGGCGATAGCTCCGCCAATCGTGTGGAAGGACTTCACCTTCTTGTCCCCTTGGTAAGCGGTCAGATAAGGGATGTTGGTCCACATGACGAGTCCATCACGAATGACCTCTGCGTTCGAATAATACTTCGCGAACTGCAGCGCGGCGTCAAGTGAGATGAAGGACTTCACAAGCTTCCCGCTCTGCAGCATGGTATAGGACGGAACATTGGAATGAACGATCTTGCCCGTTGCCGTATTCGTCACTTCGCTTCCACCAACCATGGCAGATGCTGCAATGGCGTCCGCCAAGTATCCATAGGTCTTCGAGTTCGGAGCAGCCTCTCCGTCCACGGTGATCTGGTAGACCTTCGAACCAGCACGAAGCTTCGCTTCAGCAGCAGCCGTTACATTAACCCAGACCCACTTATTCGTGGTCAGATCGATAATATGAGCATTGCCCCACTTGGCCGCCTCTCGCTTAGCCTCCGCTAAGGTAAGGAACCCCCACTTCGAGGACGTGCTGTCCCCTTGATACAGCTGGAACTTGGCATAGGACTGATACACCCATCCTGGCTGCTCCAGATTACGAATATGTACATTCTTCAGCGTCTTCGCCTTGGCGAGCGCTTCTTCATACGTACGGAATTCCAGACTAGTGCTGGACTTGCCGTATTGATACAGCTTGAACTTCGGGAAGTTGTCCCATACCCAAGCTCGCCCGGCAATCTTCTCTACATGCGTGTACGTGAAGTACTTCGCATAGGCGACCGCTTGCTGCTGAGTGGCGAATTCCTTCAGCGCCTGGTCATTCTGATAGACTCGGTAGTTTGTCGTCTGAGATACAGCCGCTGCCGAGAAGGCAAGGGAGCTGAATAAGCTCTGCACGGCAAGCAGGAAGGCTAGTCCAGCGGTCATCTTCCATTTCATACTTTCCTATCACTCTCCTCTATGAATCTAGTATAAGAGACGCAGAGTAGTGTGGGAAGTTGCGGCAGATGAGACTTTTCTCACGAATGTGGATAAAAAATAAGGAAAACAATAACAATATAAGAAATCGTTAGAGAAGACACTGCTGAACACATGAGGAGGAAGAACCAGATGGAGCGACTGATGGCCAAGGAGTGGCTGGATGAAGAGGAGGCGGTGGAGCCTGCCGAGCTCGAGAGAAGCTTAGGCGAGGTGTGGAACGTGAATCGCTACTTGGGCGGTAATCCTGCGCTGTTCACTCATCTGCGCCGCATGCTGCTCGAGCTTCATCATAGCGGCCGGACTTCCCGTATTCGGATGCTTGATGTAGCGACTGGGCTTGCCGATATCCCCCTGGCTGTTCACAAATGGTGCCATGCCCGCCGTATCAAGGTTGAGATTGTCGGTGCAGATCTGCATCCTCGAATCGTAGAGCTTGCTTCCCGGAGGACGAAGGGAGTAGAGGGGGTCAGCATCGTACAGGCGGATGGGACTTGCTTGCCCTATGGGGAGGACAGCTTCGACATCGTCTTCAGCAATCTTGCTCTGCATCATATGACCGATGAGGAGGCCGTTCTCATGCTCGCCGAGATTAACCGCGTCGCACGATCAGGCTGGGTCGTCACGGATCTGGAGCGTCATCCGCTTGCCTACCGTGCCGCTCAGCTGCTCGCTAGGTTCGTATGGAGAAGCCCTGTAACGAAGCATGACGGACCAATGTCTGTCCTTCGTTCATTCACCGCTGCCGAAGCACGCTTGCTTGCTAAGGAGGTGGGCGGCGAGGTGAAGGTTCACCGGCACTTTCCCTACAGGCTGGCCCTAGTTCACCGTGCTCGTGCCTGATGTCATCATCGCAGGAGCAGGACCCGCCGGAAGCACGCTGGCCTGGCTGCTTGCCAGACAAGGCGTTCGAGTACGTATTCTCGATGCAGCGACCTTCCCCCGGCGCAAGCCTTGCGGGGAAGCATTGAACCCGGGAGCGGTTGCAGCGCTGAACCGGCTTGGCTTGTCCTTGGCTCGCTCCCCGCTGCTGCCGCTGGAGCACTACAGCCTGCTGTGCGGGTGGAGAATGGTATCAGGCAGCCAAGAAGTAGAGGCCTCGTACCCTAGTGGGATGTATGGCGTTGGCTGCAAGCGAGAGCTGCTGGATCAATGGCTGCTTGAGGAAGCGTTAAGTGCGGGGGCTGAACTCCAGCAGGGAATGCTTGCTGAAGGGGTCTTCATGGAGCACGGCAGGATCCAAGGTGTTCATGGACGGATGACTGCAAGCGAGAAGGCCTTCAAGTACGAAGCTCCATTCATCGTCGGGGCCGATGGTCTGAGGTCCAATATCGCACGCACCTCGGGACTCAGGAAGGCTGGCAGGAGACGGAAGGCGGCGTTCAGTGCCCGCGTAGAAGGACTGCCGGCCATCGGACAGGCTGTCGAGCTGTTCCTGGCTCCTGACCTCGTCCTTGGAATGGCCCCCGTCGGTGGTGGCGCTTCGAATCTGACGATGGTCGTCCAGCCGGCAGCGGCGGGCCTAGCTGCGCGGGATAAGGAAGCGGCCATACGTGCGGCTAGCGAGCGTTGGCCAGGTCTCGCGAGCAGGCTGAGGGATGCTGTGCTGGAAGGTGATGTGCTGGCAAGCGGGCCATTCGACAGGCCGACCACTTCGTTAGTCAGAGATGGATTGCTGCTTATCGGAGACGCTGCCGGCTACTATGACCCGCTCACCGGTCAGGGCATCTACCGGGCATTAAGAGGGGCTGAGCTTGGAGCTGAAGCGCTTGTCGATGCGTTGGAACAGAACTCCAGCAGTCCGCTCCTCCATTATGAGAGAAGGTGCAGGCAGGAGTTCGCCGGACCAGCCCTTCTGCAGCGGCTTATTAGCTGGGGGATCGAGCACCCCCCGGTATGGCAGGCTGTGATGAGCACGCTGGTTCGTACGCCTCGAGCAGCAGCAGCCTTGGCTGGTTACATTGGGGATTGCAGAACACCGGGCGAAGCTCGTTCAGACTGGATGAGCAAGCAGATTCCAACAAGGATAAGGTGATGGCATGTATACATGGAACGAAGCGGTATTTCATACGAAGCAGGAGGAAGCTTTTCGCTTGGCGAGTGAGGTCGACCGTTGGCCGGAGCTGCTTCCCCACTACCGCTCAGTGAAGTTTCTTGAAGGGGACAGCGCGAAGGGCGGCATTGTGGAGATGGCGGCGGTGAGACCTTTTGGCAGGGGGCTGAAGTGGCCGGTATGGTGGATGAGTGAGATGGAGATCGACGCCGCAGAGTCGGTTGTCCGATACCGTCATATTCGCGGGGTGACCAAGGGGATGGATGTGGAATGGAATCTGACGAATCTTGGAGATGAGATTATTGTGACGATCGTGCATAAGTGGAATCGACCGGCTATCGGGGTGAGAGCGGCGGCAGATCTCATCGGGAATGTATTCGTCCATCACATCGCGGACCGGACGTTAGCCGGACTTAAGAGGGCAGCAGACAAGAGAGCAGAGGTGGTTCAGTATGGCTGAGCGTAGAGCGGTAATTACCGGAATTGGTTGTGTCACCCCGATTGGGGTTGGAGCAGGACAGATGTGGGAGGGGGTCGTGCGCGGAGAGAGCGCCGTGCGGCCGATCGACCGATTCGTACCAGAGGGGCTCAGGAGCCGAATTGCAGCACAAGTAGCTGACTTCAACCCCTTGGATTATATGGACAAAAGACGTGCACACCGCATGGACCGCTATTCGCAATTCGCAGTCGCTGCAGGCACATTGGCGCTGAGGGATGCGGGCATCAGAGCGGAGGATCCGGAGCGGGAGCGGGCCGGCATCTTCATGGGCAGTGCGCTTGGCGGCATCTCCTATGCGGAGGAGCAGTGCGGTCAGTTCTATAGCGGCGGTTATCGAAGCGTATCGCCGACACTGGGCTTCTCTGTCTTCGGGGGGGCGTCCTCCTGCAACCTCGCGATGGAGTTCGGCTTCACCGGGCCGAACGAGACGAATGCGATGTCCTGCGCATCGGGAGCCGTGGCCATCGGACGCGCTATGCAGGCGATCAAGCGCGGCGAAGCTGACGTGATGCTCGCAGGCGGAGCGGAGGCTCCGCTGTCGCCGCTCTCCTTCGGCGCGTTCGATATGCTTCGCGCCATGTCTACCCGCAACGAGATGCCCGAGAGCGCGAGCCGGCCGTTCGACCGCAGCCGGGACGGCTTCGTCATGGGGGAAGGGGCCTCCATCCTCGTCATCGAGGAAGAGTCCCATGCCCGTGCACGCGGCGCGCGCATCTATGCTGAGCTGGTCGGCTTCGGACTTACGAATGACGCCTACCACATGAGTGCTCCGCTGCCATGCGGAACGCAAGCGGCGAGAGCCGTGAGGCTGGCGCTTAGCAGCGCCGACATGTCACCGGACGAGGTCAGCTACATTAATGCGCACGGCTCGTCGACAACCTTGAATGACGTGACGGAGTCCAAGGTTATACGTCAAGTGTTCGGCGACCGGCCTGTAGCGGTTAGCGGGACGAAGGGACTGTACGGCCATCCGCTAGGCGCTTCAGGTGCTATTGAGGCGGCCATCACCTCGCTCGCGATGCATCATGAATGGATTCCGCCTACGACGAATCTGAAGGAAGTGGATCCTGAAGCTCAGATTGACCTCGTGGCGGGCCAAGCTCGCGAGGTGCGAGTGGAAGCAGCCGTCTCCAACTCTTATGGGTTCGGCGGCGTAAATGCTGCGATTGTCATTCGGAGGTATTAGGTAAGGGAGAGTTCCCCCAGCAGATCGAGCAGTACCTGTTGGGGGATTTTTTAAGTGGAGCTGAGGAGCCACGGACCGTGCAGGTTGAGCTGCAGTGCTGAAATTCAGCACTAGAGCGGTCGCGGCCGCTAGGGTGAGCCTCAACGATGAGTCTAGCCAAGCACATGCTCGAGCTCTGCATTGTCTCATCTCCCCAGCTTCAACACTTCCTGATTCGTTACGAACGTGGACGTATTGAACAGCAGCAGCACATCCTCGATTTCATTCTCCATCAAGTAGACCCCAATGTTCCCGTTGTAATAACGGATGTCGATGACGTGAAGCTCCGGTACGTGAAGCGACAGGAAGGGGAGCATGCTGTGAGCGTACGAGTCCTTAATGACGAGCAGCTTCTGCCGATCCACATGCTCAGGCTTCAGCTTCAACTTAAACGTCATAAGAGCGTGCACGCCCCCTTGAAAATATCCATACTTATCCTTCTTCGTCAGATAACTGGAATCATACAAGCTATTCCGCGTCTTATCGGTATCCGCAATGTACAGCTCGCTGCTGACCGGCTCCTTCGGTTGATAAATCTCGATCGTATCCGGTGTGAGACCGCTGAATTGGCTGCGTGTATGGTAGCTGCCAAGGAATGACCTTGTCACCGTCTCCACTTCAAAGTCTGATTCCGGCTTCGGCTGCCAGCCCATCTGGCGAGCATATGCCGCATAGGCCAAGTATGCCCCATAGGTCGTCCAATGATGGTCGGTCCGATAATAGAGCGGTCGGTCTTCCTTCAAATAGGGCTTCAGCAGCTCATAGCCATTCAAGAATGTTAGGCTTCCGGCTACCTGCTGCTGGACGTAACGAATCACCTCGTTCTGCGGATACGCAGAAGCAAGCAAGGGCAGTCGTTCGGGATACAGGCCTATCGAATTGGGAGCCAAGAGGAAGGTCATCTTAGCCTTACCATGACCCTTAACAAACGACCCAATTGCCTCCGCATATTGCTTAAGCAGCAGATAGTCCGGCTGACCGAACTTCTCAAGCAGCATGCCGTCTTGCCCCTTGTAGATTCCGTTGTTCTCCTGCTGCAGCCTAAGCTGCTCTGTCATCGACTTGAGCGATACCCAGCTGTCCCGGAAGGGGAAGTGGTCGGTCACGAAGTTCTCCGATTGCTCGGCGAACGCCTTAGACCATAGATTGTCCCACGTAAGCTCGGGACTACGCTCTAAGCTGCGATTCTCCAGCTCTGAGAAGCTCAGCTTGGGCAGCAGAAGGAAGAGAAGCGATAAGCCCCCAAGTAGACCAAGGAAGCCGAATACGTATAGCCGATCTGTTGTTCTGGACATGCGTGCAGGCTCCTATCATGTGGTTAGTGTTCTTAGAATCTGAAGTATAGAAAAGGATTGAAGCTCGCATCTACCAAATAAGCGATGGATAGCAGCAGAAGCACTGCATGCCAGGCTGGTCTGCTATAAGCGGCGAACCGAAGCCTCACCACGAAGTAATACTTAAGAGGCAAGGAAGCGACAACAAGCACAGCAAGAAGAATCGCATTCGTATAGAGTAAATACCCTGTACCAGAATCCACCCAAGCTTGTCCGTTCATTCCCATCATTGCAGCGAGATAACGGCCCACAGCCGGCAGCTCGTCGAAGGCGAAGAGCACCCACCCGATTAGAATAAGCAGGATGGCATATATATGACCCACCCAGCTCGGCAGCTTGCTTAGCAGCCTCAGCCCCGCCCACTTCTCGAACACGAGAATAACTCCGAAGTACAGCCCCCACAGCAGGAAGTTCCAGCTCGCGCCATGCCAGAATCCGGTGAGCAGCCAGACGACCATAATGTTGCGCAGCTGAATCCAAGCACCTCGCCGATTGCCGCCAAGCGGAATATAGACATAATCGCGGAACCAGCTGCTGAGTGAGATATGCCAGCGCCGCCAGAAGTCTGTAATGCTTCGTGCCGCGTATGGCTTATTGAAGTTCTCACTGAAGCGGAAGCCGAACATGAGACCAAGTCCAATCGCCATGTCAGAGTAGCCGCTGAAGTCGAAGTAGATCTGGAAGGCGAAGGCGATGATGCCAAGCCAAGCGGTCAATATAGGCAACGTATCGGCACTTGTGCTCGAGATTCCATCCCACAGCAGACCAATATTGTTCGCCAGGATCACTTTCTTCGCAAGGCCGATCGTGAATCTTCTTACACCTTCCGCGAACATGGGCATATCCACCGTCCGGTGGCGCAGCTGCTCCGCAATTGTTGAATATTGCACGATAGGGCCGGCTACGAGCTGAGGGAAGAGGGCGACGAACGTACCGAAGTCAAGCCAGCTGCGCTGTGCCTTCACCTTCCCTCTATAGACATCAATAATATAAGACATGGACTGGAACGTGTAGAACGAGATTCCGATCGGCAGCGGCAGTTCAGTTGGCGGAATATCGGTACCAAGCAGGCTGTTCACATTCGTAATGAGGAAGTCCCCATATTTGAAAAAAGACAATAACCCCAAGTTCACAATAACCGACAGTACCACGATGAATTTCCTGCGTGCTTGGCTGTCCGAAGGGCGATCCAGCAGTAGGCCGAAGCTGTAGTCGGTTACGGTCGACAACAGCATGATGGCGATATAGACCGGTTCGCCCCATGCATAGAAGAACAAGCTTGCTGCAAATAAAATCAGGTTTTTCAGCCGCCAAGGGGAGCTGTAGTACAGCAGCAGGACGGTAGGCAGGAACAGGAATAGGAAGAACAGGCTGCTGAATACCATCGCTAGTTAAGACTTGACGAAGCAGGCGTTCCAGCTTGTCTCAAGCTCTCCGGCTGAAGCTCCATCATTGCGGGCAGTCCCACAATAGCTTCGTAATGATGTGCGGAGTTGTTTTTTTTCATGTGGTGACCTCTCCTGAAGTGAAGTAGTTGTATAACGCACAGCTTATAACGAATCAAGCTGCGTAATTGTTGCATAGGATTCCTGCCATATTGTTACATCGATGAATGACAGTGACTTTGCCTAGTAAAATCGTGATTCTGCCTAGTATAGCTCTAGTAACTATTGGCTTATGATGAGCATATAGCGTGAATGTATGCGCTAACATGTGGAAGGGGAATCCATGATGAATGTGGTGCGTTCTGTCTCTGCACTCTTGGTCTTCACAACAGTGGCCTTAGCGGCAGCTTATCCGGCTGCAGAAGCGGAAGCTTATACGGTCAACCAGACGACCTTGACTTCCTACAACAATGTGCATCCCAGAATGTATATTAATGATGCGAAGGTGAATAATCTCCGTACGACGATTCAGGCAGGAGGGACACATGCTAGTCTATGGGGCAGCTTCCAGGACAACATGAATCAGTTGTTAACGAAGACACCGCCTCCTGTCAATTATAGTGACGGCTCGGATTCAGAGGAATGGCAGCGGCCGAATGGAACGAATATGTCTAATCTAGCAATGGCGTATCTGCTCACCCAGAATCGGACCCTCTCCGTAACGAGATGGTTAGAAGCCGAAGATGGAGAACTTGCTTCACCTATGCAAGCTTACAGTGAAGCAGGGGCAGCTGGAGGGAAGTACGTCATGGTCCCATCGAACGGTACGACGCTATCAGCACCAAGTCCACTCGATCCCCCGCATGCCAATTACAGCTTAACGCTGCCGGGCAATACTAATTATCACATCTGGGCCCGGGTTCAGTTGCCGGATACTGGTGCACATTCCTTCTATATGGCATTCGACAGCGGGAATTATGAATATATGGGAGGACCTGAGGCGGCAGGGTGGCAGTGGGTTAAGATTAAGAGCAATGTCAAGCTTGTGGAAGGCGAGCATCAATTGAAGATTCGGTATAGGCAGAGCAGAGTTAAGATAGACAAGCTTATGTTCACAACGGATGCTGCCTATTCCCCGTCTGGTCTTGGGACAGAGCAGCATTGGTTACAGGCGGAAGATGGAGTACTCGCAAGTCCTATGCAGATCTACACAGATGATGTCGTCGCAACGAAGGGCAAATACATTAGTGTGAAGTCTGCTTCGAACTGGGCGCCTACACCAGTGGACAATGCTGCACCAGATGCGAGGTATCAATTCAATGCCACCGGAGGAGTCAATTATAGTGTGTGGGCTAGAGTGAAGGCCCCGAGTGATGATGCAGACTCCTTCTACTACAACATGGATGGAGGCAGCTATGCCACGTCGTACCCTGCTTATGGAACCGAATGGATCTGGCATAAGGTTATGACCGTTAATAACCTCGTAAGCGGAAGTCATACGATTAACCTTAAGTACAGGAATACGAACCTGAAGCTGGATTCGATTCTCATAACTAGCGATACGTCAGCAGGTGCTCCTTCGGATCCTAACAAGTACTTAATGGCTGGTCTTAGCTGGGCAACTGCTTCCTTGAACTATCCTACCTGGGGCAACGGGACGACGAATACGAATAATGACTTGGCTGCTGCCCATCAGCTGCTTGGACTAGGCTTATTCTATGACTGGCTGTTCCACCATCTTACGGATACGACGAAGAATAGCATTCGGGATAGGTTGATTGAACGAGGGGCAATCATGAATGATAGCGCATTAGCTATTAATGGCCAGGATGGCTGGTGGAGAGAAGATTATATGGGTAATCATCTATGGGTAAATATGACTGGACTAGCAGGAGCAGCGGCAGCCATATACGATGAACATAGTCCAGCGATTGGATGGTTGAACACCGCAACGTCCAAGTATACGTCCGTTATGAACAACTTAAGTGATGATGGTGCAAGTCACGAGGGGGTCGGCTATTGGCAGTATGGTATGGGCTATGTCACTATGTACATGGAGCTTGCCAAGAAGCTGCTTGGGGCCAATTTATATGGCGAGACATGGATGACTAAGACATCGGATTATGCCTTGTACAATATGCTGCCTCGCAATAGCTGGACTATAGCTAATAGTCATTTTCAATTTGCTGATTCGCCTAGGTCCAATTGGTATGGTCCTGGATTTATCCTGAGGACGCTAGCCAATCAATACAATGATGGAACAGCCCAATGGCTGGCTCAAGAACTGCTGGATTCCGGCATTGACGACGGGGATTTCCAGTGGCTAAGCTTGGTGAACTATAATGCTGGCGTAAGTCCTGTCTCTCCAGCAAATGCAGGGAAGTCTACCTTGAAGCACTTTGGTGATATGGGACTAGTGTACGCCCGGTCTGGATGGAGCGGAGACGAGGCGGTTATTGGCTTCAAGTCTGGGCCTTATATGGGGCATGAGAACTTGGATAACGTGGAATATGATATGGGAGGAGCACATGTTCATCCTGATGTCAATCATTTCTCCTTGTTCGGTAACGGCGAATGGTTGATTAACGATGATGGCTATGCTTATAAGTACACGAGCAATCACAATACACTGCTCATTGATGGTCTTGGTCAGATGGGAGATGGGGGAGCATGGTTCTCAGGCTGGGAGTATAGAGTGAAGAATGCAAGACCGGCAATTCGCAAAGCCTATACATCTGCAGACTTCGACCATATCATAGGGGAAGGTGCACCCGCTTACACTGCTGGCCGCAATGTGAGCAAGTATACAAGGCACTTAATCTTCATGAAGCCAGATGTGCTCATTGTGGTAGATGATATTGCTCTGAGTGCATCCCATCAGATGGAGCTCAGATTCTTCCCAGAGAAGCAGAGCTACTCGCAATCAGGCAATAGTTACCTGATGCAAGGATCAAGCGCCAAGCTTGCAGTAACGCCTCTCACTATGTCAGGAGTAACCGCTTCTGCGGGAAGTGTAAGCCGCTTCGACAATACGAACACAGCTAAGCCCTCGCTTGCTGTTCGCCTGCAGAAGACGGGCACAATGTGGAGAAATGCGACAGCCTTAACATGGTCTGCGGCAGGAGGTACTCCAAAGACAGTCAATTATACAGATCTTGGGGGAGGGGTCTGGCGATTCACAGCTGGAACCAAGACCATTGAACTTAACTTATCTACGGAATCAGCTGTCTTAAAATAAGTCCTATCAGACAAACTGTAAGCCTCACTCCAATAGGAAGTGGGGCTTTCGTTCATTTTCGTATGCTGTGAATCAAGGTATAATGATAGTGAACATCTTGACAAGGGAGAGAACATGATGCTGCAAGTCATAAGAAGCTCGTTGCAATGGAAGCTTATTATTCTTATAACAACCGTCATTGCAACGGTTATTACTTCGATAGGAACCTTCAGTTATTTGCAGAGCTCCCAAGCGATTGAAGCAGATGTATCTCGATTCAGCAATCAAATTATTAAACAATCCAACTTTAATCTAGCAAGGTACATAAGTGATGATATTCAGTTCTTCCAGACTATTGCCGAGAGTGATGAATTTAGGCATTGGTCAAGCTTGCCGGCTGGAGATCGATTCAACCTGACGAATGCGATGCTTCAGATTGAATCCCGGTTTATTACCCCCTATATCACCTATCATCCCGAGGTGCTCTCCATTGCGTTGGTTAATCGGAATGGCAATGAGAATATTTTTCGGAATAATAACCTTAATGATGTACTGCTTCAGACAGGCTATACTTTTCATCATGATTCTTGGATTCAATCCAATCATGCGGAAGGGGGCCGCGTACAGCAGGTTGAGCTTAGATCGGATTATGTTGACCCGTTCAATCAGAAGCGAATACTGCCTGTTCTGACCTACAAGCAACAATTTCAGATGAATGGGCACACCGTCTATTTGTTTATGGATATCTCCTTGCTTCATATTCAGAGCATCTTAGATGAGATTAAGCTTGGTGAGAACGGTTACACTCTGATCGCCGATCTGGAAGGAACGATCGTGTCCGCCCCGGACATGACACAAGTGAATCAGCAGCTCCCAAGTAGGTTGATTGAGCAGCTGCGAGGCCATTCGGAAGGTTCATTCTATCATTCCGACGCTAGTCAGATGATTGTGTATCAGACCATTCCAGGGTCCCAGTGGCAAGTCATATCCTTTGTTCCTTATTATGATCTGGCTAGAAGTATTAGCAGCATTCTTAATTGGACGATTCTGATGACAATTATTGGCCTTATGGTTTCGACCTTTTTTGTATACCTCATCGCTAGGTCCATTACGAAGCGCTTGAAGGAGCTCAGACGAACGATCCGGATGGCTAGAATAGGGCGTTTTGATATTCGAACGGAGGTGAGAGGGACTGATGAAGTAGGAGAGCTGGGCGAAGCGTATAACCATCTGTTAGAACGAATCGAGAGCTCGATTGTGCAGCTTACCGAAGTTCGAGTCGTTCAGCAGCGTGCTATCCTGTCCGCGCTGCAGGCTCAGATCAACTCCCATTTTCTATACAATGCGCTCGAATCAATTAATTCCATGGCCTATCTAGCTGGGCAGCAGAGCATTCAGTCCATGACAATCGCTCTATCCAAGATGCTCAGATATACTTCGAACTATCAGGATACACTCGTTACTCTAGAGGAAGAAGTGAATCATCTGAAGGACTATATCCATATTATGGAGAGTATGTACGGAGAGGATATTGTCAGCCATGTGGAACTTGATCCATCCTTAGCACGGGCAGCTTGCCTGAAGGCAGTGCTGCAGCCCTTCGTTGAGAACAGCATTAAGCATAACTATGAGGTCAACGCGGAGCCATTAGAGATACGTATAACAGCTCAGCGAACAACAGACAATTACATTCGAATTATGATTGTTGATCTTGGTACAGGGATGCAGCAAGAGAAGCTGGAGCAGGTTCAACAAGCACTGAAGCAGCCAAGGACGGAAGTGGAGTTCATGAAGCTTGCCAGAGTAGGTCTGCTGAATGTGCATTACCGATTAACTGCCTTCTATCAGGATGCTGAATCTGGAGTGTCCATTGCTTCGTCTCCTGGAGGGGGAACTGAGGTCATCATCACCTTCCCATATCGTAATAAGAAAGAGGCGGAATTATGATACGTGTCCTAGTTGTAGATGACGTTCACCTCATTCGAAGAAGATTATCGGTTGCAGTCGAAGCCTTCAATGATACGACAGTCGTCTCTGGGACGGCTGCTAATGGTGAACAGGCGTTGGAATGGCTTAGTCATTCCTTCGCAGATCTGTGCATCACGGATATTCGAATGCCCATCATGGATGGATTACAGCTCATTAATCAGATTAACGAGCAATACCCGTGGATGATGTGTATGGTCGTCTCTAGCTATGATGACTTCGAATATGCCAAGAAGAGTATACAGTTGAACGCGCTTGATTACATAACGAAGCCTATTGAGGACGCTATACTGACTCAGTCACTGCAGAAGGCGACGGATAAGATTAAGGAGATTCGCGAGAGGGATGCAGCCAGGCTGCTGATTAAGAGACTTCCTCATCACCGTACACTTATGGAGAAGTGGCTCAATCATGTGCGTGAGCTTAGGCTGGAGACCTTCCCGCTGCTTATTGTCGAGACACTGGAGCTGCTGGAGCTGTGGGTGGAGGATAATTATTACCTATTGGGTCCGTTAGCTAATCTCTGGCTGCAGACAGCCATTGAAGAGCTCACGAATGAACGGTTCCAATTGCAGTGGGATGAGGGAAAGGATGTTGGTCTAGGTGGCAAGTGTCTTCCGTATGAGACCATCCGCAGCTACTTCCGACTATGTGCAGTCAGACGGCTTGAAGAAGGAGCATATCGGCTGGTTGAGGTCATGCGGGGGACTAGGGACCAGCAGGCAACAAGAACGGTCAAGATGATGAAGCAGTATATCTCGGAGCATTGCGGAGAGCCTATTAATCTTCAAGAGCTTGCTGAATTAGTATCCATGAGCAAGACGTATATGAGTACGTTGTTCAAGCAAGAGATGGAGATGACAGTAGGCAATTATATCGTGGCAGAGCGTATGAAGCTTGCTAGGAACAAGCTGCTTGAGACCTCGGATAAGGTGTATGAGATTGCTAATCAAGTCGGCTACGAGGATGTCAATTATTTCTCTCAACAGTTTAAGAAGCATTTTGGACTTAGTCCGCTAGATTATAGGAAGAGAATGAATTCTTAATGAGATACAGTTATATTGTCTAGCATAATCGCAAGATTGTCTCGTAGCAGGCAGCAGGAATACCCGTATAATTACAAATGTGGACGTGGACGAGGGGAGGAACGATTGGTTCTCACCCTTTTCCCAACTTTAATAAGGAGGAACATGACGTTCAAGAGAGCACACGATTATCGTAAGCGCATACTTAATTGGGAGGTAAGTGGATGATTATTGTCAAGTTGAGAAGTACGATAAGTAAAGTAGTCGCAGCTTCCATGTTCATGACATTGCTGGCTGGCTTGCTGCCTGTGTCTGGAGAAGTGAGTGCGGCAGTGGTGGCAAGCGTGCTGCCTGAAGCAGACGCTTATGTCTCTAGTAAAGATGGGGAGAGAGATACCACTTACAATGGAGCAACCTCACCACACCAGATTGTGGTAAGAGAAGATAATACCGCGCTCACGAACTCTAGGAGGGGCTATATGCGGTTCGGATTATCTTCAGTCCCAGCAGACACGAACGGTGTATCGGTCAAATTAAAATTGTTCGCAGAGTCTTCCACGGTTAGCTCCACGATATCCGCCTATGCTGTTCAGACCGATACATGGGACGAGACCACGCTAACGTGGAATACAAGACCGGATAATGGGGCCTATGGCGACAAGGTTGCCGAGTTCGTAATGGCACCAGAGCAAGGCTACTATGAAGCGGATATTACATCTTATGTACTTGCACAGAAAGCGAACAACAAAAAAGCAAATATAGTGCTTATGAATTCACTGGCAGCGCCACAACGAAATCTCAAATCGAAGGAGAGATATGTAGGGCAGCAGCCATTCCTAGTTATTGACAAAACGGTTGTAGTACCTCCATTAACACCGACAGGCATTCAAGTGAGCAACTATGAAAAAACAGTAAAGCTAACGTTCAATGAATCCATTGTCGATCACTCCGGAGGGAACTTAAAAAGCGCCTTGTCCATATCTAGTAATAATGGGACAAGCTATCGCGCTCTGACGCCATGGGACTCTGTAAGCATCAGTGGGAAAGATCTGACGATTAATCTTCAGAACCCTTTACTTGGCGTAGACAACAAAATAAAAATTGCAGGCCAAACACTGAAGGATACGAATGGAAATATTCAAGCGAATGAAATCATAACAGCTGCTTTTGCTGCAGGTCCGATTCCTGATCCGGCTTTAGCACCTAAGAAGCCTGCTAATGATTTTGCCGCGAATGCGGCTAATATTAATCAATCACTGCTTCAATCATATGCTGACGTTCATCCCAAGATCTTCATGGACGAAGACAGAATGAACGAGCTTAGAGATGCTATTAAGCCAGGGGGGTCTCATAATCCAATCTGGAATCGATTCGCCCTGCAAGAAGCGAATGAACTGCTCAAGACTCCTCCAGCTGTCAACTTCAGCGATGGGGATGAAGCCGAATTATGGCAGAAATTCGTTGCCTATACGACTCAAAATCTTGCTACAGCAGCTGTCCTCACGCAGAAGCAATCGGTCTCGGATACGAGATGGCTCGAGGCGGAGGATGCATCTCTTACGGCAAATACTACAATAGCGGGTGATGATGCCGCTTCAGGTGCGAAGTATGTGGACACAGGCAAGCTAGACATCACACAGCTGCCAAATCCCGCAGAGAAAGCAGATGTAGAGTACAAGGTTACTCTTCCAACTACGCAAGCCTATAAAGTCTGGGCTAGAGTAGCAACAGACTCTGCCAATCCTGTCCTTCATCTAGCCGCAGATATTGAAGACTATAAGCAAGCACCTCCAATCACAGCAGGCGGATGGAAGTGGGTTGAAGCAGCGTCATTCTCCTCCCTGTCTGGCGGAGAGCATACGCTTAAGGTCATGACGAATACGAAGCTGGACAAGCTCGTTATTACTTCAGATCTAGCTTGGACTCCGTCTGGAATCGGTACGGAGCAGCATTGGAAGGAAGTGGAGGAGGCCGCGATAGCCTCACCTGCAGCAGTCCACTCTGATGATACAACAGCATCCCGTGCGAGATATGCTTCCGTGAAGACAGGAGCAGATGCTAATACTCTCCCGGCTGCTGGAGCGGCAGGGGACATCACTTACACCTTCAATACAAATGATGGCAGCTATGACGTATGGGTTAGAGTCAAAACCGAGAATGTAAGCAAAAACGGATTCTACTACAGCGTCGATGGCGGTGAGTATGCAGCAGCAGCGCCAACGATTAATCAACCGCAAGAATGGCAGTGGGTAAAGATTACTTCTCTGGCTGGCCTAGCTAAGGGTGAACATACACTCAAGATTAAATATAAGCACTTGAAGGTGAAGTTCGATACGATTCTAGTTACATCAGATCCTGGAGCGTCGGCACCTGAGGATCCTAACAAGTACTTGATGGCGACTCTACAGTGGGCTAAAGCGTCTGTCAACTACATCACTTGGGGCAAAAGTCAAGACCCAACCAATAGACAATGGAACCTGAACCGTGACCTTGCACCAGCACATCAGCTGGAATCACTGGGCGTCGTCTATGACTGGCTGTATGACGATCTCAGTGCAACGGATAAGAAGCTCATCCTCGACAAGCTCATCTATATGGGCGAGTACATGTATAATGCTCTAGCAGCTGAAGAACAGCAGTACGCATGGTTCATGTATGGGTACTTGAACAATCATCTGTGGTTAACGGTAGGCGGACTGGAGATAGCCGGAGCAGCAATCTATGGAGATTATCCGGAAGCGAAGAAATGGTTTACTCTAGCCGTAGACAAGCTGGATAATATTCTGGGCTATCTCTCCGATGATGGAAGCAGTCAAGAGGGCCCAGGGTATTGGAATTACGGGACGAATGGACTGCTGAAATACATGGAAGTGTCGAAGAAGCTGCTAGGTATTGATTACTTCGAATACGATGCAGTGAAGAACACCTTCGACTACCGTCTCTATAACCAGCTCCCGATCAATGCGAGCACGAGCTTCAACTTCTTGATTGATACAGGAGATACGTTCAGAGACAACTTCGGTCAGACCAACTCCTCATTAGTTAGGAATCTGGCAAGATTGTACCAAGATGGAACTGCACAATGGCTGTCGAATCAGATAACAGCTAAGGGTATTGATGCGAGAACGACGCTCGACTTCGGAGACATCATCTTCTACGATGAGAATCTGCAGCCTGTAGATCCGGCAACAGCTAACAAGCCAACGTTCAAGCTGTTCGAGGACTTAGGTCTTGTATTCTCTAGAAGTGATTGGTCTGGCGATGAGTCCATGGTAAGCTTCAAGTCAGGACCTTATGTCGGCAAGAAGTCACTGGAGCTCAACCCAGGAAGCACGGCCGGTTATGGCAACGGCGGACATGTTCACCCCGATCAGAATAACTTCACCATCTTCGGCAACGGAGAATGGCTCATTCGAGATGATGGCTATGCCTATAAGTACACAAGCAACCATAACACGCTGCTCATCAATAACCTTGGTCAGCTAGGTGATCAGAATGCGAATGGAGATTTGGGCAACGGATCCGCATGGGGAGGCGGGGATACTCAGCAGATGCTAGCCCAAGGCAGTGCTCCAACCATTGATCAGCATACCACAACACCTGAGCTGGATTATGTAGTAGGAGATGCTGCTTCACAGTATCATGAGAATAAGGGGCTGACCAAGTACAAGCGGCACATGATTTACTTGAAGCCTGATGTTCTCATTGTGCTTGACGATATTGCGCTCACTGCTCCGCAGAATCTTGAACTGCGATTCTTCCCGGAACAGAACAGCTATATTAAGACCGGTTCCAAGTACTTGACGGTGGGGAAAACTTCAAAGATGGAATTCACACCGTTAACCCCTGACAATGCGGTTGTGAAAGCGGAAAATGTGAATTATTACAACCGTGAAAATGTTGCTTCTCAGAAGCTAGCTTATCGTGTACAAAAAACGACTGACAATTGGCAAAATGTATCTGCCTTTGCGTGGTCCGACAAAGCAGGCACACCAAAACAAGTCAGCCTAACTAGTCATACGGGTTCTATATATACCTTTGAAGTCGAAGGGAAAAAGATTACCGTTGATATTAACACTCTAAATGCGGATGTGTCAGATGTTACGGTAAGTGAACGTGTGAAAGGGTCAGATGCTACGATCGCAGGGATTTACTCTAATAATGTGCTCATAAATACATTTACGAAGGATCAGCTTGACTACGAGTTTACAACAAAAACCTCAGTCCCGCCTAAGCTGGATATCATACCTTCTGACAGCTACGCTGAGGTTAACGTCACAGCTCCAAGCAAATTGCCGGGTGAGTTCATCATTCAGGTGACCTCAGAAGATGGAAGTGACAGCAAAACGTACAGACTGAAATACAATCTAATTCCGAATACCGGTGTCGGTAATGTTCATGTCGACGTCGCTGAAGGGTCCGAATACTCGGGAGCATCAGCAGCAGGAGGATTAGTAGATCCAGCTACCGGGGATTATACAACGCTGGACAAAATCTTATCCACTTACTGGGCTCTCCTTCCGGATGGATCATGGATCCAGTATGATTTTGGAACCTTGAAGACGATTAATCAAGTGCTGATTGCGTTCGGGAGCGGGGATAAGAGAACAGCGAACTTTGACATTATGGTATCTACTGACAAGACGAATTGGGAGAAAGTATACACAGGCACTAGCAGTGGCTTAACGCTGGAACCGCAGACGTTCAGCTTCCAAGCGGTGGATGCCAGATATGTGCGAGTAGTTGGTCACGGCAATTGGATTAGCGGATGGAACAGCTTCACGGAGATTGGTGTCATAGGTGAGGATCCGACGCCAACGCCGACACCGAGTGCGACACCAACACCGACACCGAGTGCGACACCAACGCCGACACCGAGTGCGACACCAACGCCGACACCGAGTGCGACACCAACACCGACGCCGAGTGCGACACCAACGCCGACACCGAGTGCGACACCAACACCGACGCCGAGTGCGACACCAACACCGACGCCGAGTGCGACGCCAACGCCGACGCCGAGTGCGACGCCAGCACCTGGTACAGTAGAGTTGTCTGCTATCTTGGATGGAGGGGTTGCGAAGGCAAGTATTACGGCGGGTAGACTGAGTGAGGCTAATGCGGAGGCTCCTCTGGACGATGAGGGAGTTAAGGTAGTTACTCTTAAGGTGGATTCTATTACGGATGCAACGCAATATGTAATTGATCTTCCTAGAGCATGGTTCCAGACATCTACTAATAATGATAAGCAGCCCGAACACAAAATATCTATTCAAACCGAGATTGGTACGGTGACGGTCGCTGACAATATGTTCAAAGCCAATGAAATAGAGGGGAGTTCTACGATAAGTCTGTCGATCGGCGAAGTAGATAGAGCTGCATTAAGCCATGAACTGAAGAAGAAGGTTGGAGACCGGCCTGTCATTGGGCTGCATGTTCTAGTGGATGGACAATTCTATCGTTGGAAAAACAATCATGCACCTGCCCAGATTAGCATTCCTTATGTTCCAACAGCAGAGGAACTAAGCGATCCTGAACATATCGTGATCTGGTATGTGGATGGAGCTGGCAAGCTGCAAAAAGTACCATCAGGTGTTTATGATCCAGCAAGCGGAACAGTTAACTTCACAGTGACACATTTTTAATGGAATAACAAAAACCTTACACGCATATAAGCCGGTGCTTTACCCTTGTGGGGGTATAGCGCTGGCTTTTTTTTGAACATGTTGATGCTTAAGTTAAGGGTGGGATATAATGGAACAATAATGTGGAGATTGGGAAATGGGGGGGTGTAATAGATTGAGTAATAGAGGCATGGCATTGTTAATGATCTTCCTGATTAGTGCACTAGCGGCTTGTTCCAGTACATACGAGGAATCCACTCTGCAAGAGGTTCAGTCCATTCATCATCTTGAGATAGACAGCAAGGTGTTAGGACGTAAGATGAACGTTAATGTGTATGTACCGCAAGGATATTCGAAGGACTCGAATATGGCTATATTGTACGTCCTTCATCCGAAGAATGGGGATGAGAACAGTATCCTCACTGGACAATTAGATATGGGAAGACGTGCGGATAAGTTAATCGAGCAAGGGGAGATTGATCCCATTATTATTGTGGCCCCTGAGCTTCACAATAGCTATGGTGTCAATTCAGCGGATACTCCTGGGAAGAAGAATGAATATGACATGGGACGTTATGAGGATTATTTCATACAAGAGATGCTGCCTGAGGTCGAGTCACAGTTCGCTAACTCTGCTATTGCGAAGGAACAGCGTTACATAGGAGGGCTCTCTATGGGCGGTTATGCGGCCTTGCACTATGCGTTCAAGTATGATGGACTGTTCAGCAAGGTGGGCGGACATAGCGCTGCGGTGTGGAGGGAAGTGCCCGACTACTTGAGCTGGCTGTACAAGGACAAGACCAATCAGGTAGAGAATGATCCCGTTCTGCTAGTTAGCAAGGGGATCGGGGATGATGCGATGAGGATCTACCTCGACCATGGAGCGAAGGAATATAAGTCTATTGCGGATGGCAATCGAGCGTTGATGGAGAAGTTGGACGAGCACAAGGTGACCTACGTATTCAAGCTCAATCCTGGAGGGCACAACAAAAAATATTGGGCATCTCAGATGGATAATTACTTGAAGTTCTACGCTGGAACCAGTGAGGAGAACTAGAAAAGTTGGGTCGCAGCAGCGATGCATGAGCTTGCTGTAAGCTGCAGGATGCCTGTGTAGCCCGTACCTCTAAATGGTTGAGATAGGTTGTTTTGAGTGAAATAGAGGTAAAAAGTACCTCTAAATGGCTGGGTTGGGTGGTTTTGAGTAAAATAGAGGTAAAAATTACCTCTAAATGGCTGGGTTGGGTGGTTTTGAGTGAAATAGAGGTAAAAAGTACCTCTAAATGGCTGGGTTGGGTGGTTTTGAGTGAAATAGAGGTAAAAAGTACCTCTAAATGGTTGGGGTGGGTGGTTTTGAGTGAAATAGAGGTAAAAAGTACCTCTAAATGGTTGAGATAGGTGGTTTTGAGTGAAATAGAGGTAAAAAGTACCTCTAAATGCTTGGGGAGAGGGAAGTGGGAAGTGGGAAGGGGTACCAAGTTCATAACAGTGGAAGAAACCAGGGAAGCAGTAGAATAGTTCATGATAGAGAATTCATATTTACCTATGAAAAGGCCAGCGCGAGAGCGCTGGCCTAATGTGATCGTTGAGTCAGGTGTGGCACCTGATTACGAAGAACAGCTAGTCACGAATATCCGCATAAATCTCTTCATCGTCCGCGTCCAGCGTAATGTTGGAGCGGAACACCCGGCGGTTGTATTCCCTGAACATATACTGTTCAATCGCCTCGAGCAGATTCGATTCAATCAAGTGTTGAGAACGGCCTTGTACCCAGATCTCAGCGGTGAAGCCGTATTGTTCTTCCCACGCGAGCTGAACTTCCACGTCCGTGGGCTTAACGCCTCTGCGATCTGCGATGTGCAGACAGACTGCATTAATAATCTCGTCCGTGTATATTCTCATCCTTAGTAAGGTCTCCGGTGGTCTGGTGTCTGACGCTTATTACGGAAGTAAGTGAATACCGCGCGAATGACTGCAATCAGAGCGAAGATGGCAAGCAAGTTAATCAGGAAGCCCATCATATTCGCGAAGAAGCCTGTGCCGAACATGGAGCCGAACAATAGACCAGCTAGTCCGCCAATCATCATGCCCTTCAAGAAGCTTCCGCCGCTGAAGAATCCAGGCTTTTTAGTTGTGCTGCCAGAAGTCTTGCTCGGGTTCGACTGGCTCACATTATCTGTAGATTTCTTAGGCGTCTGCGTGTAACTCTGCTTCGGTGACTTGATTCCGCCGCCCCGAGGCTTAGCATCCGCGTAGCCGGATAGGCCGAATGCGAAGAATACGGTGAGCGCCATCATGACCAATAACCCTTTTTTCATCAATGTAATTCCCTCCTGAATGTTGTAGTGCAGTTATTGCTATCATACACATTTACGGCTAAGATTAACGGAGGTTTCAATAATTTTATTGGTAAGCATTGGCTAAGGAGGAGGAGCACTCATCTATCCTGGAAGTTATATAGAGTACCTGGTAGAATTCCACGCGACAAGAGATTACTTCGAATGCCATGAGCTGCTCGAGGAGTATTGGAAGGAGCACCCCGGCGATCCGCTCGCGCAGACCTGGGTGGGACTTATTCAAGTGGCTGTCGGACAATATCATGAGAGAAGGGGCAACCTTCCAGGCGCTGTGAAAATGTACCG
This sequence comes from Paenibacillus sp. GCM10023252, assembly GCF_042653305.1. NCBI lineage: Bacteria > Bacillati > Bacillota > Bacilli > Caryophanales > Paenibacillaceae > Paenibacillus > Paenibacillus sp. GCM10023252. The sequence goes on from NZ_JBHSHW010000021.1 coordinate 376,679, forward strand.
TCAAGCACTGCTCCGCCTCACCGGACACCAGATGGATGCGCTGGGCGTAGACGGCTCTCAGCTCATCGCTGACCTGCAATTAAGAGAACAAGCTGCAGCTGCTTCGGAACCAGCAGCCTATCAGGATATTACCTTCATCATAACAGATGAGAAGCTCATGAAAGCTTGTCAGCTGCGCTGTGAGGAGAAGGGACTGCAATGGGGGCTGATCAGTGATCATGCGCCGGAAGAAGTCACTCACCGCCATCTGCATCGGGATCGCAGCGGGGTTGTCGCGGCGAGAGCGGCAGCGGCGGATGCGAGGCGCAAGACCTAATGACTGCAAAAAAAAGGGAACTGCCTTCACACGAGGCTGTCCCCTTTTTTGTCACCAAAAACCTTATTGCTTCTGAAGCTCGCGCAGCGCCTCATATCCGTCCGTAACTAGATCAAGCTCACCTGTATTCGGGTGAATGATTAGACCGTGCACGGGAGTGTTCGGCGGAAGCAGTGGATGGTTGCGAACGATATGGACACTATTCTCGACACTGGATCTTACGTTGTCGAAGCCAACAAGCCAGTTCATGAGATTAAGGCCGGAGTTCTTAAGCGTCTTAATCGTACCTTCCGATATGCCGCGCTCCGTCATATGACCTACCACAGTCTCAGGATTAATGCCCGTCATACCGCATTGATGATGGCCGATAATGAATACTTCCTCTGCCTTCAGCTCATAGAGAGCAATCAGGACGCTTCGCATAATATTGCCGAACGGCTGCGTGATGATGGCACCTGCATTTTTAATAATTTTCGCATCCCCATTGCGGAGATTAAGCGCTTTTGGCAGCATTTCCGTTAGACGAGTGTCCATACAGGTGACGATGACCATTTTTTTGTCAGGGAAGCCTGTCGTTAAGTATTGTTCATAATCCTTGTCGTCTACGAACTTCCGATTGTGCTCCATTACGTCATGCAGATTGCTCATCTCTCATCTCTCCTTCAAAGTATCTGACTAGAAATTATATCATCAACAGCCGAAGATTCGTCGTATAGATCTGGCTGTCGCTTCGCAAGGAATACGTGTGGCTCGAAGGGTTGTAATCCACCTTAAGCTTCGGCTCATAGTAGACTTCATGGCGGGGCTCGTACCAGAACGGGAAGGGGTCGCCCTCGGCTTGCTTGTCATCTACCGTGGATTCCTCTATGAGCTGCAGGGCTGGAACCCCGCTCACTACACAGCCGCAGCCTTCCGTGTCGTGGAGCAGCTTAAGCTGCTTCGTGCCATCGGCAAGGTGAGGGGTAAGGGCAGCAACGGCCCCCGGGGTGAAGGTAATATGCATCATCGGTCTCCTCTCAGGCTCTCAGGCGCTCTAGGCATCGAGTATGAATTAAGTTAGAATTGATTATACGTAACGTTACATACTAGGGTCAAGTTAAGAGAAGTTGAATTCACCTACCATATGAGGTACAGAGAGGCGGAGCTTCCCATGGGAACGAACCATACCACTAACACGCTGCAATCCTTCCTAGATGTCAATCGGCAGATTAAGAGCTATGAAGAAGCCTTAGGCGTTCTATACTGGGATCTGCGCACTGGCGCACCCCGCAAGGGAATGGATACGAGATCCGAGGTGATCGGTGTCCTGTCCGGCGAGATGTTCAAGCTGTCGACCTCCCCGCAGCTGGGAGATCTGCTAAGTGAGCTGGAGCAGCCTGAGGTACTGAGCGGATTGTCCGAGATTCACAGTAAGCTGGTTACGGAGACGCGCAAGGATTATGACCGCAGTGTCAAGATTCCGCCGAAGCTCTACCAGGAATATGTCGTCATCTCCTCGCAATCAGAGTCCAAGTGGGAGGAAGCGAAGGCGCAGAACGATTACGCTGGCTTCCAGCCTTATCTGGAGAAGGTCATCTCCTACACGAATCAATTCATCGATCTATGGGGAGCGAAGGCTACGCGCTATGACACGCTGCTCGATCAGTACGAGCCTGGGATGACTACGGCTGAGCTGGACCGTGTATTCGGCGGACTGCGTGAGCAGCTCGTTCCGCTCGCAGCTGCTATCGCAGCTTCCCCTCATCAGCCTGACACATCCTTCCTGCGTCAGAGCTATGACAAGGGCGCACAGAAGCAATTCTCCCTCTTCATCCTGAAGCAGCTTGGCTTCAACTTCGACGCGGGCCGGCTTGACGAGAGCGTGCATCCATTCGCAACTGGGCTCTCCCCAGGCGATGTTCGCATCACAACCCGCTACCTCGAGGATGACGTAACGAGCGCGCTGTTCGGCACCATTCACGAATGCGGCCACGGCATGTACGAGCAGAACATTATGGGAGAGCTCATCGGGACGACCTTGTGTCAAGGGACGTCCATGGGTATTCATGAGTCACAGTCCCGCTTCTGGGAGAATGTCATCGGACGAAGCCGTCCGTTCTGGGAACGCTACTACGGCGACCTGCAGAAGCACTTCCCAGGCCAGCTCAATGTATCTGTTGATGAGTTCTACCGAGGCAACAATGTCGTGCAGCCGTCTCTCATTCGAATAGAAGCGGATGAGCTGACTTACAATCTGCACATTATTATTCGCTATGAGATGGAGAAGCTCATCTTCAATGAAGGGGCTAAGGCTTCAGACCTGCCGGCTCTCTGGAACGACAAGTACAAGGAATATCTCGGGATCACTCCGTCGACGGACGCAGAGGGTGTGCTGCAGGACGTACACTGGTCGGGAGGCGCGTTCGGATACTTCCCATCCTATTCCTTGGGCAACATGTATGCGGCACAGATGGCCGACACGATGGAGCGCGAGCTGCCGAATATGTGGGGAAGCGTCGCGGATGGCCAGCTGCTGCCGCTTAGAGATTGGCTGGCGGAGCGCATCTACAAGTATGGCAAGCTGAGAACGCCGTCGGAGCTGATTCAGTCCGTAACGGGCAAGCCGCTGGATCCGCAGCATCTCGTGACGTACCTGGAGCGCAAGTACAAGGATATTTACAAGCTGTAGCCGAGCGCTTCAGCGCAATGAAGACTTCTACCCTCTGCATAGGCGGAGGGCGGGAGTCTTCTTTTTTTTTTTTTTGCAACGTGGAAGCGATCGCTTATTCACCGCCGCCAAATTCCGTGCATAGGCTATGGTACATAATCTGGGTAGTAGGCGGAGGGATTGCAGGATGAGGAAGAGAGGAATAACAGTGCTGCTGTTGGCAGTGGTGCTCGTTGCGACAGCCATGCTAGCAGGCTGCGGTAAGGAGAGCGGAGGGGACAAGGTCAAGATTCGAGTAGGGGAAGTGACCCGCTCGGTGTTCTATGCACCAGAGTACGTGGCGGTGGCGAAGGGCTTCTTCGAGGAAGAAGGACTGGATGTGGAGCTGCAGACTACGTTCGGCGGTGACAAGACGATGACGGCTCTGCTGTCTAACGGAATAGATATCGCACTCGTAGGGTCTGAGACTTCTATCTATGTGTATCAACAGGGTGCGGAGGATCCCGTCATCAACTTCGCGCAGTTAACGCAGACCGACGGGACGTTCCTCGTCTCACGGGAGCCGGTAGAGAAGTTCGATTGGAATACACTTAAGGGCTCGACCTTCCTAGGTCAGCGCAAGGGCGGCATGCCTCAGATGGCAGGAGAGTTCACGCTTCGCAAGTTCGGTATCGATCCGCAGAAGGATCTGAAGCTGATTCAGAATGTAGAGTTCGCTAACATTCCGGCGGCATTCGCTTCGGGAACGGGCGATTACGTCCAGCTGTTCGAGCCGCAAGCCTCCATCTTCGAGAAGGAAGGCAAGGGCCACGTCGTCGCTTCGTTCGGTGCGGAGAGCGGTCATCTGCCTTATACCGTGTTCATGGCGAAGGAGAGCTATATCAAGAAGAACAAGAAGGTTGTGCAGTCCTTCACGAACGCTCTGCAGAAGGCCCAGCAATGGGTGGAGGAGCATGATGCGAAGACGATCGGCGAGGTCGTGCTGCCGTTCTTCAAGGACGCAGATCCTGCCATTATTATCTCTGCTATAGAGCGATACAAGGAGCAAGGCTCGTACGCGACGGATGCGATTATTGACGAAGAGGAATGGAATAATCTGCTTGATGTGATGACAACGGCGGGGGAACTGAAGAAGAAGACAGAGCATAGTGTGCTCGTGAATAATACGTTCGCGGAGAAGGCAGCGAAGTAGATGGCCTCGCAGGCTGGGAAGGAGCAATCAGCTTGACTATAGACAATATGCTGGAGCTGGCAGACGTCTCGCATGTATACGTGAACAGCGGAGGGGCCTCCCTAGCGGTGGAGAAGCTGAACCTCACCGTCCAGCGCGGCGAATTCATCTCGCTCGTAGGCCCCAGCGGCTGCGGCAAGACAACAATCCTCAGCTTGCTGGCCGGCCTGCTAAGACCGACGCAGGGAGAAGTGCTGCTCGCCGGCGAGACGGTACGAGGACCCTCTCCGAAGCTTGGCTATATGCTGCAACAGGATTATCTGTTCCCTTGGCGGACCATTCGGGACAATGCGGCGCTTGGCCTTGAGATTCATGGTATCCGAACGCCTGAGAAGCTTGCTTATGTGGATGAACTGCTGACTGAGCTTGGTCTGCCTGGAGCAGGCAGCAAGTATCCCCATGAGCTGTCAGGCGGAATGAGGCAGCGTGTCGCTCTCGCCCGAACGCTGGCGACAGAGCCGGAGGTACTGCTGCTCGATGAGCCATTCTCCGCTCTGGATCTGCACATTAAGCTGCTGCTGGAGGACTTGGTCGAGGAGACGCTGAATCGGCTCGGCAAGACAGCTGTCCTCGTCACCCACGATCTAGCTGAAGCCGCGGCGATGAGCGACCGGGTCATTATCCTTGGGCGCAATCCCGGCCGCATCCAGTGCGAGGTACGGATACCGGATGCCATCAGGGAGCTTGCGCCGATGCAGGCAAGGAAGCATCCAGCCTTCCAGGAAGTGTTCGAGCAGCTGTGGGCGGAGCTGGATACGGAGGAAGAGGAAGCCGGAGTGGCGGAGGTGGAGGAGTCATGAGCCAGTATGATGAAGATGAGGATAAGCTGCAGCTGTCCGGTATTCGGGAGGATCGCACAGCTTGGCTGTCGCAGCTGCACCGGCAATTCCTGAGCAGAGAGAGGAAGATTAGCTCTGCTGTTCGAGCTACACAGCTGACGCTGCTGCTGTTGTTCGTCACGCTCTGGGAAGCTGCCGGCCGATTGCTATGGATAGACCCGCTGCTGTTCAGCTACCCTTCTAAGCTGCTAACCCAGCTCGCTTCCTCGTTCGGCGACGGCTCGCTCTGGCCTCATCTGGGCATGACGGTGGCGGAGACGGCTGCAGGATTCCTGCTGGGGACCTTGCTTGGCACGGCGCTTGCCGCGCTGCTCTGGTGGTTCCCATTCCTGTCCAGAGTATTCGACCCCTATCTCGTAGTGCTGAATAGTATGCCGAAGGTTGCTCTAGGACCGATATTCATCGTCGCTCTGGGACCAGGCTTCCTCTCCATCGTTGCGGTCACGCTGTCGGTTACCGTCATTATTACGACGCTTAACATATACAATCAGTATCGGGAGATTGAGGCAGGGTATGTGAAGGTCGTTCAGCTGTTCGGAGCTTCAAGGGCGCAGCTGTTCCGGCTCGTCATTCTGCCAGCCTCCTTCCCGGTCATGATCTCTACGCTTAAGGTGAATGTGGGACTCGCATGGGTTGGAGTTATAGTCGGAGAATTCCTGGTCGCTAAGCTCGGACTCGGTTATCTCATCATATACGGCTTCCAGGTGTTCAACTTCACGCTCGTGCTGTCGAGCCTGCTCGTCATTGCAGCGGTAGCGACTGTCATGTATCAATTGGTGGCGCTGCTGGAGCGCAAGTTGACGGCGGGGTGGCGGGAGCGGTAGGATGAGGGTACATTTTCGTATATCCTGCTGAACGAACGAGGTAATCATTGATGGGCATTCGCGTCATTAAGACGGCAATTGCAGCGCTGGCTGCGATCTATACGGCAACTTTACTAGGCATTCCGCACCCGCTTGGCGCAGGAATTCTAGCGATACTCGGAGTCGAAGTGACACGGATGAAGGGGCTGAAGAGCGCTTTTGTCCGGTTTATCGCTTCGGTTCTGGGCCTTTTTTGCGCTTCTCTGATCTTCACCGTGTTCGGCTTCCATATATGGGCCGTCTCGCTCTTCATCCTAGTCACCTTCCCGGTGCTTGCCCGCTTCCAGCTGAAGGACGGCATCGTGACGAGCGCAGTTATCGTCTTCCATATCTTCGATCGCGGAGAGGTGACGGTAGACTTGATAAGGAATGAGATTCTACTATTGCTGTGCGGCCTAGGTTGGGCGACGGTCATCAACCTGATCTATATGCCGAAGGATGAAGAGAGGCTTATCGAGATAAGAGCCCAGATCGAGAGATGCTTTGGGGCGATGTTCACCGAGATGGCGAAGACGCTCAGGAACCCTGAACATGTATGGGCGGGGGAGGAGATTCTTGAGGCATACAGCGCGATTGAGGAAGGGGAACTCCGCTCCGTCATGAGCAGAGAGAACAAGATATGGGGGCAGCAGGAGCAGTATTGGACGACGTACTTCGAGATGCGCAGGGGGCAGCTGGAGTCGGTGCAGCACATGCTGGAGGAGCTGGCGTTCGTCTTCGAGAAGCTGAAGCAGGGTGAGCTGCTCGCAGGTCTGCTCGATCAGCTGGCGAAGGATGTGAAGTCCGACGTGTATGAAGGTTCAGTGGAAGCGATGCTGGAGGAGCTGACGGTGAATTATCGGGCGATGCCTCTGCCTACGACAAGAGAAGAGTTCGAGGTGCGCGCAGCTCTGCTGACGCTCAGCCATGAGCTCGAGAGATACTTACGAACGGCCAAGCGGCTTAAAAAAAAGAAAAGTCATCTCGCCAAGCAATCGGACATAGACTCTAGAGGGAGTAAATTCGTTGCGGCGCGGGAAAAGAAACAGTCACCCTAGACGAATGTCCTGCATACACTTTAAGTGAATGATTGTATGGAGGAGGTTAAATCGATGACTATTGCAGATAAACAGCTTCAGTGCAGAGAAATAATAACAAAAGCTGTCTGCGGCAAAGGTCGTAAGTTTGCTACAGTAACCCATACCGTGACGCCGCCTCACCATCCGACCAGTATACTGGGCGCATGGATTATCAACCATCAGTATGAAGCGGTCCGTTCGGGCGACGGTATTGAGGTTATTGGTACTTATGACATCAACATCTGGTATTCGTACAACAAGAATTCACAGACCGATGTAGCGAAGGAAACGGTATCCTATGTCGAGAATGTACCACTCTCGTATGTAGACCCGAAGCACAGAGCTTCCACCGAGGAAGTGTCTGCGGATTCCATTCAAGAGCCTAACTGCATCGAGGCGAACATCTCGACCAGCGGCTCCAGCGTGGTCATTCGGGTAGAGCGTGAGTTCGGAGTAGAGATGATCGCTGAGACGAAGGTATGCGTAGCGGTATGCCCAGGCGGTTGTGATGATCTCGACGGCAAGGACATCGAATACGGTCTCGGCGACGGGGATTACGAGGATCTCGATCCGGATCTTCTCGACGACGAGCTGTAGGGCCGGTTGCTTAGGCAGGAGAGTCGGATCAGCCGTTAGGGCGGCGGGTCCGGCACGCCTGTGCAGGAAGGCAAGCTGCGTCGGCTGATTGCTATTCAGGCAAGCAGCTGACGCACCTAGCAGTGAAGTTGCTGTATGTAGGTATGTTATGCCGCTTCTGCGGCGGATTCGAGGGCGCAAGCCCTCTTTTTTTCTTTTATTTTTGGACCATTGGCTGGTGAATCCATCGTGATCCTCAGGGGGGCTGGAGTTGGCGATCGTATGGATATGGCGGGGCATAGGCTTGCGGGATAGGCATGCGCAGCACATTCAACGGCCTGCTGGATGTGAGGAGCTTGACGGCGAAGCCAGCCTAGCTCTGGTTGGGGCTGAAGATGCGGTGTTGGTGCTGGGGAGCGGCTGGCCGGGCTGTGGGCTCCTCCCGCCCTCTGTATGGGTACTGAACAATGAAGCTGACTCGTACAGGATGAGGCGTGATGGCGGAGGGGCGGCTCTGAGACGCAGAGCGGGTACTGCAATGCAGGCGGAGTCTGCAGGCTGGGGAGGCATGAAGAGCGGAGTGGGGGGAGTGGAGGATCCGGAAGTTCGTATGCGGCTCAGGGAGGCTGGACTTACGGTGGTGGATTCATCCATTGGGCGTCTATATCTTGTTCAGCTCTTCCATCTAGAGGTCATTATGCTTCAGCGGATTAATGATAGGGGACAGCCTCTAGGCAGGTCTCTGCTGCAGGTGCAGAACGGGGCAGAAGCTGAGTATAGAAGGGAGGGATTCGGTAAGTCGTCCACTCAGGGCACCCGTCCAGAGTGGGATAAGGATCCCTTGCTTCGACGTGTCGTTCGCACGGCGCTACGCGCGGCCTACGCGCTTCAGCTCGACCTCGCGGAGGTCGAGGTCGTACTTGGTGACGAGGGCCAGACCGCGGTGCGCGGGGCTTGGCCGCTCTCTGATGCGCCGGAGCTTCGTCCGGCGCTGGGCAGGTTCGCCGCCTGGTACACGGCGGCGAGGGGTGGGGCGGGAGCGGGTTCGGGCCAATTGCTCATTGGCGCGGACCCGGAGTTCGTGCTGGTGCGAGCGGACGGGCGGATTGCCTCGGCCGCGAGGTACTTGCATGGAGGTGCCTGGGATGGGGCAGGCACCGATGCCCTTGTCGTCGGCGGGCGGGTGCTCCGCCCCGTCGCCGAGCTGCGGCCCGAGCCGGCGGCGAACCCCGCCGCGCTAGCCGCGAATGTGCGGCGGCTGCTGGCGATCGCCGCCGCCCGCATCAGCGAGCCCGGGCTGCGCTGGGCCGCTGGAGCGATGCCCGTGCCGGGGCTGCCGCTCGGCGGGCACATCCACCTCAGCGGGGTGCCGCTGTCCAGCAGGCTGCTTCGCCTGCTGGACAGCTATGCGGCGTTCCCGCTGGCCATGGTTGAGGACCCCGCCGGCCGCGGCCGTCGTCCCCGATACGGAGCGCTCGGGGACTTCCGCCTGCAAGGGCATGGCGGGTTCGAATACCGGACGCTGCCGAGCTGGCTTGTCTCCCCGGCAGCGGCCAAGGCCGCCTTCGCACTCGCTATGCTATGCGCACGCGAGGCGTGGAACCTATCCTACATCCCTGCTCTGGAGGAGCGGTATGTAACCGCTTATTACACCGGCGATCGCGATGCTCTCGCCGAGACATTACCCGCTATCGCTGCTTCGCTAGCTGCTACCGCTTCTTACCCAGACTATGCGGCGTACATAGAGCCGCTGCTTGAAGCTGCTGCACGCGGTGTGACGTGGAATGAACGGACCGACTTCCGCCCGAAGTGGCGTATAGGGGGCAGTTCAATTATTTAATGAGATTATTAATTAATGGAGTTAATAATCCCCGTCGAGCTGCAATTCCCCTATTCCCCGCCGCCCCCCTTCTGCGATTGCTGCCATAGGATGGCGACAGCCGTCTTGGCTTGCTATAATAAGTAGTACTGATTGATTGCAGGAGGTAATGGCTATCTATACCCCAATGATTCAACAATATCTATCCATTAAGGCGGATGCGCAGGATGCGTTCCTATTCTTCCGTCTGGGAGACTTCTATGAGATGTTTTTCGACGATGCCGTGCTGGCCTCTCGAGAGCTTGAGATTACGTTAACCGGGCGAGAGGGAGGCGGGGAGCAGCGCATACCGATGTGCGGCATCCCATACCACTCCGCTGAGAATTACATAGCCCGGCTTATTGATAAAGGCTACAAAGTTGCCATCTGCGAGCAAGTTGAAGATCCTTCGGCGGCTAAGGGTGTCGTTCGGCGAGAGATTGTCCGTGTCGTCACCCCCGGCACCGTCATGGAGACGAAGTCGCTGACAGACAAGGTGAACAACTTCATCGTAGGCGTGGCTGCTTCCGGCAGCATGTATGGCTTGTCGGCATGCGATCTGTCCACGGGAGAGCTGTATGTCACTTCACTGCCAGGAAGTCTCGACACGCTGCTGGACGAGATGAATATCTACAATCCGCCGGAGATTGTCGGAGATGCCGAGCTGCTGGAGCAGCTTCAGGCCGCTGCGAGCTGGTCGAGGCCAATCCTGCTTACTCCTCGTGATCCGATGGACCCGGACAAGCTGCACGAGCAATACGGTGCGGAGCAGCTCAGCCCGTTATCCGAACCGAGACTGCGAGCAGTCAGCGTTCTCACCGGGTACCTCGATGCTACCCAGAAGCGCTCGCTCGGACATGTGACGACCATTCGTGCCTATGAACCGAATCAATTCATGATTCTTGATCATTATACAAGGCGCAATCTAGAGCTGACCGAGACCGTACGCGACCGTTCCAAAAAAGGCTCACTCCTCTGGCTGCTCGACCGCACCCAGACGTCGATGGGAGCCAGGCTGCTGCGCCGATGGATCGACAAGCCGCTGCTCAGCAAGTCTGCCATTGAAGCGCGCCAGGAAGCGCTGGATTACCTGTACCGCAACCTGATCTTGAGAGAAGACCTGAAGTCCGAACTGAACCAGATCTACGATCTGGAGCGGCTCGTCGGACGGGTGGCCTTCGGAAGTGCGAACGGACGTGATCTTAACGCGCTGCGAAGCTCCCTGCACCACGTTCCACAGCTCGTCACCCTATGCAAGCAATCCCAATCAACGACACTTGGCCAGCTGGTTGATAATCTCGACGACTGCAGCGACTTAGCGCAGCTCATCGATACGGTTATCGTGGACGAGCCCCCGGTGTCCATACGCGAAGGCGGCCTGATCAAGCTTGGCTATGATGCCTACCTGGATCAGCTCAAGGAAGCCAGCACGAACGGCAAGAAGTGGCTGGCTGACCTGGAGCGCCAAGAGCGTGAAGCGACAGGCATTCGGACTCTGAAGATCGGATACAACAAGGTGTTCGGTTATTATCTGGAAGTATCCAAGGCGAACATCGCGATGCTGCCGGAGGGCCGTTATGAGCGCAAGCAGACGCTGGCGAATGCAGAGAGATATGTCACGCCTGAGCTGAAGGAGAAGGAGCGCCTCATCCTCGAAGCAGAGGAGAAGATGGTCGATCTCGAATACCAGAAGTTCATAGAGCTGCGTGATCACATTGCCCTTCACCTTCACCGGCTGCAGAAGCTGGCGGAAGTTATTGCGGAGCTGGATGTGTATCAATCTCTCGCTGTCGTGAGCGCAGAACGGCGATTCGTCCGTCCGCAGATGACGGAGTACTATGACCTGCAGGTCGAAGAGGGAAGGCATCCTGTCGTGGAGGCCATGATGGAGGGTACCCCGTTCATCTCCAATGCGACCAAGCTGACACAGAGCGAGGCGTCGATGCTTCTCATCACAGGACCGAATATGGCTGGCAAAAGCACCTACATGCGCCAAGTCGCCCTCATCTGCATCATGGCGCAGATCGGCTGCTTCGTTCCGGCGAGGTCGGCGACGGTACCGCTTATTGATCGGATTTTCACCCGAATTGGGGCGGCGGATGATCTCATAGGCGGGCAGTCCACCTTCATGGTCGAGATGAAGGACATTCAGACGATGACGGACAAGGCCACGAGGAATAGTCTCGTTATCATTGATGAGCTGGGACGGGGCACTTCCACAGGGGAAGGAATGGCCATTGCGCAATCGGTCATTGAGTATGTTCATCATCATATCGGCTGCAAAGCGCTCGTCTCCACGCACTTCCACGAGCTCGCGCATCTGGAGGACTCGCTTCCTTCGCTTGCTAACGGTTGTATGGCTGTTCAGGAGGCTGGTGACAACGTGACCTTCCTGCGTAAGCTCATTCCCGGGGCAGCCAGTACCAGTTACGGCGTATACTGTGCTCGTCTGGCCGGCTTGCCGGATACGATTATTACCCGCGCGTATGAGCTGCTTGAAGAGATTGATACTGAGCCAGCCAAGTCCAGCACACCATCCGAACCACAGCTTGCCTTCAAGGAGACGGCTGCGGCAGCCGTGCGTGAGCAGGAGCCGCAGCTGGAGTGGCAGCCTGCCACAACGTCATCTGACATCGTGCAGCTGTCGATCTTCGACGAGCCCGCTCTTCAGCCTGAGCCGTTGAAGCGCAAGGCTAGCCCTAAGGCGGAGCAGCTCGCAGAGCAGCTTAGGAAGCTTGATGTCATGAATATGACGCCTATGCAGGCTATGCAGTGGTTGAATGAGAAGAAGCAGCTGCTGAACGAATAGATGAATTACGTTGTTTTTTTACTACGATAACGAAGGGGGTGGATGAAGGATGGGCCGAATTCGAGTGCTCGATGAGCAATTAGCGAACCAGATTGCGGCTGGAGAAGTCGTGGAGCGACCTTCCTCTGTCATTAAGGAGCTGGTCGAGAACGCGGTTGATGCAGGCAGCACGACGATTGATATCGCCATCGAAGAGGGCGGACTCACTTCCATTCGGGTCGTCGATAATGGCTCAGGCATTGACGCCGAGGAAATCGAGACAGCATTCCATCGCCATGCGACGAGCAAGATCTCCTCGAACCAGGACTTGTTCCGAATAGCGAGCCTGGGATTCCGCGGCGAAGCGCTGCCGAGTATAGCCGCTGTCGCGCGTGTTGAATGTATCTCCTCTACAGAGACCGGAGGGCTTGGCCACCGCATCCTGATTGAGGGAGGGAGCAAGTCGGCAGATGAGCCCTATAATGCGATGCAGGGTACAGATATCTCAGTACGCGACTTGTTCTATAATACGCCAGCCCGACTGAAGTATATGAAGTCGATTCAGACGGAGCTTGGCCATATCTCAGACTATGTGAACCGGATTGCACTTGCGCACCCGGGCATCGCCTTCACGCTGAAGCACAACGGAAGCACGCTGCTGCGAACGCTGGGCACAGGTGATCGGCTGCAGGTGATCGCGGCGGTGTACGGCTCCAATACAGCTAAGGCGATGCTGCCGATTGAGTCTGAGGATGCAGACTATGACTTGCGAGGATACATCTCCAAGCCAGAGCTGACGAGAGCGAATCGGAATGGCATTACCGTCGTTGTGAACGGCCGATATATTCGCAGCCATGCGATTAACCAAGCCGTCCTTCAAGCGTATCATACGCTGCTGCCGATTAACCGATTCCCGCTCATCGTGCTGGAATTCGGCATGCACCCGAGCCTGCTTGACGTGAACGTGCATCCCTCCAAGATGGAGGTCCGCTTCAGCAAGGAGACGGAGCTCCGGGAATTCGTGGAGGATGCGGTTCGCAAGGTGCTCGGCAGACAGCGGCATATTCCGGGACCTGATGCCGGTAAGACAAGAGACACGGCTGTGTTCGTCCAAGAGCGAATCTCCTTCCACCGGCCAGAGGCGGAGTTCAGTCCGCTAGGTGCGACGAAGGATTCAGCAAGACACGAGCAGACACGAAGCAACCCTGCTGATAACTCTGACTACAAGATGAATACAGCTTGGAAGGGGGCAGGGGGAGATCGCCGTACAAGCTCGCCTTACGCTCCTCCGCTGCCGCAGCAGAGGGATAACATTCCTCCGGATGCGACGGAACGGTTGTACTCTCCGCCTAAGCCCTCTTCAGAGAGTGCAGTGCGTGAGCTCAGAGCACCATGGGAAGAGGCAGCTCCTGCTGCTGAGAAGCTGCGGCTAGAGAAGCTGTCGGAGAACCTGCTGCCAGAGAAGATGCTGTCAGAGAACCTGTTGTCGGAGACGCTTCTGCCAGAGAGCGAACAGCCGAGAGAATCCGCTCCTCTTGAAGCACCGGAATCAGCGCATGCATCGTTCCCGGAGCTGTCCTGGATTGGGCAGATGCATGGCACCTATATCATTGCTCAGAGCGAAGAAGGGCTGTATCTCATTGATCAGCATGCGGCTCATGAGCGAATTAACTATGAATATTACTTGCGCAAGTTCGGCAATCCGGAATCGGCCAGCCAGCCGCTGCTCGTGCCGCTGACGCTGGAGTTCACTTCTGGCGAAGCCTCGCTGCTTCGTGACAAGCTCCATCTGCTGGAAGACGCAGGCCTTGAGCTGGAGCCATTCGGGGCGCAGACCTTCCTCGTACGGTCGCATCCGGAGTGGCTTCCCGCAGGCGAAGAGCAAGCCGTCATCGAGGAGATGGCGGATTGGATACTGACGGAGCGCAAGGCGATCGATATCGGGAAGCTTCGCGAGAAGGCTGCTATCATGTGCTCCTGCAAGGCATCCATTAAGGCCAATGACCGTATGTCCAGAGAGGAAGGCGAAGTGCTTCTGAACAGGCTTGCCCAGTGCCAGCAGCCTTACACCTGCCCGCACGGCCGGCCGATCGTTGTTCATCTGACGACCTATCAGCTGGAGAAGATGTTCAAGAGGGTGATGTCTTGATTATTACAACCTCGAACAAGCCTTCCCTCCATGCCGTGAATCAGGCGACCAGGCTAGCTGAGGAGCTTCCGGCCCGTTATATGAATCGCCGTAATCTATCGCTGAAGCAGCTGCTCGGCCGTGCGCAGACGAAGCAGATGTTCGTCGTTACGGAGCAGGAGCTGAGATATTATGAAGAGAATGCGGAGAGCCCGATGTTTTTTCACCCGAGCATGGCCTATGTCAGGGTGAAGCGGCTGCGCAGGGGTGACGCTGATCCGATGATTGAGCTGTCTGGTTGTTCACCAGGAGATTCGGTCATTGATTGCACCGCGGGGCTGGGCTCAGATGCGCTTGTGTTCTCCTATGCGGCAGGACCAAGCGGGCAGGTGACGGCCATTGAGAGCGAGCAGGTGGTGTTCACCCTCGTCAGGGAGGGTCTGCAGCAGTACCAGACGGATCTTGAGGATGTGAATGAGGCGATGCGGCGCATCACGATGCGCTGTGAGCATCACGAGTCCTACTTGAGGAGCTTGCCTGACAAGAGTGTGGATATCGTCTACTTCGATCCGATGTTCCGCGAGCCCATCCAACAGTCCAGCTCGATCGAGCCGCTGAGAGCGATGGCCAATCACAGACCGCTTGATCCTTCCTCGGTAGAGCAAGCCATGCGGGTCGCACGCAAGAGTATTCTATTGAAGGAACATCGAGACAGCGGCGAGTTCCAGCGTCTTGGCTTCGAGCGAAGGCATGTGAACACGTCGAAAATAGCCTATGGAGTGATCAAGCTTGACCACGCTTAATGATAGTACCAAGAGCAGGAAGCAGCCGCTGCTCGTCCTGATCGGACCAACAGCGGTAGGGAAAACAAGAACAAGTCTCGACATTGCGAAGGCATGCGGGGCTGAGATTATATCCGGAGATTCGATGCAGGTGTATCGCGGGATGGATATAGGTACGGCAAAGCTTCCACTTGAGGAGAGGGAGGGGATCCCTCATCATCTGATTGATATATGCGAGCCGGAGGAGCCATATTCCGCTGCTGACTTCCAAGCGGGATGTACCCGCTTGATAGCAGAGATCAGCGCGCGCGGTAAGCTTCCCTTCATCGTCGGAGGAACCGGCCTCTATGTGGAATCGGTCTGCTATGGTTATGAGTTCGCTGAGAGCGGGTCGGATGAAGCGTTCCGCGCGGAGCAGCAGCTGTATGCTGAGCAGCATGGCGCCGAGGCGCTGCATGCGAGACTTGCCTTGATTGACCCGGACTCCGCGGCTAGACTTCATCCGAATGACTCTCGCCGCATTATTCGCGCTCTGGAGATCTTCCACCTGACCGGACAGACCCATTCCTCCCAGCTTGCAGGGCAGAAGAAGGAATCGCCTTATGAGCTGTGTATCATCGGTCTGACGATGGATAGAGCCGTGTTGTATGACCGCATTAATCAGCGTGTTGACCTCATGATGGAGCAAGGGCTGGTAGAAGAGGTAGAGCAGCTCATAGAGCGTGACGTTCCAATGTCTGCAGTCGCTATGCAGGGATTAGGCTACAAGGAGATTGCTGGTTATCTAAGAGGAGACTACACGCTGGAGGCGGCTGTAGAGCTGCTGAAGCGCGATACGAGGCGTTTTGCCAAGCGGCAGCTGTCCTGGTTCCGACATATGAAGGATATCCATTGGATCCATGCAACGGAAAATTTTCACAACCATTCGGAACCCATCTATGATATAATGGCAGGAAAGTTTGGGGTCCATCTTGAATATCAATCTAATCACTCTATTGAAGACGGGGGTAACGTCCAATGAACAAATCCATTAATATTCAAGATACTTTCTTGAACCAATTGCGCAAAGACAGTATTCCGGTCACCGTTTATTTGACGAATGGCTTCCAGATTCGCGGTGTCATACGGGCGTTCGATAACTTTACGATCGTCATTGACAGCGAGGGCCGGCAACAGATGGTATACAAGCATGCGATCTCCACGTTCACCCCGCAGCGGAATGTCTCGCTTATGCAGCAGGACAATAGCGCCGAATCTTAGAAATGAAACTTTATTCGCTCACATCTCGTTTAACTAGATAGCGGTAAGCAAGAACAACCCGCTTTAACCTGTGGGTTGTTCTTTGCATTCCGGGGTAAAGATAGGAGTAGAGATATAACTAGGAGGGGAGCCGTACGATGGCTGATCGACCACGCAACAACAAAACAACTGCTCGAAACAAGAAAAAGGTCACGCCGCGCAAGCTGTTTTTTGGCTTGTTCTTCACCGCAGCGATTGCGATTGTATGTGGAATTGTAGGATATCTGTTAATTATTCTGAATGGCGAACGAATCCTGACCGAGAACAAGGATAAGTTGTTCATGGGTGAAGCTTCAATCATCTATGATGTGAATAAAAAAGAAATAGCCAAGCTGTCCCAGGCAGACCAGAAGCGGGAGATTGCAGACTTCGCCGAGCTTCCGAAGCAGCTGCAGAACGCCTTCGTCGCTGTCGAGGATCAGCGCTTCTACGGACACAAGGGAATTGACTTCTTCTCTATCGGCCGCGCCGTAGTGAAGGACGTCATTGCCAGAAGCGCCGTTGAAGGCGGAAGTACGATTACCCAGCAGCTCGCGAAGAATATGTTCTTGTCGGCTGATAAGACATTCTTCCGTAAGGCAACTGAAGCCTCAATTGCTACGGCATTAGAGAACAACTTTACGAAGGACGAGATTCTGACGATGTACCTCAACCGAATCTTCTTCGGCAGTTCTGGGTACGGCATTAAGGGAGCATCCAAGTATTACTTCAACAAGGAACCGAAGGATCTGGAATTATGGCAAATGGCTACGTTGGCCGGGATGCCTAAGGCCCCGAATCGATATAGTCCAATTGCGAATCCGGAGGAGTCCATGGCTCGTCGAGCCATCGTACTGCAGCTCATGTATGATCAGAAGTATATTACAGAAGCAGAGATGATTGAGGCGAAGGCGGTTCAATATGTCGCCCCGCCTAATCGTGGGAATGACAATGGGAAGTCGCAGCAGTTCACCGCCTTCATTGATTACGCCGTTGAAGAAGCGGTTCGTGTAACGAAGAAGACGGAGGAAGAGCTGCGTGTTGGCGGTTATCATATCTATACGACGCTTAATCCGCGGGCTCAGACCGCAGTGGAAGCTGCGTTCGCAGATGATGATAACTTCGAGAATAGTCCCGATGACACTCAGGTTCAAGGGGCCATGATTATTATGGATCATCGTGATGGCACGATTCAGGCAATGCAAGGCGGCCGAGATTATGTCGCTAAGGGGCTGAATCGTGTAGAAGTACCGCGTCAGCCAGGATCAGCCTTCAAGCCGATCGTATCCTACGGCCCTGCGCTCGAGACGGGAGACTACTTCCCATGGACGACACTGAAGAATGATAAGAAGTGCTTCGGCAGCGACTATTGTCCGAAGGATTCCAGAGGAACAACACCGATCTCCATGCAGCAAGCGGTCAAGGAATCCCGCAACCTGCCAACAGTATGGCTGTTGAACGAGATAGGCGTGAAGACGGGCATTAATTTTGCCAACAAGCTGGGCTTCAATCTTGGCAGTGAGGACCGCAATCTAGCGATCGCGCTGGGCGGGCTGAATCAGGGGGTAACACCGCTGCAGATGGCTGGTGCGTACAGCACCTTCGCGAATAACGGCAGAACCGTTGATGCGCATGCGATCATTCGCATTCAGGACAAGGACAATAAGCCGATGTATGAATATGAAGCGCCGGCTGGCAAGCAAGTGATGAAGAAGGAGACGGCCTGGTACACGACGGAGATGCTTCAGGGCGTTGTACAGAAGGGCGGTACAGGTACATCTGCTCGAATTAGCCGCCCGGTAGCCGGCAAGACGGGCACAACACAGCACGGTATACCTGGCTTCAACTCCAGTGCGAATCGTGATGCTTGGTTCGTCGGTTATACACCGGAATGGACGGCCGCTGTCTGGATGGGTTATGACAAGACTGATCGCCAGCATGTGCTGAAGAAGGGCAGTGTGCAGTCCGCAGAGATGTTCGCTAAGGTCATGAGTGCTGCCATGAAGGGTGTTCCTGAATCCAGCTTCAAGAAGCCGTCTGGCGTGAAGGAGAACAAGGCACCTGATGGCGTGGCTGGCTTGAATGCGGAATTTATTCCTGAGGAGATGAAGGTCAAGCTCACATGGGATGCTAAGCAGGATTCGAATGTAACATATCGTGTGTTCCGCAAGGAGACAGGTGCTGCTGACTTTGTTCCATTCGTTGATGGCTTAGCGGGGAATACGGTTGATGACATGAGTATCTTCCCAGGCGTGTCCTATGAATATTATGTAACGGCCTATGATTCGGTTAGTAAGCTGGAGAGCAAGCCTTCGAATCGGGTAACAATCGCGGTGCCTGAGGCGGAGATAGAGGTACCGGAAGTTCCAATGGAGCCTGAACCGACTGATCCGAATGGGGAAGTTAGTCCTTCCCCTGATGGAGGAGATCCGGGTAACGGTGACGGGAACGGCGGGAACGGGAACGGGAACGGGAACGGTGAAGAGCCCGAACAGCCAGGTGATGGCGGTGAAGTAAGTCCCTCGCCTACACCTACCCCGTCGCCAAGTGAAGACGACGAGCCTGCCGTGGAGGAGTCACCGCCGGAAGATACGAACCTCACGAACTAGATGCATGGCGATTGGTGGAGGGCGCCGAGTCACAACGGTCATTGCGATCTCGCCGCCGCCCCTACCCTGATGAGTGAACAGCGCCGCCCTATCGGGCGGCGTTTTTGCATGTAGACAATCCCCTGCTTGGTTTATTTTGCAAGGCGGGTGGAGATGGACGTTAAGATATGGTAAGCTTTTTACATCGAATGTTAGTGGTGGGCCCGAGAGGAGCATACGCATGTCAGCATGCGCGCTTTTCCTACTTTAATGGAAAGGTACGTTCCGTATGAAGCGAAAATTTTCCGATAGAGCCAATTGGCGGCGTATATTGCGCAAGAGCTATACGTGCCTCTCGCTCGATGGCGATGAATTCAAAGGCTTAGTTACGTTCTACCGGATTCACGAGCTTAGAGAGCCGCTGTGGAAGGAATACAACGGCAAGCGTCTATGTCTCGCGGACCGCGGATATTTATGGATGCAGCATTTTCCCCGAGGGGAGCACTTCGTCGTCACGACGATGTTCGATGACAAGGGACGTGTCGTTCAGTGGTATATTGATGTGTGCAAGACGCAAGGATTGACGGAGCAGCAGGTGCCTTGGTTCGACGATCTGTATCTGGACGTCGTCGTACTTCCTAGCGGAGAAGTATTCCTGCTGGATGAAGATGAGCTTGAGGATGCGGTTCGTCAAGGCGATCTGAGCCAGCGCGATGCTGCGATGGCCCGCAAGACGGCTGGAAGGCTGCTGTCCTCCATTCGCAATGGACGCTTCCGCTACTTCACACTCAGTCTGAAGCACCGGAAGTCGCTTGCCCAGCGAACCGGGGAGTTAAGTGAATCATGAGGGCAGCGGTGAATAAGGGGAGCAGAGCGCGCAGACGCCGAGGGGCGGCAGGCCCGTGGCTGCTCCTTCGTCGCATTGCGGCTTGGTGTGTCGTTGCTGGTGTGATGTGGTGTGGATACTTATTGTGGTTAATTAATAACTATGATTACAGCAAGGATGTCCCTGCAGCGGATGCTGGTATCGTGCTTGGAGCCTCGCTATGGGATGACCAGCCAAGCCCTGCCTTACGTGAGAGGCTGGAATTCGCATACAGCTTGTACGAGCAAGGCAAGGTGCCGCTCCTCATCCTTACTGGGGGGCTGGACGGCAATGGCTCCAAGCTGACTGAGGCTGAAGGGATGAAGAAGTACCTGGTAGAGCGCGGGGTTCCAGCGGACAAGCTGATCTTAGAGAACTACGCGAGAAGCACGTATGAGAATCTGAAGCTGAGCCAAGTCCTTGTTCAGGAGCGAGAGCTTAGCAGCTTGCTCATCGTGACGCATGATTATCACGCCTCTCGTGCTTCCGATATTGCCGAGTACCTCGGATATGACCAGTTCGTCATGGCTGCATTCCCGTCTGAAGTGCTGCCACCGCTTAAGAATGAAGCACGGGAAGTACTCGCTTACACGAAGTGGAAGGTAGACAGGCTGCTGCTTCCGCTTGGCTTCCGTTCGCCTGATCCGCTCTAAATCTGTTAATATGACCGCCTTCGCTAGAATAAGCTTGTAGTGCAGCATTCCAACGGATGAGCTCAGTGCCTGACATGTGCGGGTATACAGCTCTCCTAATTGGACTGCCAGCTTGCGGCAGTGCGAAGGATGGGGGAATCGAGCAGATGAATGGACACGACAGTTCAGGTACGACTAACGCTACAAGACCGTCCCGCCAGATTAATGTAGTGCTGCGCAGTCAAGAGGCTTATGGAACAGCTTCCACTGCTCAGCCGCTTGAGAGCGATCCGCTGCCTAGCGTGAAGCCGCTGCCTTCCAGCGACCATTATGCAGAGATTCAGAAGGAGCTCGAGCCAATGGTTGGCATGGAGAATGTCAAGGCGCTCGTCTATGAGATATACGCCTTGCTCTATATTAGCCGTATGCGGTCAGAGGCCGGGTTGTTCGGCGGTTCGCATGTGTATCATATGATCTTCAAGGGCAATCCGGGAACAGGCAAGACGACCATTGCGAGAATCGTAGCGAAGCTGTTCCAGAAGATGGGCGTGCTCTCCAAGGGACACTTAATCGAGGTGGAGCGTGCAGATCTCGTAGGGGAATATATCGGACACACTGCGCAGAAGACAAGGGATCTCGTACGCAAGGCACTAGGCGGGGTACTGTTCGTCGATGAAGCGTACAGCTTGGCTAGAGGCGGGGAGAAGGACTTCGGCAAGGAAGCCATTGATACGCTCGTGAAGGCGATGGAGGACAATCGGAACGGGTTCGTCCTCATCTTGGCGGGTTATCCTGCAGAGATCGATGACTTCCTCCAGACGAATCCGGGCTTACCTTCTCGTTTTCCGATCCAGATCGACTTTCCCGACTATACGGTCGACCAGCTTATCCAGATTTCGGAGCTCATGGCGAAGGATCGCGACTATATTTTGCAGCCTCAGACCATATTTAAGTTAAGGCAGCATCTGATGCTTGAGAAGGTAGCGACGATGTTCTCCTTCAGCAATGCGAGATATGTTCGCAATACGATAGAGAAGGCTATCCGGCATCAGGCGGTGCGGCTGCTTGGTCAATACGCGAGCGGCGTTCCAGGCAAGCAGGAGCTCATGTCGATACGGCCGGAAGACTTGAAGTGGGATGGGAAATAACGACAGCAGGAAGTAGGAATGGATGATGAGTGACAAGACTTATGATACGAATGCTTCACCGCAGGAGAAGGCGATACTCGTCAGCCTCGTCACGTCTTCGGTCAAGCGCGGGAGCGCTGACCCTGAGCTGTCACTTGGTGAACTTGTGGCGCTTGCAGAGACAGCAGGGGTAGAGGTGCTGACAACGATTACTCAGAACAAGGAATCTGCTGATTCGAAGTGGTTCATTGGGAAGGGCAAGGTGGAGGAGTTGAAGGCGGTCGCGGATGAGATGGGAGCAACGACTGCTATCTTCGACCAGGAGCTCTCTGGCGCACAGGTAAGGAATCTGGGAGAGACACTCGATCTGAAGATCATCGACAGAACGCAGCTTATCTTGGACATCTTCGCTCAGAGAGCCAACACACGCGAGGGGATTATCCAGGTGGAGCTGGCGCAGCTAAGCTACTTGCTCCCGCGGCTGTCCGGACAAGGCAAGAATCTGTCTCGCTTAGGGGGCGGTATCGGTACGAGAGGGCCCGGGGAGAGCAAGCTGGAGACTGATCGCCGTCACATCCGTGACCGGATATCCGATCTGAAGGGCGTGCTTGAAGAGGTCGTTCGCCATCGTAAGCTGCATCGGGAGCGCAGGCGCAAGGCAGGCGTTACTCAAGTTGCATTAGTCGGCTATACGAATGCAGGCAAGTCGACGCTGCTGCGTGAGCTGACCGAAGCGGATGTGTATGTGGAGAATCAATTGTTCGCGACACTAGACCCAACCTCCAGGACGCTGGAGCTGCCGAATGGCCGTGAAGTTATTCTAACCGACACGGTAGGGTTCATTCAGAATCTGCCCCATGATCTCGTTGCAGCCTTCCGTGCTACGCTTGAAGAAGTGAATGAAGCGGACTTGGTGCTGCATGTCGTTGACAGCTCGTCGCCCATGCGCGATGAGCAGATCTCGGTTGTCGGTCAGATCATGGATGAGCTTGGGGCTTCAGGCAAGCCTTCCATTACGGTCTATAACAAAAAAGATCGATGTGAAGACGCCTCAGGACTGCTGCGCTCCAGCGGAGGAGATTCGCTGCTCATTAGCGCCTACGATAGACAAGATCTGGAGCAGCTGCTTCTACTCATTCAAGACAAGCTTACAGGAGATACGAAGACGTTCGCGCTGCCTGCTGAGCGCGGCGATCTCATCGCCCTTGCCTACCGCAGCGGAGAGGTGCTCTCACAGGAAGTGGATGGAGAGCTGCTCCGTCTGACTGTACAGCTAAGCAAGCAGGACTACGAAGTGAATGGCAGACGCTTAGAGGAATATGTAGACTAACTCGAACAAGGAGAGGCAATTGACGTATGCAGCACGAGCAAGGGAATATACAAGATCATGTGGATCAGAGGTTGGAACGATTAACAGAAGAAGCAGAGAAGCTGGCTTCGGACAAGTTTCGCGAGATGGACCGAATAGCGGAGAAGAATCAGTGGAAAGTTATTCGTGCTTTTCAAAAACATAAGGTAAGCGACTTCCACTTCACAGGATCGACCGGATACGGCTATAATGACCGGGGCAGGGAAGTGCTCGATCTTGTATATGCGGACATCTTCCGCGCTGAAGCGGCTCTAGTTCGCCCGCACTTCGTCTCAGGGACGCACACGATTGGATGCGCCCTGTTCGGAGTGCTTCGACCTGGGGATGAGTTGCTGTATGTGACGGGCAAGCCATACGATACGCTTCATAAGGTCATCGGCAAGCCAGGGGATGGGACAGGCTCGCTTCAGGACTGGGGAGTCACTTACCGTGAGGTGCCTCTAACGGAGGACGGATCGCTCGATTGGGATGAGATAGC
The DNA here is from genome assembly GCF_042653305.1 of Paenibacillus sp. GCM10023252. Lineage (NCBI taxonomy): Bacteria > Bacillati > Bacillota > Bacilli > Caryophanales > Paenibacillaceae > Paenibacillus > Paenibacillus sp. GCM10023252. Next base: position 400,102 of record NZ_JBHSHW010000021.1, read on the forward strand.
CGGAGCAATTCATGAGAAGACGAAGGTTATTGGTATACAGCGATCGCGGGGTTATGCTTGGCGTGCCTCATTCACTGTAGATCAGATTGGTGAGATGGTTCGCCGCCTGAAGCAGTTGAAGCCAGATGTCGTGGTGTTCGTAGACAATTGCTATGGAGAGTTCACAGAGCTTCAGGAACCGACAGAGGTTGGAGTTGACTTGATGGCGGGGTCGCTCATTAAGAATCCTGGCGGAGGCTTAGCTTCCACAGGAGGATACATCGTGGGCAGGGAAGCACTCGTGGAGGCTGCGGCCTATCGACTGACAGCTCCAGGCATTGGCGGGGAAGTCGGGGCAATGCTGGGAACGCTTCGTTCCATCTATCAAGGACTCTTCCTAGCGCCTCATCTGGTTGGACAAGCCGTGAAGGGCAGTATATTCGCTGCTGCCTTGTTCGAACAATTAGAGTTCGAGACGCATCCTAAGTGGGGGGACAGCAGGACGGATCTTATCCAAGCGGTGCGATTCGGCAGTGCTGAGCAGCTCATCACCTTCGTTCAAGGCATTCAGCAAGCGTCAGCTGTAGATTCTCACGTCGTACCGGAGCCATGGGACATGCCGGGCTACGAGAATCCTGTCATCATGGCGGCAGGTACGTTCATTCAAGGAGGCAGTCTGGAGCTGTCTGCGGATGCACCTATACGTGAGCCGTATATTGCATATATGCAGGGTGGACTGACCTATGCACACGCGAAGCTCGGCGTACTTACTTCCTTAACGAGGTTAATGGAACGCGGATTATTGTGACCAAACCTTACACAACTTGACACGTATTTGGTAGGGCGTTAATATAGACGTATAACTAGGTATGTGGAAGGTTGTGCGACATGGGTGACGAGATACGCAGAAATATGGCGCTATTTCCAATCGGGATCGTAATGAAGCTGACGGACTTAACCGCCCGCCAGATTCGATACTACGAGCAGCATGAATTAATCGTACCTGCTCGAACAGCGGGTAATCAACGGCTCTTCTCCTTCAATGATGTAGAGCGACTATTAGAGATCAAGGCCTTAATTGAGAAGGGCGTTAATATCGCCGGCATCAAGCAGGTTATGAACCCAGTCTCCAAGGAATCTGAGGAAGCGACGATTCTAAGCGAACAGTCTGAGGTGAAGCGACGCGAGCTCTCAGATCAGCAGCTGCATCGCTTGCTGAAGCAGCAATTACTGGATAAGCGCCCTGGCGGTAAGGCTTCACTGATACAGGGTCAGCTGTCCAGGTTCCTTCACAAGCGTTAACACTAGATTCAACAGCTCGTAATCGCGATATTAGGATAAGGAGATGAATACATGAGCTACACAAAAGAAGACATTACCCGTATTGCGGAGGAGCAGAATGTACGCTTCATCCGCCTTCAATTCACTGACTTACTAGGTACAATCAAGAACGTAGAGATTCCTGTTAGCCAGCTTCAGAAGGCTCTCGACAATAAGATGATGTTCGATGGCTCTTCCATTGAAGGTTATGTTCGTATCGAAGAATCTGACATGTACTTATACCCAGATCTGGATACTTGGGTCGTATTCCCATGGGTTGCCCAAGACCGCGTAGCTCGCCTAATCTGTGACATCTACATGCCAGACGGCACGCCGTTCGCTGGAGATCCTCGCGGTATTCTGAAGCGTGCGCTGAAGGAAGCGGAAGAGATGGGTTACACCGCGATGAATGTTGGACCTGAACCGGAGTTTTTCCTGTTCAAGACCGACGAGCGTGGAGAGCCTACGACTGAGCTGAACGATCAAGGCGGTTACTTCGATCTAGCTCCAGTTGACATGGGTGAGAATTGCCGTCGTGAGATCGTGATTACACTTGAGGAGATGGGCTTCGAGATTGAAGCTTCTCACCACGAAGTAGCTCCTGGACAGCATGAGATCGACTTCAAGTATGCGGATGCCATTCGCGCTGCGGATCAGATTCAGACCTTCAAGCTGGTCGTGAAGACGATTGCCAGACAGCATGGACTGCATGCGACATTCATGCCTAAGCCTCTGTTCGGAGTGAACGGTTCAGGTATGCACTGTCACCAGTCGCTGTTCCAGGGCAGCACGAATTCCTTCTATGATGAGAAGGACAAGCTGGGCCTGAGTGCAACCGCACGTTACTACATGGCCGGTATTCTGCGTCATGCGCGTGCGATGGCAGCCATCACGAATCCGACAATCAACTCTTACAAGCGGCTCGTCCCGGGCTATGAAGCTCCTTGCTATGTAGCTTGGTCCGCAAGCAATCGTTCACCGATGATTCGTATTCCAGCTTCCCGCGGTCTCAGCACACGTGTCGAGGTTCGTAACCCGGATCCGGCAGCTAACCCGTATCTTGCTCTTGCTGTCATGTTGAAGGCAGGTCTGGACGGCATTCAGAACAAGCTTCAGCTGCCTGCTCCAACAGACCGTAACATCTACATCATGACGGAAGAGGAGCGCATTGACTCCGGTATCCCGAGCTTGCCGCTTGACCTGAAGGAAGCACTCGACGAGCTGCTCCGCAGTGAAGTAATCTGCGACGCATTGGGCGACCACGCGCTTGCTCACTTCTATGAGCTGAAGGAGATCGAGTGGGATATGTACCGCACCCAGGTTCACCAATGGGAACGCGATCAGTATCTGACTCTGTACTAGAACATGTTGAACAGCCTTACCAAGGTTTCCGGACCTTGGTAAGGCTGTTTTTTGTGCAATGTGCTAAAAGTGAAACGAAGGGGCAGCGATATAAATCGCTGCCCCTTCGTTATGTACTTCAATTAGTGAATGTCTCTGAATAGGCCGATGACCTTGCCTAGGATGGTCACATTATTGAGCCGGATAGGCTCCATTGTGGCATTCTCGGGTTGAAGGCGGATATGATCACGTTCCTTGTAGAAGGTCTTGACCGTTGCTTCGTCTTCCTCAGTCATAGCAACAACGATATCGCCGTTGTTGGCAGTCTGCTGCTGTCTCACAATGACATAGTCCCCATTGTGAATACCGGCTTCAATCATACTCTCACCGATAACGCTAAGGATGAAGACGTCGTTGTCACCAACGAAGTGAGAAGGAAGCGGGAAATACTCTTCAATGTTCTCAGTAGCAGTAATCGGAACGCCGGCCGTTACCTTACCTACAATTGGTACCTTCGCCACAGATAATGAGATAATGGCATCTACGCCTTCTTGGTCAAGAATCTCAATAGCACGAGGCTTGGTTGGGTCGCGACGTATTAAGCCCTTCTTCTCTAGACGGTCTAAATGGCCGTGTACGGTTGAGCTGGACGCTAAGCCGACTGCTTCACCAATCTCTCGGACAGAGGGGGGATAACCCTTGTCTCGAACTTCGTTCTTGATAAATTCAAGAATTGTTTGTTGACGGTTGGATATCTTCGACACCGCAATCACTCCATTGTATGTTTGAAGGAATTATAGCACAGAACCGGAGTTCGTACAAACATAAGTTCTTGAAAACAAAGGTTCGTATTTTAGTATTGACCACAAACATGCGTTCGTGTTATTGTTGTATTAACAAAACAGAACAAACGTTTGGGGTGTGGGATATTATGATAATGAATCCAACGACGTATACAAGCATACATAATCGCAATCATTCTATGAGAAAGAAAACTCATCTTCAGCTTACGATAAGCTTAATGCGCAAGCATAGCTTGAAGATTTTGACTTCAATAGTAGTCTCCATTATCTTATTCACTGGGTTCGCGTTAATCGGAACAAACGCATCTAGTACCCAGTTAGCTCCAGCGGGTGCTGGAGAGCAGACCATTATTGTAGTGGGAGGCGATACCCTCTGGAGTATTGCTTCCAACTATATAGAGGAAGGCGACATCAGAAGAACTGTCTATTCCATCAAGAAGCGGAACAATCTAGATTCCACTGTATTACAACCAGGACAGACATTAATCATCCCTTAGATCCAGGTAAGCAGAATTGCTGGAGCTGGCCAGGTTGATAGGGTTACTCTTTTGCTCATAACACTTTAGTTACCAAGCTGCTGCACGGCATAGAAGGGTTGGAAGGATAGGCAACTATCTTTTTAACCCTTTTTTTTGTTCTTGCTGCTGGCCCGTAATCTTGACAATGATAAGCGGGAAATGTCAAAGTAGAGTAGGTATCTAAATGTTAGTGCAGCGAGAGGAGAGAATCAGCATGATTGAACAGTTGATTGCGCGTATTAATGAACTGTCGCGTAAACATAAAGCAACCGGATTGACCCATGAAGAGTTAGTCGAGAGAGACGAGCTTCGCAAGAAGTACCTCGCCAACTTCAAGAGTAACTTCAGACAGCAGCTTGATTCTATTAAATACACGGATGAGGATGATTCAGTAAAACATTAGCGGCATTCAGGAGGGAACCATAACGATGCATTATCGATTATTGGGACGAAGCGGACTAGCTGTATCTGAGTTATGTCTAGGTACGATGACGTTCGGCAATTCTACTAGCGAACAGGATTCAACAGAGATGATCCATCGCTTCCTGGATCGGGGAGGCAACTTCCTTGATACTGCGGATGTCTACGTCCAAGGACGATCCGAGCAGATTGTGGGACAAGCGATTAAGAACCGCAGGTCTGAGGTCGTTCTGGCTACGAAGGTCAGAATGACCACCTCCCCTGATATGAATGGAGTGGGTCTGTCCCGCAAGCATATTATGGACGGAGTTGAGGCTAGTCTAAGGAGGCTCGATACCGATTACATCGACCTCTATCAGGTACATGTATGGGATCATGCGACCCCAATTGAGGAGACACTCCGAGCATTAGACGACCTGGTTACCTCAGGCAAGGTTCGTTATATCGGCTGCTCTAACTTCCTCGCTTGGCAGTTAATGAAGTCGCTGGCAGTGAGCGAGGCGAACCGGTACATAAGATTCGTGTCTATTCAGCCGCAGTACAGCCTAATTAGCAGACAGATGGACCTTGAGATGATGTCTCTGTGTCAAGAAGAGAATGTCGGCGTTATTCCTTGGGCTCCGCTGGGCGGAGGATTCCTCACGGGCCGATATGACCGGAATGAGCCAACGGAAGGTCGTCTTACTTCCAAGGTTGGCGAGAGTGCATGGGTGAATCGGTCAACCGATAGGAACTTCACCATACTCGATGCCATTAGAGGAACGGCTCTTGAACTAGGCAAGTCACCTGCTCAGGTTAGCTTGAACTGGCTGCTTCAGCAGCCGGGCATTACGTCGCCGATATTCGGCGCCAGCACTTTAGAGCAGTTCGAGGATAATATGGGGGCTGCCGGCTGGAAGATGCCCGCCGAGCTGTGGGAGCGATTGGATCAGGTGAGTGCGCTGCCTGATGATTACCCGAATCGATTCATTACGAAGTTCAAGCGTCCATTCTGATTAACTAGAATGGCCTAAGCTTATATTGACGAAGCGGATTATAGCGCTTCACTAACTGGAGGAATAGTCTTGTCACGTACGTGGGAGCGCAAGGTGCGCCGTAATTCAACTCAGCTAAGCAAGCAGCGCAAGAAGCATGGTGGTTCACCGATAGTTGCCAGCAGTGAGAAGGTGGATCGATTCAAGGGCAGGAATTATGTCATTCCAGCTTTCATCATTCTCTTCATCGGATTATATGTCATACTCAACTTGTCAACATCAACAACTCAATCTACTGAACAAGATACGATGTTCTGGGTGACGATAGGTCTCTATGTCATGTTGGCTGTGATCTTCTTCTTCAGACGTCCATATCTTGCCGTAGGCAAGGATTATGTGCAGACGAGACGGCTGACAGGGGATAAGAGACTGCCCGCTGCTTCCATTAAGGGGTTCACCCTGCAGCAAGGTTATGTATCTATCGAGCAGGAGAAGGGCGGCAATTGGGTGTTCTCCCGGTTCATCAACCGCTATCCGACAGACGAGATGGCAGTCAAGCTGAGAGAATTCGCCAAGCAGCACAGCATTACCGTACAAGAGAAATAATATCAGAACTAGGAGTGTGCAATTCGACATGGCTAAGCAGGCGGTACTATTCGATCTAGATGATACGTTGCTGTGGGATGACCGCAGTGTGAAGGAAGCATTCGAAGCAACCTGCAAGGCGGGTTCTGATGCGGCAGGGGTAGACCCGGGAGAGCTAGAGGAAGCGGTGCGTCGCGAGGCAAGAGCGCTCTATGAGTCCTATGAGACCTATGCCTTCACGAAGATGATTGGCATTAATCCATTCGAAGGGCTGTGGGCCCCATTCCGCGAAGGTCACCAAGAGGAGTTCCGCAAGCTGGAGGAGCTGGCGCCGGTATACCGGAAGGAAGCGTGGACACGCGGTCTTCGAGCACTTGGTGTGGAGGACGAAGCGCTGGGGGCTAAGCTCGCTGAGCAGTTCCCGGCTGAACGCCGAGCGCGTCCGATCGTCTATGAAGAGACCTTCCGCGTACTGGACCAGCTTAAGGGCTCCTACAAGCTGCTGCTCTTAACGAACGGTTCACCGGATCTGCAGCAGGAGAAGCTAAGCGGCGTTCCGGAGCTCGCTCCTTACTTCGATCATATTATAATCTCCGGAGACTTCGGGCAGGGGAAGCCGGCAGCGGCAATCTTCCATCATGCCCTGGAACGTCTCGGCATTCAACCGGAGCATGGCATTATGGTCGGGGATAAGCTGACGACTGACATTCTCGGTGCGAATACAATCGGGATGACATCTGTCTGGATTAACCGCCACCATGCCGTTCGCAATGATGATATTATTCCTACTCATGAGATTACCCACTTGGAAGAGCTTCTTCCTCTTCTCAAGTAACAACAATAAGGGACTGTCTCCTAAGGTCATCGACCTTGTGAGACAGTCCCTTAATCATCTTAGGGCCAGACTCCAGCCTACTTAGCCGCTTTGAACTCCGGATCTGCATAGGAATGAGCAATCCAGCCGTCCTTCTCGATGAAGAGGCGCACAGCCACAATCTGGCGGTTCTCCATCAAGGTGAAGAAGTGAGGCTTGTTCTCGGGAACCGAGATGACATCGCCGGCTTCCAATTCTACATTGAAGTACCCGACGTCTTCCGTCCCTTTGATGATGAAGATCCCTCTGCCGGCCGTTATCGCACGAACCTCATCCTCGGTATGGGTGTGAACGTCTTCGAATCGCTTCAGAATCGCGTCCAGATCAGGTGTAGCATCTGACAGTGCTACGATATCCCAAGTCTGATAGCCGCGGCGTGACGCCAGATCGCGAATCTCTTCGTCGAATGTGCCAAGAATCTCAGTCTTATCTTCATCCGATAGAACGAACTTTTCCTGAAGGTGTTCTGGCAGCTTGGCTGCTTCCCAATGCTCATACAGCACTTCCTGCTTCTCTAGGAATGCAAGAACCTCAGCATCTCCTTGAATCCGTTCCCCTGTATTGCGAATAACGATTTCAGCCATTGTCAATCCCTCTTTTCCAATAGAAATTCATGATATTCGTTATTATATCGGATAATTTCATAGCTGTCGATTGGATTTACCTTTTCACCGTGCTGCTATTCTGATAAACTATTCCTTAATGATTTCGGGGAGAAGGGTGTAGAAAAATGTCGAAGTTAACCATACAAGAAATGCTGCAAAAGCGCATCCTAATCCTTGACGGAGCGATGGGTACGATGATCCAACAGGAGGACTTAAGCGCGGCCGACTTCGGCGGTGATGAGCTCGAGGGCTGCAACGAGATGCTGGTCCTCACGAGACCGGATGTCATTCAGGGCATCCATGAGAAGTATCTCGCTGCAGGCGCTGATATTCTAGAGACGAATACGTTCGGTGCGACGAGTGTCGTGCTGGCCGATTATGATATTCCTGAGAAGGCACGTGAGATTAACCTTGCGGCGGCGAAGCTGGCTAGAGAGGCAGCGGATAAGTACTCAACACCAGATCATCCAAGATATGTAGCGGGAGCGCTAGGACCAACGACGAAGACATTGTCTGTGACTGGCGGAGTCACCTTCGATGAACTGGTAGACAGCTACTATGAGCAGGCTCTCGCTCTAATGGAAGGCGATGTTGATGCATTGCTGCTGGAGACGTCGCAGGATACGCTTAACGTGAAGGCGGGGAGCATCGGCATTCAGAAGGCATTCGAGACATTAGGCAGAGAGCTGCCGCTCATGATCTCAGGAACGATCGAGCCAATGGGTACAACACTCGCTGGACAGTCCATCGATTCCTTCTACATCTCGCTGGAGCATCTGAAGCCGATCTCCATCGGTCTGAACTGCGCGACGGGCCCTGAATTCATGCGGGACCACATTCGTTCGCTGAGCGGTATTGCGAAGTCCGCCGTCAGCTGTTACCCGAATGCTGGACTGCCTGATGAGAACGGCAAGTATCATGAGTCGCCGGAGTCGCTCGCCAAGAAGGTAGCCGCATTCGCCGAGCAGGGCTGGCTTAACATTGCAGGCGGCTGCTGCGGAACGACGCCGGATCATATCCGCGCGATGGCAGAGACACTCTCGAATTATGCGCCAAGATCGCAATATGGGGATCACCCGCCAGCTGTATCCGGCATCGAGACGGTCTACATTGAACCTGAGAACCGTCCAATCATGATTGGTGAGCGGACGAACATCTCGGGATCGCGGAAGTTCAAGCGTCTCATTAAGGAAGGCAAGTTCGACGAAGCGTCCGAGATTGCCCGTGCTCAGGTGAAGGGCGGAGCCCATGTCATTGATATTAACCTGCAGGACACGGATATCGATGAAGCTTATGCGGTTCATGAATTCCTGCCTCAGGTTGTGAAGAAGATTAAGGTCCCGCTCATGCTGGACTCTACGTATAACCACATCATTGAGCTTGGACTGAAGTATTCCCAAGGCAAGGCGATTATTAACTCCATTAACCTTGAAGACGGCGAATCGAAGTTCGAACAGATCGTCCCGCTTATTCACCGCTACGGCGCGGCTGTCGTTATGATTCTTATTGACGAGCGCGGGCAAGCCGTATCCCGCGAGGCGAAGATGGAAGTCGCTGACCGCTCGTATGATCTTCTTGTGAACAAGTATGGGATGAATCCGGAGGATATTATTTTCGACCCGAATATGTTCCCGGTTGGCTCTGGTGATCCGCAGTATATCGGCTCCGCGGTGGAGACGATTGAAGGGATCAAGATGATTAAGGACAAGTATCCGAAATCGAAGACGATTCTCGGACTGTCGAATATCTCGTTCGGACTCCCGGATGCGGGGCGCGAGGTACTCAATTCCGTCTATCTGTATCACTGTACGAAGGCGGGGCTTGATTACGCGATCGTCAATACGGAGAAGCTGGAGAGGTACGCGTCGATTCCTGAGGAAGAGAGACGTCTGGCTGAAGAGCTAATCTTCAACACGACTGACGAGACTCTGGCTGCCTTCGTCGCGGCCTTCCGTGACAAGAAGGTAGAGAAGAAGGAGAAGATCTCGAATCTCACGCTCGAGGAGCGTCTTGGCTCCTATGTGGTGGAAGGGACGAAGGAAGGGCTCTATCCGGATCTGGATGAGGCGCTGCAGAAGTACTCTCCGCTGGAAGTCATTAACGGCCCGCTCATGCGCGGGATGGAAGAGGTCGGCCGCCTGTTCAACGGGAATGAGCTGATTGTAGCTGAAGTGCTGCAGAGTGCGGAGGTGATGAAGGCATCCGTCGCTTATCTCGAGCCGCATATGGAGAAGGACGAGACGAGTGTGAAGGGCAAGATTATACTGGCGACGGTCAAGGGCGATGTGCATGATATTGGCAAAAACCTCGTCGAGATTATACTCTCCAACAACGGTTATAAAATCATTAACCTCGGCATCAAGGTACCGCCTGAGCAGTTAATTGAAGCTTACCGCAACGAGAAGGCCGACGCGATTGGACTATCCGGCTTGCTGGTGAAGTCCGCTCAGCAGATGGTCATTACCGCGCAGGACTTGAAGACAGCAGGCATCGATGCTCCGATTCTGGTTGGCGGCGCGGCGCTGACGCGGAAGTTCACGAAGACACGAATCGGTCCGGAATATGACGGTCTCGTCTTGTATGCGAAGGATGCGATGGACGGACTGGACATTGCGAATAAGCTGATGGACAAGGAGTATAGAGCGAAGATCGAGGAGGAGCATGCAGCGTTCAAGGCTTCCGGAGAAGTGTATGAGGAAGAGAAGCCTCAGCTTCCTAAGCTGACGCGTGCGGTCCGCTCCAATATCTCGCCAGACGCACCCGTGTTCATCCCGCCGGATCTGGACCGTCACGTGCTTCGTGATGTGCCGATCTCACATGTTACTCCTTATGTGAACATGCAGATGCTGCTCGGTCACCATCTTGGCCTGAAGGGCAATGTGGAGCAGCTGCTTGCCGAAGGCAATTCGAAGGCGGTTCAGCTGAAGGAGACGGTGGACGGCATTCTGAAGGAGGCCGCTTCACAGGGCATTATTCGTGCTCATGGCATGTACCGGTTCTTCCCGGCGCAATCGTCCGGCAATGATATCATTGTGTATGATCCACAGGACCAGACACGTGAGCTGAAGCGATTCTCCTTCCCGCGTCAGGCGGTTGAACCGTATCTCTGTCTGGCAGACTTCCTGAAGACGGTCGACAGCGGCATCATGGACTACGTTGGCTTCCTCGTCGTTACCGCAGGTCAAGGGGTGAGGGAGCTGTCCGGAGAGTGGAAGGACAAGGGAGATTATCTGCGCTCCCACGCACTGCAATCCGTTGCACTAGAAGTGGCGGAAGGATTGGCGGAACAGGTTCACCATATGATGCGCGACAGCTGGGGCTTCCCGGATCCGCACGACATGACGATGAAAAAAAGACACGGAGCCAGATACCAAGGCATTCGCGTATCCTTCGGCTATCCGGCTTGTCCGAACCTGGAGGATCAAGGTCCGCTGTTCGAGCTGATGCATCCTGAAGATATCGGCATCGAGCTGACAGAAGGATTCATGATGGAGCCGGAAGCTTCCGTATCGGCTATGGTATTCGCTCATCCCGAAGCCCAGTACTTCAATGTAGACAAGGCTTAAGCAACACGCAAAAGCGTATCATTCGTATAGATTCTCAGGCCTCCTAGGAAGACCGCGCTCAGCGGCCGTCCTCGGGGGCTTCATTCGTATGAAGGCAAGGAAAGGCGGCATGAGAAGTGGAGATCTGGTTCATGGGGACGAATGCGGGGCGGCCGACCAAGGACAGGAATGTAACCTCGATTGCGCTGCGGCTATTAGAGCCGTGTGAGCATATCTGGCTGTTCGACGCTGGAGAAGGAACGCAGCAGCAGCTGCTGCGGACACCGCTGAAGCTGAACAAAATATCGAAAATCTTCATCACTCATCTGCATGGTGATCACATCTATGGACTGCCTGGGCTGTTGACCAGCCGTTCCTATCATGAAGGGGCGGGTCCGCTCATGCTGTTCGGTCCTCCGGGTATCAAGCAGCTATTGGATACGATCTTCGAGCTCAGCGGAGCCTATCTGAACTATGAGTTAATGGTTCAGGAGATTACGGATGAAGGGCTGCTCTATGAGGATGTGCACTTCCGAGTAGAGGTGGGCTCGCTTGACCACCGAGTTCCATGCTTCGGCTATCGCGTCGTAGAGAAGGAGCAGAGCGGGATGCTGAATATAGAGAAGCTGATGCAGCTGGGCGTACCGAAGGGACCTCTCTACGGGCAATTGAAGCGCGGGGAGAATGTGTGGCTGGAAGACGGGACCGAAGTATTGGTTGCTGAAGTGACGGCGCCCCCGCTTCCTGGGCGAATCATCACGATACTTGGCGACACGAAGCCTTGCGACAATGCGGTCAAGCTCGCGGAGAACGCCGACCTGCTCGTTCACGAAGCGACCTTCCGCGCTGGCATGGAGGAGAAGGCGCATGCCTATGGTCATTCAACCACGATTGAAGCAGCTGAGACGGCGAGGAGAGCTGGGGCAAATCGGCTGCTGCTCACCCATTACAGCTCCCGGTTCCGTATGGAGGAGCTGTATCAGCTGCAAGAGGAAGCCGCAGCTTACCATCCGAATACGACAGCCGCTTATGATCTGTTCTCGACGACGGTTCCGAAGCGCAAGCGGTCCAGCCCTCATTAGAGTAGAGCATGTCTTGTATTCCTTACAATATCGTCATCATTCGTGAATAATCCCTTAATGATTGCCTGCTAAGATGGCACCGTACAGTGTCAGTCATAGCGGAAGGGGATGGCGGAGGATGGATACAGGGAGTCACTTGTTAATGGGTGCAACACTCGGAGGTCTTGCAATGGTCGATCCTGTCGTCGCTGCACATCATGAGGCTGCGTATGCGGTCATGGCAGCGACATTAATAGGAAGTCATGCTCCTGACTTCGATACGCTGGCCAGATTGAAGGGTCCTGCCGCATATGTGCGCTACCATCGGGGAATTACTCACTCCCTCCCTGCTCCTATGCTATGGGCACTGGGGCTCGGATTCCCTATTGCGATGCTCACCGGGGCGGCTGATTATGTATGGACCGTCGTGCTATGGGCCTTCATCGCGGTCTGCTTGCATATTGTCCTTGATCTATGCAATGGCTACGGAGTACAGTGCTTGCGGCCGATAACGCGCAAGTGGGTCCACCTGGATGCCTTATGTCTATTCGATCCGTATCTATTCGGGCTTCATGCTGCAGGCGCCTGCCTGTGGCTTCTTCGTGTGCTTCCGCCGGCCCCTCTGTTCCTCACCGTATATACCCTGACTATCTTATATATCTCATGGAGGCTTGCTGCACGCCGACTCATCAGGCGCAGGCTGAGGCTGCGATTCGGTCTTAACGGCAGGCTAACGATGGTTCCTAGCCTCAGCGGGAGGTCTTGGCAATTCAGCGCGGAGCTCGATGATCGATCGGTGCTCGGAATGATAAGCGGTCGGCACATCTCGATTGATCATACCGTTATGAAGCAAGCAGAGCAGCTACCGCCCGCTGTCGCAGCGACGATGGGAGCTGACGGCGTGAGAGCCTTCCTGCAATTCGCTGAGCGCGTCCATTATCAGGTGCAGGAGAGGCTGGACGGCTATGAAGTAACCTGGAGCGACGTAAGATTCTGGACGAAGGATGGAATGCCGTTCGGTGTAGCGGTTCAGCTGGATCGCAATCTGCAGGTGCTGCATCACCAGCTGCGATGGAACAAGAAGACGTGGGAGCCACCCCACGTCTAAGTCTTACTTCACTCTCTGCCTATAGAGATAAGCGGATATAGCAGGTGACAGGCCGACAAGGATAACGACGGTCAGGAAGACTGGGAATTGGGATCCGCTCGGCATGAACGCAGTTAGTACGAGGATAAGACCTCCAATGACGAAGGCATACGAAGTCCATCGGTTCGTACTGCGCCAAGCAGGCTCATCCATCGGTTCGGAGTGTGGCTTGAATCCTGGTCCATAGGACAGCTTAGGACCAAGCCGAGGCATATAATTGCCGATTGCGACGAACAACAGGCCGATGATAGGTCCCAGCACCGTTGATAGGTTCCATTCAAATCCGTAGCCGTATCCAATAATGAATACCTGTAGAGCGAACAAGCCGAGCAGAAGCACCATGAGTATGGAGCTAAGAGCGGATTCCTTGATCCGCTTCTTCGTGTTAGCCCGTTCCAGCTTCGGTAATAGCCAGAATAGGATAGTCATGAAGATCATGAGGGCAGGCACGATAAAAAGGGCGATAGCCTTCGGTCCGTAGCGGTCCGGATCGCCTCCAGGTCCCCAGTGAGTAGGCATAGTGGCGGGCATATCGGGGTAAGCAACAGCGGTTCCTACAGCTGCGAGCAGTATGAGCAGCCAAGCGAGGTAGTATCTACTCATTCTTAACGATCACTCCTGTCCTTGGATTGCTGGAGCGACAGCATCCACTTCATCAGCTCGTGGAAGACGGTCGTGTTCAGCGAATAAGAGATGTGCTGCCCTTGACGCTCATCCCATACGAGATCGGCCTGCTTCAGCAGGTTCAAGTGATGGGAGATGCTCGGCTTCGTCATCTGGAATTGGTCAGCAATCTCGCCTGCGGTCATGTCGCGGTCCTTCAGCAGGTCGAGAATCTGACGCCTAGTCGGGTCTGACAGCGCCTTGAAGGCATGGTTGATAGACAATAGGCTCCTCCTCTGTTCAATAATTAGATAATTATCTAAATATTAAATGTATCCGCAGTATAGCTTGAGCCAGCGCAAGAGTCAATAGGCTGAATCTGGATAAAAATTAAAATTGCCGTACGAACATGCATTCTGTACAATAAAAGATAGACTGCGCGTCTGTAAAATAGACGCCCTCAAGGACAGGGAGTGAACGGTCATGAATCGCTGGACGGGCAAAGCCTCAGGTCTCCAGGAATGGCTGGATATGCTGCGAGAAGATAGAGAAGTGATGGACAACGTTACATACTGGCGTACGGTTGATGCGAAGGATGCCTCTTCGGTCCCTCTCCCGGAGGAGCTTCATCCGAAGCTGAAGAAGGCGCTTCAAGACCGCGGCGTCGATCAATTATATACTCATCAAGAGGAAGCCTTCCGAGCGGTCAGAGCGGGACATCATGTCGTCACCGTCACGCCAACTGCTTCGGGTAAGACATTATGCTATAACCTTCCCGTGCTGCAGAGCCTGCTCGAGAATGATGAAGGCAGGGCGCTCTACCTATTCCCAACGAAGGCGCTCGCCCAGGATCAAGTGGCGGAGCTGCAGAAGCTTGCCGATCTGATGGAGACAGACCTCAAGACCCATACGTATGACGGTGATACTCCGCCGACTGTTCGCCAGGTCGTCCGCAATGCGGGACATATCGTGGTGACGAACCCGGATATGCTGCACTCTGCGATACTGCCGCATCATACGAAGTGGGTGAAGCTGTTCGAGAATGTGAGATACATTATTATTGATGAGCTTCATGCCTATCGCGGCGTATTCGGGAGCCATGTGGCGAATGTCATTCGGCGGCTGAAGCGAATATGCCGGTTCTACGGGTCTAACCCGCAGTTCATCTGCGCTTCTGCGACGATTGACAATCCGAAGGAGCACGCAGAGCGGCTAATCGGGGAGTCGGTTACGCTAGTGGACAACAACGGAGCCCCTATGGGTGAGAAGCACTTCGTGTTCTACAATCCGCCAGTCGTCAATCGACAGCTCGGCATCCGCAGGAGCAGCGTCCTTGAGACGAAGAAGCTCGCAGGATTGCTGCTGAAGCAAGGCGTCCAGACGATCGTCTTCGCGAGGAGCCGTGTTCGAGTGGAGCTGCTCCTTACCTATCTGCAGGAATTAATTAAGGATAAGGTGAATGACCGCACGATTCGCGGGTATCGCGGCGGCTATCTGCCGAAGCTGCGGCGTGAGATTGAGAGGGGACTGCGAAGCGGCGAGATACGAGGGGTTGTGTCGACCAATGCGCTCGAGCTTGGCATTGATATCGGACAGCTGCAAGCCTGCGTGCTGAACGGCTATCCGGGAACCATCGCTTCCACGTGGCAGCAATCCGGGCGGGCCGGCCGACGCCATGAGAGCTCGGTCACCTTCATGGTGGCGAGCAGCAATCCGCTGGATCAATACATGATTCAGAATCCTGACTTCTTCTTCAATCGTCCGCCGGAGAGAGCGCTTATCCATCCTGATAATCTGCTTATCCTGATTGACCATGTGAAGTGTGCAGCCTATGAGCTTCCCTTCTCAGCGGGGGATACCTTCGGATCCGAGTCGCTGGAAGACATGATGGAATTTCTAGTCGAGGAGAAGGTGCTGCACCGGGCGGGGGATCGCTGGTTCTGGATGGAGCAGTCCTTCCCGGCTCACAATATCTCCCTGCGCACAGCGGCGCAGGAGAACTTCGTTATCGTCGATATGACTAGCGGACATCGGGTTCTCGGTGAGGTGGACCGCTTCAGCGCCCCGACGCTCATTCACGAGGAAGCGATCTACATCCATGAGGGAGTGCAGTATCAAGTGGAGAAGCTGGATTATCCCGAGAAGAAGGCTTACGTGCGCGAGGTGAACGTCGATTACTATACCGATGCGAATCTAGCCGTTGAGCTGAAGGTGCTGCATGTGGACAAGGAGCGGCAGGCCGGAGATCTAGATCTGCAGTACGGCGAGCTGACGGTCAATGCGAAGCCTACGATTTTCAAGAAGATCAGGTTGCGCACACATGAGAATATCGGCTCCGGACCGATCCATCTCCCGGAAGAAGAGCTGCATACGAGCGGCTATTGGTTCGCCTTCAGCGAAGAAGCGGCCGCCCGCAAGAGCAAGAATGAGATGCAATACGCGCTGCTGGGCATTGCCAATGTCCTCGTGCATATCGCACCGCTCTATCTCATGTGCGACCCGTTCGATATTCGTGTCGTCCCGCAGGTGAAGGCGGTGCACACACAGCGGCCGACAATCTACTTCTACGACCGTTACCCTGGCGGCATCGGCCTCAGCGAGCGGCTGTACGAGGTGCATGACAAGCTGATTAGCCAAGCGCAATCGCTCATTGAATCTTGTACCTGTCTAAGCGGCTGTCCCGCCTGCGTCGGTCCGATTGAAGAGGTTGGACTGTTAGGCAAGCAGCAAGCGCTCCAGCTGCTGCAGGAAGCAGGTGGTGTGAAGTGAGCTTGCGGGATCGAATGAATCGGCTTCGCGGCACGCAGCCTGCGGAGCAGGAGCTGGTGAATCCGAAGGATGACGATGCCAAGTTGAACCAGCCTCCAGATGAGGGTGAGGATGAGGTTGAAGACGAGGAGCTCTCTCCTGCTTGGGCGCCGATGGGGGTCGTTCAACGCTCGAATGCGCATGGAAGCTATCTTGTACGCGAAGTGAGGTACCCGTTAGATTATGTTCACGGCCATCATCGGTTGTCCGAGCTTGCGATTGCGGCGCCATACTTGTCGTCCTTCCATCAAGGCGAGCAGATGACGGAGGAGAGGCTGCTGTTCCTCGATCTGGAGACGACGGGACTAGGCGTCGGAGCCGGCAATGTTCCGTTCATGGTAGGAATCGGGTATTGTGAATCGACAGAATTCATCGTCGAACAGACCCTCATTCGCCATCCTGCCGAGGAGAGGGCAATGCTCTTCGATCTGCAGGAGAAGCTGAAGGACTTCCGCTATCTCGTCACCTACAATGGAAGGACGTTCGATTGGCCGGTCATGCAGAATCGCTTCATCCTGAGCGGCTTCGGGCGTGACATCTGGGAGCCGATGCATATTGACTTCCTGCATCCGGCACGGAGTATCTGGCGCAATACCCTTGCCTCCTGCCGGCTGTCGCATGTTGAGGAGGAGAGGCTGGGCATCTATCGCAAGGATGATGTGCCGGGCTCAATGGCTCCGCAGCTCTACTTCCAGTATCTCGCCGAGGGCAATCCCGAGCCGCTTCACGGCGTGTTCCTCCATAATGGGACGGATATGCTGTCGCTTGCTTGCCTAGCCATACGCTTCGGACATCTGCTGTCAGGCAGGCTGGGTCAGTATATTCCGCTGCCAACTGAGCCTGAGGAGCTAGTTCGAACGGGGCTATGGCTGGAGAGAGTCGGAGCCGCCTCTATTGCTGAGCCATTCTATGAGGCTGCAGCTCAGTCTACGGCCGCTTCCGCAGCGACGTTGATGACCTTGGCATCCAGGGACAAGAAGGTTGGCAATTGGCAGCGGGCTGTGTTATTGTGGCAGAAGGCTGTCCTGCAGAGGGAGAAGTACACGTCCTCGTCTGCGAATGAGGCTCATATTGAGCTGGCCATGTACAACGAACATAAGCTGAAGGATTACGAGACAGCTTACTTATATGCGAGAGAAGCTCTGGAGAGAGCCTTAAGTCATCCGCTGCTGTCGCGACGCGACAAGAAGCGACAGGCTGAGATTGACGCGCTTCGGAATCGGACGCAGAGGCTGGAGCGGAAGCTCGGGAGGCACACCAGTTGAATACAAGGAATGCACGGCATAGAATGAACACACTGAGTACACCTCAAGGCTTGCTCATTGATCTAGACGGAACCTTATATCATGGCTCTAAGCGAATAGAGGGGGCAGATACTCTCCTCCACATGCTGCAGGAGCAGGGCATTGCCTATCGATTCGTTACGAATAATTCCTCTGCATCATCACGAGCAGTGGCCGAGCGTCTTGAAGCGATGGGCATTCCTGCGAGAGCAGAGGAAGTGTGCACATCAGCGGCTGCGGCTGCGACGTACATAGCAAGCGTGAAGCCTGACGCAACGGTATTCATCATTGGGGAGTCTGGTCTTACAGAAGCGGTGGAAGAAGCGGGATTAACTCTGACTGAGGCTGGCGAGCCGGACTATGTCCTTCAAGGCATTGACCGGCAGCTCACCTATACGAAGGTTGCACATGCAGTAAGCTGTATTCGCGCGGGCGCAAGATACATCATGACGAACCCCGACTTGCTGCTTCCAGGTGAGAACGGACTCATACCGGGGGCTGGATCCATCGGAGCGATGCTTCGTGCCGCGAGCGGGACCGAGCCCATCGTGATTGGCAAGCCTTCCTCCATATTAATGGACTATGCCTTGAATGACATTGGCTTATCAGCTAATCAGACGTGGGTCATCGGGGATAACCTCGCCACTGATATAGCAGCAGGGCACGCTGCCGGCTGCGGCACCGTGCTCGTCTTGACAGGACTTACTACCCCCGATAACTATAGTCATTATGCGAAGCTGGCGGACTGCGAGCCGGATGTCGTCATTCCTACACTAGATGAGCTTAGGCAGTATATAATGAATGGGATCGGGCTATAAGAGAAGGATAGCGAACAGGCAGAGAGGAAGTTGAACTAGGCATGCCGGAACTACCAGAGATGGAGCATTATCGGGCGCAGCTTGCCCCTAGAATCGCCGGTGCTCAGATTACCGGGACGGAAGTAACACGAGAGAAGTCAATTAACCTATCCGTGCAGGAGTTCCAAGACGGGCTCCATGGACGGACGATCTGGCATGTGGAGCGCCGCGGGAAGCATCTGGTTATGCACCTTGACAATGGCAAGAGACTCGTGCTCCATCTCATGCTGGGTGGATCCATCTTCTTCGGCAGCGAGGAGGAGAAGCCGGATCGTACGGCTCAGGTGACCATACGTCTCACGACAGGCAATCTATACTTCATAGGGCTGAGACTCGGCTACTTGCATCTGCTGTCCGTCAAGGAAGTGGAAGCGAAGTTCAGAGAGCTCGGACCAGATCCCTTCGATAAGCGTCTTAGTCTGCAAGCATTCATAGCCAGATTCTCCGGCAAGCGCGGCGTATTGAAGCCGGCACTCGTCGACCAGCATGTGCTCTCTGGCATCGGCAACTGTTACTCTGACGAGATTGCATTCGCCGCCTCCATTAGACCGGATGCCCGCATTCGCGAATTGGAGCCATCCACCTGGGAACGTCTCTATCAGGCTATGCACAGCGTGCTGCGAGAGGCGACTGCCCGCGGCGGCTATATGGAAGAGCCGCTTACTGCGGGGGATGAAGTGACCGGCGGTTATAACGACCACTGCCAGATCTACGATCGCGGCGGAGAGCCGTGCGTCCGCTGCGGAACTGTGATTGAGCAATTCGAGGTGTCCTCTCGCAAGGCTTTCGTATGCCCTGCCTGTCAGAAGAGTCAGTAGGTGACACGCTCCATGCGATATGGATACCATCTCAGCATTCGCGGAGGCTATCATGCAGCGGCCAGAGCGGCTTCGGCGGCGGGGCTGTCTGCTTATCAATATTTTCCGAAGAATCCTCGAAGTCTTACGCCTAAGGCTATTGATTACGCGGATGGTGAGCGCTGCGCTTCGTTCTGCCGTGAGCATGGGATAGTATCCATCGCGCATTCCCCTTATCCGACGAATCTGGCGGCAGGGGATGAAGAGCAGGTGAAGAAGACGACGATCTCCCTGCTTAATGATCTGGCTATTGCGGATTCTTGCGGCTCAGTGGGGGTTGTGGTGCACTTCGGAATCTACAAGGGCAGGAATGTGCTAGACGGGTACCGGAATATTATCTATAGTCTGAATCTCATAACCTCTCATTGGTCTGGTAAGGCGAAGCTGCTCATTGAGAACCAAGCGGGGGACCATGCCTTCATGGGGACGACGATGGAGGAGCTTGCTCAGATTCGCGGATTATGCAAGGAGCCAGACAAGATTGCCTATTGCTTGGATACTTGTCATCTGTTCGCCAGCGGCACGTGGAACGGGGAGCGGGAGGCGCAGTGGGCGGATAAGGCTCGTCAGCTGGGAGTGATGTCTTCCATCGCTGCGGTGCATCTGAATGATTCGCTCCATCCTGCCGGGATGAAGCGGGACCGGCATGCGGCACTCGGGCAAGGCCATATTCCGGTGGACGGAATGAAGTGGCTGGTCGGACTGCCAGAGCTTGCTGAAGCGGCGATTATACTGGAAACGCCTCCAGATGAGGATGGCACCTACAACGCGCAATTGAATCTTATTCGTGAATGGGGAGATTAGATTGATTCACCTCTATCTGGATGATTACCGAGCGTGTCCGCAAGGCTTCGTGCTTGCAGGGAGTGCTAAGGAATGTTGTCTTCTCCTCGATGAAGAGGAGATCGGCGTGCTGTCCCTCGATTATGATCTGGGCTGGGGGGAACCAACGGGAATCGAGGTCGTCAAGCATATCGTGGCGATCGGCCGATACCCGCAGGAGATCTATCTGCATACGTCCAGCACGGCTGGCCGCATGGAGATGTACCATCAGCTGTCGGCCCATGCGCCGATGGAGGTTAAGCTTGTGAACGGCCCGATGCCTGCTCTTAGGCTGGAGCAGATTGCTACAGAGGCTAAGTCAGGCTGAGGGATATAGAGAAAGAGGTGCGACTTAAGTGAGTGAGTGGATTGGAACGGCCAACAGCCCCTATTCGCCGTATGCGATGGAGGAATTGCGCCGTGTCATACAAGGGGTTACATATACCCAACTAGCGGCTGGAGAAGTGTTCAAGTTCGACAGTCCGTTGGATCGAGAGGCTACTCTTCGTGCGATTGGAGAGGAAGAGCCGATCTTCCTGAGGCATGTGCAGCCCGTGGATCGCACGATTAGCATTACAGGCAATGCCGATGATCTGGAGAGTCTATCGGATACGATACGTCGAGCGAAGCTTACCTTCGAAGGACGGATGACAGCTGTTCACGTCAGACGTGCTTCAGGGACAAGTTACCCCTACTCGGCAGCCGATACGAAGGCTGTCATCGATGCGGTGTTGCTGGAGGTTGACGCAGAGCCTGTCGTGCAGCAACCTGATATCATCATTGCGATCTATGCGGCTAAGGATCAGCTGTACATCGGCTTCGGCAAGCCGGATGAGATGCTGTCCGATTGGCCGGGAGGCGCAGTTCGCTTCCAGCGGGAAGAAGGGCAGATCTCACGTGCCAAGTTCAAGCTGCTCGAGGCTGAGCGGACCTTCGGGCTGAATTATGCGAACTTCCGCCAAGCGCTGGACATCGGGGCTGCTCCTGGAGGCTGGACCTCGCTGCTGCTAGAGAGAGGACTTCGTGTCACGGCTGTTGATCCGGCTGAACTGCATCCCTCTCTTGCTGCTTATACGACGCTTACAGCACTCAGGAAGAATGCGTCTGAAGTGTCCTTCAAGCCTGGCACCTTCGACCTGCTCGTCTGTGATATGAGCTGGAGTCCGATGCAGATGTGCAGGCTCATCACCGATCTTAAGGACGCCCTTGCTCCGGGCGCGACCGCGATTATTACCGTGAAGCTGATGCATCGCAAGCCGCTTCAGACGATTCGCGAGGTGAAGGAGCGGCTAAGCACGGTGTTCCATCTGCGTAAGGCGAAGCAGCTGTTCCACAATCGCGAGGAGATCACGCTCCATCTGCAGAAGAAGTAGGAAGAGATTGTACGTCTGCTAGTGCTATGATAGAGTAGCTATATATAGGACATGGGAAGGCATCCCGATTTGACTTAAGCGAAGGCGACTTCGATTAGGTGAGGTCGGGATTTTTGTCTTTCCCGGGAGGAGGAAGATCGTCATGCAGGCATGGGATGAGGGAAGGCTCGTAGGAGGCCGTTATCGCATTATTGGAACACTTGGTCGTGGAGGAATGGGTGTCGTGTATGCAGCTGAGGATACGAGGCTGCAAGGGAAGCTGAGGGCGATGAAGGTGACGGCCTTGGCGGAGGATGCTGCCGAAGAGATGGCCGCTCAGCAGCCGGTTGAGGCTTGGATGCTGATGCGGCTGAGCCATCCGAACTTGCCATTGATTGTGGATTATTATCCAAGGGAGGAGTCGGGATGTGAGATTGTCGTGATGGACTTCATCCATGGGGAGACGGCTGCTGCACGGATGGAGCGGATGAATAATCAGATGGGCTTCCATGAAGTCATCACAATTGCCCTGCAGCTCTGTTCAGCGCTCGCATACTTGCATGGGCAGACTCCACGAATTATCCATAGGGACCTGAAGCCATCGAATGTGATGCTGGAGGAGAACGGCAATGTGAGACTGATCGATCTCGGTATTGCGCGTGAGTTCAAGTCGGGGCAGCGAACAGATACGATGCGGCTTGGCACGCCAGGCTTCGCGGCTCCAGAGCAAGAGAGCGGTGAGCAGAGTGATGAGCGTACTGACATCTATGGTCTGGGCGCGCTGCTCTATTATATGCTGAGCGGAGGCAAGCGGTATCCTTCGCCTCTCCTGCAACGAACATCGAGCGATCCGATGCGGCTCCTGCAGCAGCGTGATGATGTGCCGAGGACCTTCGTCGATACCTTAAGCCGAATGCTGCAAGCAAGGCCGGAGAGAAGACATGGCTCGATAGCTGAGGTTGAGCAAGCTCTGCTATCGTACTCCTTAGGTAAGCACTCACCTGCAGCCTCGTCTGCTCATGGCCATCCGCGGACTTCTGCTCAAGCTTCGCCTTCCATGCTAATTAACGTACTTGCATTGTCACCAGGTGCCGGCGCGACCTTCCTCACCCTCACTCTCGCCCACTTGCTCGGTCTTCGCGGCTATCCGTGCTCGGCTGCAGAATATCCCTCTCCCAGCTCGGAGTGGGTGCCGCTGCTTCAGCCTGCCCCATCCGCTTCGCGAGTGTCTGCCGATGGGCTGTACAGGAGCTGGCATCGCCACGGGGTATGGTGGAACGGTCTGCAGCCGCGTACGAACGGGACTACCCAGGATGAGCAGGAGAAGCTGAAGCTGATGCTTGGGCAGCAGCCTAGCCTGTTCACCCTGATGGATCTGTCCAGCCAGTGGGAGACAGCGGGAGCATCCGCTTGGATCAGGAGATCCAGCTATCTGATTATCGTTGCAGACCCCCATCCTGCGAAGTGGCAGGCTCATCGGCTTATTGCCTTGCAGAAGCTCAGCGGCGAAGCAGAGCAGTTAGGCGCGCGTATCCTATGGGTCGTGAACAAGGACGCTTCGTTCCGGCATCGCAGGGAATGGCTGGAGATGCTCCCGATGCGCCCGGCTGCTGCCATCCCTCAGCTCCCACAGGAGGAATGGCTGAATCTGGTATGGGATGGGAAGTGGGCGACCGATCATCCGAGACTGAGGAAGGTGCTGGAGAGGGCGATGACGCCGCTTACGGACGTGCTTTTACGAGAAATGCACACAAGATCGGAACGCATATGATACAATAGTACGGGTGAAAAAAAGGCCACTCATCACTTCCGGTGCTTCTGCCAGAATCACTGTTGACCTCGCAGCGAAGCATGGAGTCGACCAAATATATGAGCAAGTAAGAATGGAGCAATGAACAAAGTGAGCTTGTTAACGGTAGAACAGTTGTCGCACACGTTCGGAGATCGGACGTTATTCAAGGATGTATCGTTCCGCCTGCTGGCGGGAGAGCATGTCGGCCTCGTCGGCGCGAATGGAACGGGTAAGTCAACGCTGATGAATATATTGACGGGCAAGCTATTGAAGGACGAAGGCAAGGTGGAGTGGACGCCGCGCGTGCGGTACGGCTATCTGGATCAGCACACGAAGCTGACGCCTGGACTGACGATTCGGGATGTGCTGAAGCAAGCATTCCTCCCGATGCTGGAGCTCGAGCAGGAGCTGAATGAGATTGCAGCCCAGATGGCAGAGGCAGATTCGGATCAGCTCGAGCAGCTGCTGGAGCGGATGGGGGAGATTCAAGAGGAGCTGGAGATTGGAGACTTCTACCTCATCGATGTGAAGGTGGAGGATCTGGCTCAGGGACTGGGGCTGAATGCCATTGGTCTGGACCGGGATGTAGCCGCGTTAAGCGGGGGTCAGCGGACGAAGGTTCTGCTTGCGAAGCTGCTGCTGGAGAAGCCGACGGTCCTACTGCTGGATGAGCCTACGAACTATCTAGACGAAGAGCATATTACTTGGCTAACGAACTATCTGCGTAATTATCCGTATGCTCTCATCCTGATCTCGCATGATACGGCGTTCATGAATGCAGTTGTCAGCATCGTCTACCATCTGGAATTCTCGAAGCTGACGAGATATACGGCCAACTATGAGAGATTCCTCGATATGGCGGAGATGAACAAGACTCAGCATATTGAGGCTTATGAGAAGCAGCAGGAGTACATTAAGAAGCAAGAGGACTTCATCCAGCGGAACAAGGCAAGAGCATCAACCTCGACCCGCGCCAAGAGCCGTGAGAAGCAGCTCGACCGGCTAGATCGGATTCACAAGCCGGAGGAAGCCCAGAAGCCTACCTTCGCCTTCAAGGAGTCGCGGACGAGCGGCAAGACGGTCTTCGAAGCAGAAGGATTGTCGATTGGATATACGAAGCCGCTGCTCCCTAGCATGGATATGGTGCTCGAACGCGGCGACAAGGTAGCGATTGTAGGCTGCAACGGCGTCGGCAAGTCAACGCTGCTGAAGACGATACTCGGGGTTATTCCGGCGCTGGACGGGAAGACCTACCGGGGGGATTATCTTCACCCTGCATACTTCGAGCAGGAAGTGAAGGCACCTACGAATACACCGCTTGACGAAGTGTGGAATGAATTCTCCTCTATGAATCAGCATGAGGTGCGTGCTGCACTTGCTCGTTGCGGGCTCAAGAACGAGCATATTACCCGTGCGATGAACCAGCTGAGCGGCGGCGAGCAGGCGAAGGTTCGCTTGTGCAAGCTGATGCTCCGCGAGAGCAATTGGCTGCTGTTCGATGAGCCGACGAACCACTTGGACGTCGCCTCCAAGGATGAGCTGAAGCGTGCGATGCAAGCGTTCAAGGGCACGATCGTGCTCGTCTCGCATGAACCGGAATTTTACGAGGATTGGGTCACGAAGGTATGGGATGTGGAAGCTTGGTCGATGCAGCAGGCTCGCGTGTAGGCGTGCTTGATTGCAGGATCGATGAATGACACCACCTTCAATGATTCGGGTTGGTGTTGCGGGGCGAAATAGAGGGAAAGCTCCCGTTCGGATTCAAGTTGAGTGAGGGAGAGGATTGAATTCATGGAGCCGCAAGCTGGAGCTCAGCAGGAGCAGTCGCAATCTGGGGGGCAAGCGATCACTGTTCATGCGAACAGTATCCATCCGAGTAATGAGCTCCTTGAACAAGGGAGAAGCGCAGTAGTCGAGGTATTCTGGACGGCGCTGAAGCTCGGGCTAACCTCCTTCGGGGGCCCCTCCGCTCATATCGGTTACTTCCGTAATGAGTATGTAGAGCGGAAGCGCTGGCTGTCGGAAGGAACCTTCGCGGAGCTAACCGCTCTCTGCCAGTTCCTGCCTGGACCTGCAAGCAGTCAGCTGGGAATGGCGATTGGGATGCGAAGGGCTGGATCGGCGGGAGCTGCAGCTGCTTGGCTAGGATTCACGCTGCCGTCAGCGCTCCTCATGTTCCTGTTCGCTTACGCGGCAGGAAGCTCCTCAATCGCGGGTGCAGGTTGGCTGCAGGGATTGAAGCTGGCAGCTGTTGCCATCGTGGCGTCAGCCGTATGGAGCATGTCGACGACGCTCGCTCCCGACCGTAAGCGGGCTACGCTCGCTATTAGTGCAGCATGTGCAGCACTCCTCTTGCCGGGCGTATGGGGACAGCTAATTCCACTCGTCGTCTGCGCTGCAATAGGACTAGCCTGGCTTCAGGCGCCGGAGGCGGCTGTTACCTCTGCCCCTGCCATTCCCGCACAACGCCGTCGTTACGGAGCGTGGTTAGCACTAACCATATTCGTCATACTCATGGGACTGCTTCCGCTAGCTGCCCGTACGATGGATTCGCCGCTCATCTCCCTCGCTGACAACACGTATCGCGCGGGGGCGCTCGTATTCGGCGGCGGGCATGTCGTTCTGCCTATGCTAGAGCAAGAGGTTGTCGGCGCAGCGGGCGGCCTTACAACCGAGCAGTTCATGGCCGGCTACGGCGCCGTTCAAGCGGTTCCCGGTCCACTGTTCACCTTCGCTGCCTATATCGGCGCGGCGATGACCGAAGGCCCGCAGCGCATGCTGTACGCTGCCGTTGCAATTGCCTTCATCTTCCTGCCCTCATACCTGCTCCTAGCCGGGGCACTGCCTTATTGGAGCTCTCTGCAGAGGAGCAAGCGGGCACGAACTGCGCTGATGGGCGTGAATGCAGGGGTAGTGGGACTTCTGCTCGCGGCCCTGTATAACCCGGTGTGGATCGATACGGTGAAGCAGCCGCTTCACTTCGTCATGGTGTTGCTGGCCTTCTTAATGTTACATCTATGGAGACGACAGCCTTGGCAGGTTGTCCTGTTCGCAGCAACGGCCGGCCTACTCTTCCTGTAGCCCGGCCTGCTTGCTTTATACAGGATCCTTCCATTATGATATCAGCAAGTATTATGCTACATTCAACTACTACCCCTAAGGGATTCTGGAAGCAGGTGGACATCACGATGAAAGAACGCATATTAGTCATAGAAGATGAAGCAGGGATTGCAAGAATATTGCAGCTCGAGCTGGAGCATGAAGGATATACGGTAGGAACAGCGGCCGATGGACGCAAGGGCTATGAGATGGCAACAAGCGAAGAGTGGAGCCTAATTCTGCTGGATGTGATGCTGCCAGAGCTGAATGGGATAGAAGTATTACGCAGACTTAGACAAGCGGGCAACCCTGTTCCGGTCATGCTGCTTACAGCCAGGGACACCGTTCCTGACAAGGTAAGCGGGTTCGAGCACGGTGCCAATGATTATATTACGAAGCCGTTCGCAATGGAGGAGCTGCTTGCGAGGGTGCGCAACATCCTCCGTATCTTCCAGCAGAACCCGAAGGAGGCGGAAGGGTCAGACCAGCTGACAGTTGGCGATCTGAACATCGAGCTGCGCACCCGCAAGGTGTTCCGCAAGGAGATTATTATCGATCTGACCCCTAGAGAATTCGAGCTGCTCGTCTACTTGGCAGAGCACAAGAATGAGGAGAAGTCGCGCGAGGATATTCTCTCTGAGGTGTGGGGCTATGACTTCATCGGCGAGACCAATCTCGTAGATGTGTATATCCGTTACCTTCGGCAGAAGCTCGACAAGGGCTATCGCCACAAGCTCATCCACACCGTACGCGGAGTCGGCTATATGATTAAGGAGCCTGACGCATGACGCTGCGAAAGCGGTTCACGCTTTTCACCATATTCTGGTTCATCTTCATCCTCATTCTGTTCAATATCTTCGTCTACTTCTATGTGATTAAGATAACGACGCAGAGCGAGGAGCAGGTAATCGCCAACAAGGTGAATCTCATGCTGGACAACCCGCAGATTCAGACGACGACGAGACTGACCGATCCGGAGCTGCTGAATGAATACTACAATGTAGATGAGGTCATTCGAATCATCCTGCCGGATGGCAAGGTGGCCAACATTAGCGGGTCGGATTCAGCTCTGCTGGAGCTGCCCGCCGTGTTCTATGATCAGCATCAGACGGGCATGCAGACGAAGGGCGGAGAGCGAATTCTATACATGAGGGTTCCGCTCTACAAGGATGGCAAGGTCGTGGCTATGCTTGAAGTGAACCGTATCTTGAATGAACTGGACAACTATCTGCAGATTCTTGTCGCAGCGCTGAGCGTCACGAGCGGAGGTGCGATTCTGTTCGCCATCTTCGGTACGTATTGGTTCACTTCGAGGCTCACTGCGCCGATCGGCCAGATGGTGAATACGATGAGGGAGATCGATCGCAGCGGGAAGCTGCGGCAGATTGACTTGCATGGACATGAGGAATCGGCAGAGCTGCAGCAGCTAGTGAGGGCGTTCAATCAGATGATTGAGCGGCTCGACCGTACGTTCGCCAGGCAGAAGCAGTTCGTCGCAGATGCCTCCCACGAGCTCAAGACTCCTCTTACCGTAATCAGCTCCTACGCTGGTCTGCTGAAGCGCTGGGGACGGGATGATGAGAACATCCGCAATGAAGCGATTGATGCGATTGATATGGAAGCCGCGCGGCTGCAGAATCTGACGAAGTCGATGCTGACCCTCGCCGAGGCGGAGCAAGAGGACTGGCTGCGGCAGGAGATGTTCGATGTCGTCCAACTGGTGGATGAGCTGGCAGGCATGCTTCAGACGACCTTCCAACGCTCGATTCGAGTGAAGCCGATATCACGCGTCGTCCGAATGGTCGGAGACAAGGACAAGATCCGGCAGCTGCTCGTCATCCTGCTCGACAATGCGATCAAGTACAGCAAGGATCCGATCGATGTCACCATCGCACTGAACAAGAATATTGTGAAAATCGACGTAAGAGACAAAGGAATCGGCATCCCTGAAAATGAGATTCCTCACTTGTTCGAGCGCTTCTATCGTGTGGACGGGGCGCGAAGCCGCTCCACTGGAGGCGTTGGCCTCGGCCTGTCTATCGCGAAGCGTATAGTTGATCTTCACGAAGGTCAGATTAGTGTGTTCAGCCTGCCGGATCTCGGCACAACGATAACGATTCAGTTCAAGCAGAGAAGATAAGGGATGTTGTAACGATGCCCGTGGAGAGGGGAGACCATGCTCGATGAAATACCGTGTTGCAGCCGTACAGTATCATCTGGAGGACATTAGCTCCTTCGAGCAATTTGCAAGTCAAGTGACCCACTACGTTCGTAACGCATCTGAATATGGAGTGCAGTTCGTGCTCTTCCCTGAGTTCCTAACGACTCAGCTGCTCTCCATTGGGGACGAAGCAGGGAAGCCGCTGCCGATTGACCAGCTTCCTGTGTTCACTGAAGCTTACTTGGCGCTGTTCAGACAGCTTGCGTCTGAATACAATATGCATATTGTTGGCGGCACGCATGTGGTGGATGTCGGCGGCGGGAAGCGGCAGAATACGGCGCATCTTTTTCACCCGGATGGCCGTGTGGATACACAAGCGAAGATTCATCTGACGCCAACCGAGGTGGAAGAGTGGGACATGGCGCCTGGCGACGGCTTGGCTGTGTTCGAGACTCCATATGGGACGATTGCGATGCTGACATGCTATGACATAGAGTTCCCGGAGATCGTTCGGATGGCAAGGGCGAAGGGGGCGGACGTCATCTTCTGCCCTTCGTGTACGGATGACCGGCATGGCTTCTATCGCGTTCGCTATTGCTGTCATGCACGGACGGTGGAGAATCAGGTGTATATCGTCACTACGGGGACGGTCGGTTCGCTGCGCCGGGTAGACTTCATGCGCGCTAATTATGGCCAAGCAGCCGTTATTACACCGAATGATATTCCATTCCCGCCTGCCGGCATTATGAGTGAAGGGGATGTCAATCAGGATATGCTCATTGTCGCTGACCTGGATCTCAGCCTGCTGGATGATGTACGGAAGGCAGGGTCAGTGACGACTTGGCGAGATCGCAGGACGGATCTGTATACCGACTGGTCTTAGGTCTTGAAGTCGTGAAGGGGCGTGGGTTCAGACATGCGTAAGGAGCTGTATGTGTACCATGAGGGGAAGCCGGTTCAAGCGGTCATTCGGACCTATACGGAGCGAGACTTCGACGGACTGATTGAGGTTCAGAGGGTAAGCTTCCCGCCGCCGTTCCCTGAGGAGCTGTGGTGGTCCAAGGAGCAGTTGACCGAGCATGTGGTGCGGTTCCCGGAAGGGGCGCTGTGTGCAGAGGTCAACGGGGTGCTCATTGGCTCCATGACGGGGCTGATCGTATCCGATGAGGCGGTGGAGGAGGCGCACAGCTGGTCTGCCATTACTGATGACGGTTATATTCGTAACCACGATTCGACCGGCCACACCCTCTATGTGGTTGATATCTGTGTCGTGCCCGAGTTCCGCAAGACGGGGATAGGCAAGTGGCTCATGCAGACCATGTATGAGACGGTTGTTCAGCTTAAGCTGAATCGGCTGCTTGGCGGGGGCAGGATGCCTGGCTATCATCTTCATGCCGGGGAAGCGACTCCTGAGGAGTATCTCGAGCGGGTGCTTAGAGGGGAATGGAATGACCCCGTTATCTCCTTCTTGCTGCGCTGCGGGCGGGTGCCGGTCGGCATATCTGAGCAGTATTTGGAAGATGAACAATCTTTGAATTATGCGGTATTAATGGAATGGCGTAATCCTTTTAATTCAAGTTCATTATGAAGGGGAGATTCGTTTCGTATGATTTATCATCGCATTACATCTATTGAGGACAAGTATTTTGCTTCGTTACATAAGCTATTGGAGACGATCTTCCCGCCTGAAGAAGTATTGGCCTATGAGCTATGGAGAGAGCCGCTGCAGGATTCATCGATTCATGTGTATGTGGCTGTGCTGGATGAGGAAGTGGTTGGATCTACGGAATACCGCTATTATTCGAATCTTAAGGTTGGCATGACTGACTTCACGATTATCGGCAAGCCGTCTCTCGGCATCGGTCGATTCTTGCTGCGCGGTCGGGAGCGAGATCTGGAGAGACTTGCACGTGAGTCTGGTACACAGTCACTCGGTATGTTCGCGGAGATCTACAATCCATACATGGTGGCTGGAGAGCATGACTTCGGTGGTGTAACGCCAATGAATCCATATGTGAGGCGCGAAGTGCTGTCTCATATCGGGTATAAGCGTCTGGATCTGAGCTATGTTCATCCTTCTTGGGATCATGAAGGGCAAGCGGTCGAGGGACTGGATCTGTGCTTCCTGCCCGCAGACGAAGAGCTTGCCAGCTTGCCTGCATCGCTTGTGCAAGAGTTCCTGCAAGGCTACTACACGGCATTGCCGAATAAGCCAGCCGAATGGCTTCAGATGATGGAAGGGCTTCAGTCACGTGACAGGATTGCCTTGCTGCCGCTATGACGACTGAATTAACCTTCTTAGGAACGGGGGACTCCATGGGGGTTCCCCGTGTCTATTGCAGCTGCGAGGTCTGTGAAGAGGCACGAGGGTCCGGTCACAACCGTCGGCTTCGATCCTCCCTGCACATCAGCGACTCTGAAGCTGGCGAGATGCTGATCGACTGCGGTCCGGACTGGGGCCGGCAGATGGAAGCCGCGGGGCTCCGAACAGTGAATCGCATCCTGCTCACCCATGCCCACTTCGATCATATCGGCGGACTAGTTGAATGGGCTGACGCCTGCAGATGGCAAGGGTCGAGGGGAGAAGCCTATGCTCCAGCTGAGGTTATTGTGGAGATACTGGACCGGTTCCCTTGGCTCGATCGGCATATTCACTTCCAGCCTATCGATGAATCTGTGCAGCTTGGGAGCTGGCTTGCCTCCTGCTGGAAGGTCAACCATGGGAAGAACGGTTACTCCTATGCCTACCGCTTCGAGAATACTGCGTCTGGCAAGGCTTGGGCCTATTGCTCTGATGCGATTGGCCTGACGCTCGAGCAGCAGAAGCCCCTTCATGGATTGGAGCTGCTCATTCTAGGCACGAGCTTCTATCACGAGCCCTATGACTATGAGACGAGGTCTGTCTATGACGTAGTGGAGGCAATGGAGCTTCTGGAAGTTCTTCAGCCTCAGCAGACGCTGTTCACGCATATGTCTCATGATATTGACCTCACTCGCAGCTATGGGGTGCCAGAGTGTGCAGGCTTCGCTAGGACGGGGATGAGGGTCCAGTTGTAGCTGACAGCCATTGCAGCTGAAGCTTGACAACCACCTCGTCCATTCGTTACAGTAATAAGATATTGTTATTCATTGTGCCGTGACGAACGGCATGAGAGGGGAAATTTTAATGTTTGCCGGTGTTCTTAACTCCTAGAATTGGATACATCAGACCAACATGCTTGTACAACCGATGCCATGCCCTTATTATGCGAATGATTGCGAATAAGGCAGGTCTATATCGTCTTGTCCACATGCCCCGTCTGATCCATGAGTTAAGAACATGTGGAAGGTTTCCCGCCTGAATAACATTCGGCAGCGGCCCTATCACCGTGCTCTTAGGAGCACGGTTTTTTTGTACCTGCATTTTTATGCCCGCTAGTACAGATAGGACTGGTTTATTTGCCGTACGTGAAGCAGGAATGGAACGCACCCGCGTTCTGTTCCTGCTTCTTTTTTTTTGCTTACCACTATTATTCCAACTTATAAGGAGATGTCACGAAGAGATGATGAATCAAGCGACATGGCAGCGATTAGAATACGACAAGGTGAAGGATATGCTGCTCAGTTACACCGTGTCTCCGGCGGGTAGTGCACTCGCCTCGAAGCTGAAGCCCAGCTCGGAACGCAGGCAGGTTCAAGCCTGGTTGATCGAGACGGAGGAAGCAGCGGCACTGCTTAACGCAGGAGCAAGTGTCCCGCTGTCCGCGATGGAAGGGATTGAACCGTTCCTGCAGCTGCTGGGCAAGGGGAGAATCTATGTGGAGTCGGAGCTCGATCAACTAGCTTCGTGGCTGGCGGCTGTCGCGCAGATGAGAAGGTATATGGACAGCAAGCGGGAGACCGCACCGACGATTGCCGGCTATGCCAGTGCGATGGATGACTGCCCCGAGCTGCGTGAGGAGCTGGCACGCTGCATTCGATATGGTCAGTTGACAGATGGGGCTAGTCCTAGACTAAGCTCCATCCGAAGGCATATCTATGCCGTAGAGGACAAGATTCACAAGAAGCTGGAGCACACCTTGTCGAAGTATAAGTCCGCTCTGCAAGAGCCTATCATTAGCAAGCGAAGAGGGCGATCCGTCATCGCGGTGAAGCGAGAGCTGCGCAAGCAGGTGCCGGGGACGGTATGGGATGAGTCGGCAAGCGGGCAGACCCTCTTCGTCGAGCCTGCCGATGTGGCAGAGCTGCAGCATGAGCTGCAGGAGTGGCATGCGGAGGAGGAACGAGAGCGAACGATTATTCTCTCGGAACTATCCGAACTGGCCGAGTTGCATAATGCATCGCTGCGTCTGAATCTTGAGGCGATGGCTGCCTTCGACTTCATCATGGCGCGCGGCAAGCTTGGGACTGCAATGAACGGTCGCGCAGCTGAGCTGCTGGATGTTCCAGCAGTCCGTCTAGTGGAAGCCAGGCATCCTCTGCTCGGGCCGAATGCTGTGCCGCTAACACTGGAGCTTGGCTTCGCATTCAAGCAGCTGATGATTACTGGACCGAACACCGGAGGCAAGACCGTCACGTTGAAAACAATCGGACTGCTAGCCCTCATGGTCCAGTCCGGTCTACTCATCCCGGCAGGGAGCGGGAGCGGCATCGGTCTGTTCCAGCACATTGAAGCGGATCTCGGAGATGGCCAGAGTCTAGAGCAGTCGCTTAGCACCTTCTCTTCGCATATCAGCGTGCTTAAGGAGATGCTGAAGCATGCAGGCTCACGATCCCTGCTGCTCTTGGATGAGCTGGCCGCGGGGACGGATCCCGGGGAGGGTATCGCACTCTCTATTGCAGTGCTCGAGGAGCTGTTGCACCGCGGTTCACTGACTGCGGCTACGACCCACTTCAATGAGATTAAGACATTCGCCTCCCGGACACCCGGCTGCAGCAATGCGCGGATGGCGTTCGATGCCGAGACTCTTAAGCCGGAATATCGGCTCGTGATGGGAGAGGCGGGAGACAGCCATGCGTTCGCCATTGCACGGCGTTACGGACTTCCTGAGCAGGTTATGCGGCGGGCAGAGGTGCTGCTAGTTGAGCGGACTGTAAGCGGAGGGAGCGAGGAGGCGACTAGGGGAGATGCAAGTCTTACAAGCAGTCTCGGCACCCCAAGCTATGGAAGTATTGAAGGGGGCCGGCAGCAAGAGCAGCAGAGTCTGGGTGAGAGACCTCGCACGAGGAGGAATGTTGACCATACGAAGGAAGCCAAGAAGCCGCTGGAGTCAGGAGACAACGTGTGGATCTACCCGCTGAAGCGAACAGGCATCGTCTACCGGCCTGCAGATGAGCGCGGGGAGGTCATTGTGCAAGTGGAGGGGAAGAAGCTGACCTTCAATCAGAAGCGGCTGCGACTGTATATCGCGAAGGATCAGCTCTACCCGGGGGAGAATTACGACATGGACATTGTGTTCGACACGAAGGAGAATCGCAAGGCGCGGAAGCAGCTTAGCCGCAAGCATGTGGAAGGGCTGACCATCATAACACCGCCTGACGACGGCACTAAGCTGTAGTGCTTAGCAGTTAAGCGCATATAGCAACAACTTGTCTCAATCCCTGCTCTCAATGACGAGTAGTATTCCGTCTCTCACGGAGATAGTCGCCACATCGTCCTTCATCACATTGCTGATGCCCAGCGATTGGCCGATGCGCAGCTCTGCCTCGTGGAGCGGATACATGAATCCTTCCAGTGTGACGCCCTGCACCGAAGCGGTCAAGGGAAGGAGAGAGACATTCTCATAGGGCCTGTCAGGCTCACGCACTAACGACAAGCTGGAGCTGCACAGCCGAATCCGGTTGTTCTCGTCCACGATGGAAGCTGCAGCTCCTTGCTCCAGCGCCAGCATGAGCAGATGGACGTTCGCGAGAGAGTGATCGAAGCGGGAGCCTAGTGCGCCCAGCAGCACAATCTCTCTCGCGCCTATGTCCAGCGCATGGCGGAAGGCAAGCTCCGTATCTGTATAATCCTTGTCAATCGGGTCACAGGCGAGCGTCTCCCAGCTCTCAGCTCGAATAAGGTCCAGCTCTCCTGCCGTCACCGAGTCGAAGTCTCCAATGGAGAGATGAGGCTTCAGGCCATGGTCTATTAGGAATAGTGCTCCGCTGTCAGCACCAATGATAAGATCATCGGCATTCCTCTGTTCCAGCGCCCAGCGGCCGAGCCGACCGCCGGTGTATATGAGTACTCTATCAGCAGCTAACATAATCATCGTTCCTCCTGCAATTCCGAACATTCTACCTAATAATCCTCAGTATAATCGTAATCCGCCTTATAAAACCAGTACATTCCATGCAATTCATCGACATTCGTGCGAAATTTGTCGTTGCACTGGGGGATAGAGGGGGCTAAAATGGGGAAGGACAGTACCGGATGCGTCTGCATTCGGTCTAATGATCGTGGAGCGGAGGAGTTAAGGTTGGATCTGCATGTGTTCGACGTGTTCAGTATTATCGGCACGATTGCGTTCGCAGTGAGCGGCGCGGTCGTGGCCATGGAAGAAGAGTATGATATTCTCGGCGTGTTCGTCCTCGGGCTCGTGACCGCATTCGGCGGCGGTGTGGTGCGGAATCTGCTCATTGGCATGCCAGTCACGACACTATGGAATCAGGGAGATCTGCTTAGGATCGCGATTATCGCGATGACGATCGCATTCATCCTGCCTGTATCCTGGATTCAGCGTTGGAGGAGAAGCGAAGCGTTCTTCGATGCAATCGGCTTATCCGCATTCGCCATCCAAGGAGCGCTCTATGCGACAGAGATGAAGCATCCGCTCAGCGCTGTCCTCGTGGCGGCCATGCTGACGGGCATCGGCGGAGGCATAATCCGTGACGTACTGGCAGGACGGAAGCCGCTGGTGCTGAAGGATGAGATCTATGCCGTATGGGCCATGCTCGCCGGGCTCGCCATTGGACTGAAGTGGTTCAGCTCCACGTACGAGCTGCTCGTCTTATTCGTGATCGTCATCTTGTTCCGGATGTTATCCGTCTACTTCAAGTGGAAGCTGCCTCGCCGGTCGCTGAAGCCTGCAGGTCTAACGAAGGAGGGTCAACAATAGATGCAAGCTAGTGTATTGTTCGTCTGCTTAGGCAACATCTGCCGCTCCCCCATGGCGGAGGCGGTTATGCGTCATCTCTTGAAGGAAGCGAGTCTGGACGCGCAGGTTACCGTTGATTCTGCCGGCACTGGGGACTGGCACCTGGGCCATCCGCCGCATGAAGGAACGCGCCAGGAGCTGGATGCCCACGGCATCTCTTATGAAGGCATGCGCGCAAGATTGTTCCGGGCAGAGGATGCTGCGGAGTTCTCGTACATCGTGTGCATGGATTCCAAGAATGAAGCGGATGTGAAGGAGTTAATCGGAGCTGCCTCATCGCCTCAGACGAAGGTGTTCAAGTTCATGGATCTGCTGCCGGAGCGCGGCACGCCTGATGTTCCGGATCCTTACTACACAGGCAACTTCGACTATGTGTACGAGCTGGTGAAGGAAGGCTGCGAGCGTCTGGTGGAGCGCATTCGGAGCGATTTGCAGTAGCTTTTAACACAACAGTTGTAGTAGAAAAAAGAACCTCGTCAGCCTGTCTCCTGAAGACAAGCTAACGAGGTTCTTCGCGCTCAAGCTAAGAAGTATAGAAGTGCCTCCGGGAGCTCCTTCTGCCAGAAGCCCCATTGATGCTGACCATCCTTCTCTTGATAGTAGATGTCGGCCCCCTTGCTCACTAGAATCTCTCTGGCTGCTCGGTTCAGAGCAACGAAGTCATGCACGCCGCTGTCGGTCTCATAAGCCGTCTCCTGCAGCCCAACGATCATATAGATGGATAACCAGGAGAGATCGGTCTGCGTCTGCATGATCGCTTGAGAGCTGGCATAGTAGGCTCCTGATAAGGACATGACCTGAGTGAATAACTGAGGATAGGTGAGAGCGAGATGAAGAGAGACGGTGCCGCCAAGTGAATCCCCGGCTAGCAGCCGGCTTGAGGCATCCTTGCGAACAGGGTAGTTCTCTTCAATATAGGGTACAAGCTCTTCGCCGAAGAAGCGGATGTAGCTGTCATACAACTCCCTGCCTGGCGTATATTCGGCGCTCCGAACCTTCTTGTCTACCTCTACACCGACAATAATGAACGGTTCCGCTCCCTCATCTAATATCATCTGATTCGCGGTGGTGGCAATGCGGCCGAAGTTGAAGAAGTCCTCTCCATCCTGGCAATAGACGATGGGGTAGCTGAGTACTTCGTTATAGCCTGGGGGAAGATAGACTCGCAGGTCTCTCGTTCCACTCGGGAGGTGATTGCTGGTTACTGTCTCCTTGACGATCGTTCTTTTCAGATAGCGCTGGTCTGTCATGAATGCAATTCTCCTTCTGAGCTTGAATGGAATAAGGGGCTGATGGGTAAACAATAGAAGAACAAGCTTGTCCATGCCGCCAGAGAACGGCAATAACCGTATAGGAATGGCTGTCATTGTATTATTCTGTACCACTAGTTCTACGATCCTGTTACATATACAATTCCTTAACAGAATCGGTCAAATCAACGAAAAAACAACGGTTTTTTTGGATTTTGCTTTGACCAATTTCGCAAAACAGGTTTATAATAATTCTATAACAGAGGACTACGATTTTCAAATATATTGATTGAGGTGAACGTTCACAATGAGCAAACTGCCATACGAAGTTCAGACGGAGCCGGTCACACCGCTAACCGTATTGTCACCCGATGGGGAAGTTGTTAACCCGGATCTCATGCCGGATCTGACGGACGAGCAATTGAAGGAATTAATGTACCGCATGGTATTCACCCGTACTTGGGATGAGCGCGCCGTGAACCTGGGCCGTCAAGGCCGTCTAGGCTTCTACGCTCCTGTATCCGGACAAGAAGCATCCATGGTGGGCAGCGAGTATGCACTGAACAAGGATGACTTCATCTGCCCAGGCTACCGCGATATGCCGCAGCTGGTATGGCACGGATTGCCGCTGTATCAAGCCTTCCTGTACTCCAGAGGCCATCAGCATGGCGGACAGATTCCTGAAGATGTACATGTGTTAATGCCTCAGATTATTATCGGTGCACAGATTCTTCACGCGACAGGTGCTGCTATGGCGTTCAAGAAGCGCGGCGAGAAGCGTGTTGCCATTACGTATACAGGTGACGGCGGATCCTCAGAGGGCGACTTCTACGAAGGCATGAACTTCGCAGGCGTCTACAAGCTTCCAGTTGTCTATGTGGTTCAGAATAACCGCTATGCGATTACGACGCCATATGAGAAGCAGACGGCTGCCATGTCGGTTGCACACAAGGCTGTAGCTGCAGGTATTCGCGGCATTCAGGTTGACGGAATGGACGTACTGGCTGTCTACAAGGCTGTAGCTGAAGCAGCTGAGCGCGGTCGCAACGGAGAAGGCGCTACGTTGATTGAGATGCTTACCTACCGCTTCCGTCCACACTCCATGGCGGATGACACGACGAAGTATCGGACGAAGGACGAAGAGAGCGAATGGACATTGAAGGATCCGCTTGTCCGCTTCGGCAAGTTCCTTGAGAAGAAGGGCCTCTGGTCGGAAGAAGATACGAACCGCGTGAAGGAAGAAGCGAAGGCGACGGTTAACGAGCACATTAAGAAGGCCGAAGCAACTGATAAGATGACCGTATCCGGTCTGATTGATTCCATGTTCGAGACAACGCCTAAGTATCTCGAAGAGCAAAAGGCTGATTTCCAATAAGAGGGAGGATCTATCCATCATGGCTCAAATGAATATGCTAGAAGCTATCCGCGACGCGATGCGTGTGGAATTGAAAAGAGATTCAAACGTTGTCATCTTCGGTGAGGACGTTGGTAAGGTAGGCGGCGTGTTCCGCGTAACCGAAGGCTTGCAAGGGGAGTTCGGAGAAGATCGCGTATTCGATACGCCGCTCGCGGAATCTGCTATCGGCGGCCTCGCGGTAGGGATGGGCCTGCAGGGCTTCCGTCCGATCGCTGAGATTCAATTCGTCGGCTTCATCTATGAAGCGATGGACCAGATGTTCATTCAAGCGGCGCGTATGCGTTACCGTTCAGGCGGACGTTACAACTCGCCAATCGTATTCCGTACACCATTCGGCGGCGGCGTTAAGGCAGCTGAGCTGCATACCGATTCACTTGAAGGCTTGGCTGTACAGACACCTGGTCTCAAGGTTATCATTCCTTCCAATCCATACGACGCCAAGGGCCTCATGATCTCTGCTATTCGGGATAACGATCCTGTCTTCTTCATGGAGCACTTGAACTTGTACCGTGCCTTCAAGCAAGATGTACCGGAAGGCGAGTACACGGTTGAGATCGGCAAGGCGAACGTTGTTCGCGAAGGTAAGGACGTATCGATCATCGCTTACGGCATGATGGTTCACACCGCTGTGAAGGCTGCCGAAGAGCTGGAGAAGAACGGCGTGAGCGCTGAGGTCATTGACCTTCGCACGCTGCTGCCGCTTGATATTGAGACAATTGTCAACTCGATTAAGAAGACGAACCGCGCGATCGTGGTTCAAGAAGCACAGAAGACTTCCGGCGTTGCAGCCGAAGTTATCGCTCAGATTAACGAGAATGCCATTCTACACCTCGAAGCTCCAGTGCTGCGTGTAGCTGGTCCGGATACGGTCTATCCATTCGCGCAGATTGAGGATGCTTGGCTGCCAAGCCCTGCTCGTATCGTGGAAGCAGCGAACAAAGTGATTAACTTCTAATCTATGTTAGAAGGAACTCGAGGACGAACCATACAAGGAGGTTGCGACAGTGGCGAAGTTTGAATATAAATTTCCCGAGCTAGGCGAAGGCTTGCACGAAGGCGAGATTATCAAAGTGCATATCAAGGCCGGAGACACCGTGACGGATGACGATATTATTATGGAAGTTCAGAACGACAAGGCTATCGTAGAAGTGCCTTGTCCTGTGAACGGCAAAGTGCTTGAAGTATTGGTGAAGGACGGCCAGGTCTGCCATATTGGTGAGGTTGTTGCAATCATTGATGCAGAAGGCGAGCTTCCTGAAGGCGCTGAAGCGCCAGCAGATGCAGCACCGGCACCGGCCGCTGCAACGCCTGCCCCGGCAGCAGATGCTCCTAAGCAAGAGAAGCCTGAGTTCGAGAAGGCAGCAGAGGCAACGAAGGTTGCAGAAGCGCCGAAGTCGACTGGCGGACAAGTACTGGCAACGCCTAGCGTACGCAAGTATGCTCGCGAGAAGAGCGTAGATCTGACTCAAGTAGGCGGTACAGGCAAGAACGGCCGTATTACCCGTGAGGATGTTGACGGCTTCTCCACTGGCGGCGCACAAGCGGCAGCAACACCTGCTGCTGCTGTTGATACAACGGCTGCACCAGCCCAAGATAACGCAGCTGTCGCTGCTAAGGGTGCTGGCGAGCCTAAGCCTGCTCATACGCCTGCTGGGTCGCAGTTCCGCCCAGAGGAGCGCGTACCGTTCAAGGGCATCCGCAAGATCATTGCGAACGCGATGTCCAAGTCCGTATACACCGCTCCACATGTAACCATCATGGATGAAGTGGACGTAACCGAGCTGGTAGCGCTTCGTGCGAAGTATAAGCCATATGCAGAGAAGAAGGGCTCCAAGCTGACTTATCTGCCATTCATCGTGAAGGCACTCGTTGCGGCTTGCCGCCAGTTCCCAATCATGAATGCTACGCTTGATGAAGAGAATCAAGAGATTGTTCTTCGCAAGTACTACAATATCGGGATTGCTACAGATACAGACAACGGTCTGATCGTTCCAGTTATCGAAGATGCTGACCGCAAGAATATCTTCATGGTTGCTGACTCCATTCGCGATCTAGCTGTTCGCGGCCGTGACGGCAAGCTGAGCGGCAGCGAGCTGAAGGGCAGCACGATTACGATCTCTAACATCGGCTCCGCAGGCGGTATGTTCTTCACTCCAGTGATCAACTTCCCTGAGGTAGCTATTCTTGGTACAGGACGCATCTCCGAGAAGGCGATTGTCCGCAATGGCGAGATTGTGGCCGCTCCGGTCATGGCACTGTCCTTAAGCTTCGACCATCGTCTGATCGATGGGGCAACGGCACAGAACTTTATGAACTACATCAAGCAGCTTCTGGGTCAACCAGAGCTATTCATCATGGAGGTGTAAGCAATGGTCGTAGGTGATGCTTCTCTAGATATAGATACATTGGTCATTGGTGCAGGTCCGGGCGGGTATGTGGCAGCGATTCGCGCTGCCCAGCTCGGCCAGAGCGTACTCGTAGTAGATAAGTCCAACGTCGGCGGTGTATGCTTGAACGTTGGCTGTATTCCATCCAAGGCTCTCATCTCTGCTTCCCATCAAGTGGAACAGATTGAGCATGCTTCGGCATTCGGCGTAACCGCTGAGAATGTGAAGGTAGACTGGTCCAAGGTGCAAGACTTCAAGAACGGCGTCGTGAAGAAGCTGACAGGCGGCGTAGCATCGCTCCTTAAGGCTAACAAGGTGCAGTACTTCAATGGTGAAGTGATGTTCATCAACGAGAACGAAGCACGTGTCTTCAACGAGCAAGAGGCTCCTCGCTACCGCTTCAAGAACTGTATTATTGCTACTGGCTCACGTCCGATCGAGCTGAAGCCATTCCCGTTCGGCGGACGTATTCTATCGTCCACAGAAGCGCTGTCTCTTCCTGAGATTCCGAAGAGCCTAGTCGTTATCGGCGGCGGATATATCGGCGTCGAGCTCGGCCAGATGTACAGCAAGTTCGGTACGCAAGTAACGATTATCGAAGGCGCAGACGCGATTATGCCTGGCTTCGACAAGGATATGTCCAATATCGTTGCGAAGAAGCTGAAGGCGAAGAACGTGAACATTGTTACCGGTGCTCAAGCGAAGTCTGCTTCGCAGAACGACAAGGAAGTTACCGTAACGTACACCGTTGGTGACAAGGAAGAGACCGTGAACGCGGATTACCTGCTCGTAACCGTAGGCCGTCGTCCGAACACAGACGGCGAGCTTGGTCTTGATCTAATCAACGTGAAGATGACTGACCGTGGTCTGGTTGAGGTCGACAATCAAGGCCGCACGAACATCCCGCATATCTATGCAATCGGCGATATCGTACCTGGTCCTGCGCTTGCGCACAAGGCGATGTACGAAGGCCGCGTAGCAGCTGAAGCGATCTCCGGACTTACTAGCATTGTTGATTATAAGTGTATGCCAGCTGTTGCCTTCTCCGATCCGGAATGCGCTAGCGTAGGCTACTCCGAGACTGAAGCGAAGGAGAAGGGCTACAAGGTGAAGGCGGGCAAGTTCCCATTCGCAGCTAACGGCCGTGCTCTATCCTTGAACGGAACTGAAGGCTTCGTGAAGCTGGTCTCCGACGCGGAGACAGGCCTCGTGCTCGGCGCTCAGATCGTAGGGATCGAAGCTTCGAATATGATCGCTGAGATTGGACTTGGCATTGAGATGGGCGCTACCCTTGAGGACATCGCCTTGACGATCCACGCTCACCCGACGCTTGGCGAGATTGTTCTAGACGCAGCAGAGGTTGCGCTTGGTCATCCGATTCATACGTTCGTGAAGTAAGCTTATCATCTATGACTTGGCTATAATTGTTATATAATGGAGGAGGTTGCGCGGCTGATACAGCAAGCGGACCTCCTTCGTGCTATTCCCGACTCTAGTATACTTAAGAAGGGTGATACCATGATGCCTATTCCTGCTAAGCAAGCAAGAGATTCCCGCACGGTTATGACCCAGCTTATCTTCCCGCTCGATACGAATCACCATGACACGATGTTCGGCGGCAAGGTGATGGACTACATGGACAAGGTAGCGGCCATTGCGGCGATGCGACATGCGAGAGCCGAGGTTGTCACCGCATCTACGGACAGTCTGGACTTCCTAGCTCCGATACGCATTGGCGAAGTTATTGAGGTAGAATCGTTCGTCACCTGGACGCATCGCAGCTCGATGGAGGTGTATGTGAAGGTGCAGTCCGAGAATATGATGACGGGGGAGAGGCGGACGACGGTTACGGCCTTCTTCACCTTCGTGGCCCTTGATGGGGACGGCAAGCCGACTCCTGTGCCAGGCGTCATTGCCGAGACGGAAGAGGAGCTCTATCTGCAGAGCGGTGCGCAGGAGCGATATGACTTGCGAAGGAAGCGGAAGCAGGAGCGATTGAAGCATCGCCCGAGTTCGACATAGAGCACTCAATTGTGTAAAAT
The DNA here is from genome assembly GCF_042653305.1 of Paenibacillus sp. GCM10023252. Classification (NCBI taxonomy): domain Bacteria; kingdom Bacillati; phylum Bacillota; class Bacilli; order Caryophanales; family Paenibacillaceae; genus Paenibacillus; species Paenibacillus sp. GCM10023252. Next base: position 443,122 of record NZ_JBHSHW010000021.1, read on the forward strand.
ACGACTATCATAACGACGATGAGCTAGAGGTGACGAATGAAATCCTATCAACAACTACTGCAGGACATTCTGGACCATGGCGTCCAGAAGGAGGATCGTACTGGAACAGGCACGATCTCCGTATTCGGAAGACAGCTTCGCATGGACCTGTCCCAGGGGTTCCCTCTGCTGACGACGAAGAAGCTTCATCTCCGCTCCATCATTCATGAGCTGCTATGGTTCCTAAGCGGCAGTACGAATGTGCAATATCTGCGCGACAACAAGGTAACCATCTGGGATGAGTGGGCAGATGAAGAGGGCAATCTGGGGCGTGTCTACGGCTCGCAGTGGAGAACTTGGCAAGGACCGAACGGACAGATTACCGATCAGATTGCCGGACTCATTGAACAGATTAAGAATAACCCTGACTCTCGCAGGCATCTCGTCAGTGCTTGGAATCCCGCGGAGATTCATGAGATGGCGCTTCCGCCATGCCACTACGCGTATCAGTTCTATGTAGCTGAGGGGAAGCTGTCATGTATGTTCCAGATGCGGTCGGTCGATACGTTCCTGGGCCTGCCCTTCAATCTCGCATCCTACGCTCTGCTGACTCATATGGTTGCCCAGCAATGTGATCTGGAGGTCGGCGAGCTCATCTGGACCGGGGGAGACGTGCATATCTATCTCAATCATCTGGAGCAGGTGAAGCTGCAGCTGACTCGTGAACCGCGCGACTTGCCGCAGCTGCGCATCGCTCGCAAGCCGGACTCCATATTCGATTATAAGTTCGAGGACTTCGAGGTGGTTGGCTATGATCCCCACCCGGGCATCAAGGCTCCGATTGCAGTCTAAGTCATAGGGAAGAAGCCATTCGCTACATGCGGGTGGCTTCTTCTGCAGTTGGCTTGGACTGGAGGATTCCCTCCAGGTAGCGCTTGTTGTTAAGGATAACGGAATCAGCAGGGCGGTACGCAAGAGCTCGTTCGTTATGCTCATAAGCAAGCTCGGTCATGCCCAGTCGGTCGTAACAGACGCAGAGCTGCAGGTGGGGCAGCCAAGTCTGACAAGCTCGGTTCGTGAGCGACATTCGAGCCTTCGGATCGTCAAGCTCCGATGCAGTCTTGTACCAATGGACAGCGGTCTGGTAGCGTTCCTGCTGGAGGAACCAGTACCCGATTCGGCAGCAGAATTCTGCACGTGGAGTGTCATACTCGAAGGAACGCAGCGCGTACCTAAGCGCATCCTCATGCCGGTCAAGATGAGCGAAGCAGTCGGCAAGCTTGCCGCAGGCCGCAATACAATCCTCTACCCATCCTTGCTTAGTTGCCAGGAACTGCTCGTAGCTTGCGATTGCGCGCTCGTAATGTCCATGATCCAGCAGTTCATTCCCATAATAATACAGATCGCGAACCGAGAGAGTCTGGCCCTGCTGCAGCATGGCTTCATAGATTCGGATGTTGCGGTCTCTATCATGCTCCTCCCGCAGATGAGTAACGGCTATTCCTCCGTCGATGCTAGTTCCGCTCACCGCTAAGTATTCATGAACAGCCCCGACCCATCGGAAGCCCCGGTCAGAGCGTACGAGGCGGTTGCGCTTCAGCGACGTTGTTACCTGTCCATTCTCATCTGCAGAGAGATGATAATCCATGAGGACCGAATCCACGTGCTCACCGAGTGTGAGCTTCAGCAGAGTGAGCTTCTTCCGGTCTGCATCCAGCAGTACATCATCCGCATCCAGCCATAGAATGTGAGACATTGTCGCCTTAGAGAAGGCCTCATTCCTAGCGGCCGCGAAGTCATCTATCCATTTGAAGTGATGCACATGCTGGGTATAACGCTTGGCAATCTCAATGGTTCGATCCGTTGAACCCGTATCTACAATAATGATTTCATCAACTACACTATGAACCGAGTCCAGGCAGCGTGCCAGCACTTGCTCTTCATTTTTTACAATCATACAGAGGCTGATTGTAATCATTAAGCTCACTCCTCCGTAACGGTTTCCTTCAGATACGCTATGTTTTGATGTGCATTTTATGCTAAAATAAACGTTATTGTGTTCAAGTGTTGAGACACCCAAAATAAAGAAAAGGGGGGTAATCGTGTGGAGCTGTCAATGATTGCAGCCATGGATCGGAATCGTATGATTGGCCGTAATAATCAACTGCCGTGGCGTCTGCCTGCTGATATGGCTTTTTTCATCAGAATGACTAAGGGCAAGACTGTGGTAATGGGGCGCAAGACGTTCGAGTCGCTGAAGAAGCCGCTGAAGGATCGCACAAATGTTGTCTTGACGCGTGATGCCAGCTATGCTCCTGATGGATGTGTTGTTCTTCACTCTATAGAAGAAGTGAGAGAGCGGTTCTCCGGGGAGGGAGAGGTTGTTGTGATTGGCGGGGAGCAGATCTATACACAGTTCCTTCCCTATGCAGACAAGCTGTATCTGACTAGAATTGATGAAGCGTTCGAAGGCGGAGATGCGTACTTCCCTTCTATTGATCAAGAGCAGTGGGACCTTGCCCATAGCGAGCCCGGCATTCAGGATGAGAACAATCCCTATTCCTACCAATTCCAGACCTATATTCGCCGATAGACGCCGCGAGTGGGACGATGGGCCTTGTGACGAACGTTATGCGACATAGTGCAAATGATTGTACGGAAAATCCATTAACCGGCATCGTCAGGAATGCTAGGATGATGTAAAATGATTAGGAAACATGCAAAAGTTTGTCCTTGAATAATTAAGTGATTCCCGATATAGTTTGATAGAGAAGCCTTATAGAGGTTAACGGGAATAACGGATGGAGGAAATTGCGATCATGTCTACACCTACTGGGTTTATGGAATACCAACGCGAGTTACCGGCCGATCGCGATCCGCTGGAACGGATTAAGGACTGGGAAGAATTCCACAAGCATCTATCTGATGATCAGCTTAAGACACAAGGCGCGCGCTGCATGGATTGCGGCACCCCTTATTGCCATACAGGAATGGAACTGGCAGGCTCCGTATCCGGCTGTCCGGTCAATAACCTCATTCCAGAGTGGAATAACTTGATCTACCGCGGTCTATGGCGCGAAGCTCTAGAGCGGCTGCACAAGACGAACAACTTCCCGGAGTTCACCGGACGTGTATGTCCAGCTCCATGTGAAGGCTCTTGTACAGTTGGCCTGATTGGCGATGCGGTTACGATTAAGACAATTGAGCAAGCGATTATCGACCGCGGCTTCGATGAGGGATGGGTTGTCCCTCAGCCGCCTAAGGTTCGTACCGGTAAGCGTGTAGCTGTCGTAGGCTCTGGTCCAGCGGGCATGGCCACTGCAGCTCAGCTGAACAAGGCAGGACATACGGTAACGGTCTACGAGCGCGCTGACCGAATCGGCGGACTGCTCACCTACGGCATTCCTACGATGAAGCTGGATAAGGGTGTTGTCCAGCGCCGTGTGGATCTGATGGAAGCAGAAGGCGTCGAGTTCATCACGAATACGGAGATCGGCAAGGATGTAACTGCACAGCAGCTCGTAGAAGACTTCGATGCGGTCGTATTATGCGGCGGTTCGACGAAGGCTCGCGAGGTAGAGATTGAGGGCCGTGAGCTGAATGGCATTCACCTCGCGATGGATTATCTGAACGGAACGATCAAGAGCTATCTGGATTCAGGCTTGGCAGACGGTAACTACATCTCTGCGAAGGACAAGGATGTTATCGTGATTGGCGGCGGCGATACGGGTACGGACTGTGTAGCTACAGCGCTTCGCCATGGCTGCAAGTCGGTGACTCAGTTCGGTACAGTGGGCAAGGCTCCGCTCGTGCGTGATGCCGTGAACAATCCTTGGCCGCAATTCCCGAACGTGTACACGCTGGATTATGCACAGGAAGAAGCGAAGGCACTGTTCGGTGCAGATCCTCGCGCATTCTCCGTACTGACGAAGAAGTTCGTAGGCGACGAGCATGGCAATGTGAAGGAGCTTCATACGGTACAGATTGAGCGTATCGTGGACCCGGAGACAGGCCGCAAGATCTACAAGGAGATTCCAGGCACGGAGAAGGTATGGCCGGCGGATCTCGTTATGATAGCGGTGGGCTTCGAAGGACCGGAGAATACCATTATTAACCAGCTGGGACTTGACCAAGACCGCCGGACGAATGTGAAGGCGGATTACGGCAAGTACACGACGAATGTCGACAAGGTGTTCGCTGCTGGAGATATGAGACGCGGACAGAGTCTCGTCGTATGGGCAATTAATGAAGGACGCGAGGCTGCTCGCGAAGTGGACAAATATCTGATGGGCTCAACGATGCTGCCTTAAGGGCATGCGGGAGAGCGTATCATCGAGGGAGGAGCGCCTGCGGGCGCTTTTTTCCATGATTAGGCTAGATAGGGTTGAAGGATGAGCAAGGGAGGATATGATTAACATGATTAAGTATGGATTAGATCGCATGACAGAGCTAAGGTTCGAACAATTCTACCCAAGGCTGGAGCTTAGAGATGGGCAATGGGTAGATATGGAGCTAGCCTTCCAGTTGTCTGAGGGGACACCTGCGCCTGATGACTTGATAGACCTCACTGCACTCGTCATCTGCACGACAGATGGGGTCATCGCTCAGATCGTTCCTCAGGATGAAGGAACCGACTGCGAGTATCAGTTCACCGTGTCAGAGAAGGAACAGATTACGGCTTACGTGAATTCAGAGGAAGTGCAGCTGCTCATCTCGAAATTGTAATGACCAAGGGAAGGAAACATGTGGTAAAATCGGACTGAGATGACCTAAGGGAGAGAAGTCGTCATGGGGACCGAGGGAGCCGCGATTCTATCACCGACGGACGTTCGGAAGATTAGAAGCTACGTCCAATACAAGTATGGGGACAGGCCGCACAACCAACGAGCCGAGATTATTGCAGATGCGATTAATAGAATTATAGATAGGCAGCTGCCTGTGTTCGATGAAGCCAGCAGACGTACGGTCGCTGCTGAGCTGATTCGGATGGCGGTCATACGGGACCAGCGTTCGGTAGGTACGGAGGATATCTTCAACACCTGCTTGCAAGTGCTGGACTATGCGAGCCCTGAGGTGTACGAGCCTCTGCATAGTTGGGTCGAGCAGCGAATGAAGGTGACGCTGAGCTCTCCACAGTTCGTACGGGTATTAACGGAAGTCGGATCATCGTCTGAGGCCAGCCGATGGTTGGCCCTGAAGCAGAGGCTGTGCGAGGAGAAGGTTCGTGAACTGCCGCTGGCTGTCGTGATGACTCCTCAAGTACCACATGTGAGAACCCCGGAGCTGGGCCGCAGCGTGAAGGCAAGGACGGCCATCTATGCCGCTCTATGCCTATTGTTGGTTGGTGCATCGCTGCTCTATGGGTGGTCGCTGTCACTGCCTTCAAGCAGTGTGATGCAGCCTCCGGCTGTGCTGCATCCAGCCGTTCCTGAAGCTGCTGTGCCGGCGGATGGTCTTCCTGCAGAGCTGTTGTATCAGGCTGTAGACAAGGAGAAGCTCGTTCAATATCTGAAGGGCAAGTCTTCGCTGCTGGCGGAGCAGCCTTATCTGGATGCTATCATTGGACAAGCGGAGAAGTTCAACATTCATCCTCTGCTGCTGTTCGCCATTACCGGCCAGGAGCAAGGCTTCGTGCCGAAGCATAACAAGAATGCGAAGAAGATTGCGAATAATCCGTTCAACGTGTTCCATTCGTGGCAGGAGTACAATACGACGATTCAGAAGTCGGCAGAGATTGCTTCCCGAACGATCGTGAACTTAAGCAAGGGCAAGCCTAAGCATGTCGATGCCTTGACGTGGATTAACCGGAAGTACGCGGAGGATCCTAATTGGTCGAATGGGGTGAGGCAGATTCTAGCTGCCATGCAGCGTCAGATAGAGACGCCAGCCGAGAGATAGAGAGGCGAGAGAACGATTGAAGACGTTAATTATTGCAGAGAAGCCGGATATGGGTCGGACGATTGCTGCGGTGCTGGAGCCGAAGGCAGCGAATAAGCGGACGCACTTGGAAGGCGAACAGTATATTATTACATGGGCGATCGGACATCTCGTCTCGTTGGCAGAGCCGGATCAATACGATGCCCGTTACAAAAAATGGAACGCAAACGACCTGCCCATCATTCCGGATGCGTTCAAGCTATGGCCGAATCCGCGGACGAAGGATCAGCTGAAGGTCATTGGCGACCTGGCGAAGCGCTGCGGTCGATTGGTCAATGCTTGCGATGCCGGGCGGGAGGGCCAGCTGATTTTTCACCTGATTCGGGATTACTTGAAGCTGTCGCAGCCGACAGATCGGCTATGGATCTCTGACCTTACCCCCGAGACGATCCGCAAGGGCTTCTCCCTGCTGAAGAGCGATGAGGATTATGCGCCTCTAACGCGCGCAGCTAGAGCAAGGAGTCAAGCGGATTGGTTGATCGGTATGAACGCTTCACGTGCCTTCACCATCCGCCATCGTGCCTTGTTGTCAGTCGGACGTGTGCAGACTCCGGTGCTTGCGCTGCTCTATGACCGGCATATGGAGATGACGGCGTTCCAGTCGGAGACGTTCTTCGTCGTGCGCGCCTCCTTCGAACAAGGGGACTTCGTCTACCAAGGCGTGTGGCAAGGAGATCGGTTAACGGACAAGACTAAGGCAGAGGCTCTGGCGGCTAAGGTGAGCGGGAAGCCTGGCGAGATTAGCGAGTATACGGTGAACGAGTCGAAGGAATATCCTTATCGGCTGTACGACTTGACGCTGCTGCAGCGGGAAGCGAACGGCAGGTATGGGTATTCGGCGAAGAAGACGCTTGATATTGCGCAAGCCTTGTACGAGAAGCATAAGGTTATCACCTATCCTCGTACGAACTCCAATTATGTGACGGAAGAGAATCTGCCGGTCATGGGCAAGGTGCTGACGATGCTCCAAGGGACGGCTTACAGCGAGCTGGCTAATTACGCGGATCGGAGCCGGGTGCATAAGGGGAACAAGGCGGTGTGCAACCCATCCAAGGTTGAGGATCACCACGCGATTCTGCCTACGCCGAAGAAGGCTTCGGGGCTTAGCTCAGAGGAGCAGAATGTGTATGATATGATCGTTCGGCGGTTCCTCTCTCATTACTATCCTCCTGCTGTCTACAAGAATCATACGGTGTTGACGGTCGTAGAGGAAGAGATCTTCCGGACGAAGGCGAAGGAGCAGCTGGATCCGGGCTGGAAGGTTGTTCAGCAGCAGCAGGATCAAGGTGGCGGGAGCTCGCGGGGGAAGTCGAAGAAGAAGGGAAGCGAGGATGGCGACGGTTCTGAGGAAGAGGAGCTGCTCACCGACCGCCCCTTCAGCATCGATGCTGATGTTTCTGTACATTGCCGCGGGGCTGAAGCCGCAGAGAAAGCGACACAGCCGCCGAAGTCTTATACGGAAGGTACCTTGCTGAAGGCGATGGAGAGTGCAGGCAAGTCCATGGAGGACGATGAGCTGCGCGAAGCGATGAAGGATACTGGTCTTGGTACCCCAGCTACGAGAGCGGCGACGATAGAGCGGCTCAAGCAGGTTGGCTATATGACGCTCGCAGGCAAGAAGCTGGAGATTACTTCGAAGGGGATTGCAGCGATTCAGCTTATCCGCGGAGCAGGTGTGGAGCTGCTCGCCTCCCCGGAGATGACAGGACGCTGGGAGCAGCGGCTCTACCAGATCTCGAGAGGCGATGCTTCGGACGGCCGCTTCATGGAGCAGGTGAAGCAATTCGCTGCGTTCATCGTCGACAAGGTTCAGCAGCAGCAGCAGGCTGCACCCGGCACATTCGACGAGCCGGACAAGCCAGCTGGCCGCGGAGGGAAGAGCTCCGCGAGAGGAGCTGGAGCAGGGAGAGGTTCGAAGGGATCTACGACGGGAGCGGGTAAGACTCGCGGTGCTCGGAGTGGAACGAGCAATGGAGCTGATGAAGGCCCTGCTCCGGGCAAGACGAAGGGAGCGTCCGCTCGCGGTGCTCGAGGGATTACGGGCAGCGGGGGTGCTCCTGCTGGTCAACAGAGTGCGAGTCAAGGGACTGCTCGCGAGACAGCAGCTAGTCAATCACAGACATCAGGGGCTATCGCCGCGACTACTCCTGACAAGCCTCAGCGAAGCTTCGCCGAGCCAATAGCGAGTTGCCCGCGCACCGGCTGTCATGGACGTATCATTGAGGGCAAGCGAGGATTCGGCTGCTCTGCCTACCGAGAAGGCTGCACCTTCGTCGTATGGAAGGAATATCAGGGCAAGACGGTTACCTTGACGATGATGAAGTCCTTAGTGGAGAAGGGGGCGACCAGCTTGTTGACCTTCAAGGACCTCGGGAATGGCTCGCCAGGCAAAGGACGCTTAGTGCTCATTGACCGTAACAAGGGTACACTTCAGATTCGACCTGAGTGAGGTTGACAGAGAATACGTAGAAGGCTGACCGAACTTGGTCAGCCTTCTTTGCTGTGTGGACTTATCCATATATAAGAACAGTACCGCAGAGTGGTGAAAATACATTTATAGATTAAATTAATTGATTTAACGCGAAAAGGGCTAATGGCTCTTGGCCACTAGGTAGTTGGTTGGAAATTACCTAAATATTGGATGAGAGTGCTATACTGAAAAATAGAATAGAAACTTTTCGTCGATGTAACTAAGGAGGGGAACCTATTCCTATGGATATAGCCGTCAAGCTGCAGCAAAAATTCAAAGACCGGAATACAAAGAATAAGCTGAGAGTCTACCAAGGCAGATTGGAGCTCATTAAAAAACGAAATCTGAGTACATGGAAGGATGAGCAGATTCAAGCGGAATCCCTCCGGTTGCAGAAGGAGGCGAAATCGGGTACACCTCTCACTGAGCTGCTTGTCGATGCGTATGCGTTAGTCTGCGAGTCAGCAAAAAGAAAGCTCGGATTACAGCCTTACGATGTTCAGATTCTAGCTGCTATTGCTCTTCATGAGAGATTTATAATCGAGCAGCAGACGGGTGAAGGTAAAACACTCTCTGCAGTTATGCCTGCTTATCTAAATGCACTGACTGGTGAAGGCGTTCATATCTTAACTTTTAACGATTATTTGGCAAATCGAGATGCGGATTGGATGGGACCGATCTATCGTTTCCTTGGATTGTCAGTAAGCTCGGTTCAAGCGGGTATGAGCTTGTTCGAGAAACGGGAAGCGTACGCCAAAGATATAACTTATGTAACAGCTAAAGAGGCGGGGTTCGATTATTTGCGCGACACGATTGTACTAGATGTAGACGATACCGTTCATCGTCCATTACACTACGTCATCGTTGATGAAGCGGATTCACTGCTTCTTGATGAAGCACGGGTGCCGCTAGTCATCACTGGCGAGTCAGGGTCTTCGAACGATGATCGCTTACATTACGCAGAAGTGGTTAAGCAGCTTAAGCATACGGAGCATTACGACTTCGATGAGTTCCAGCGGAATGTGTACTTGAATGAAGATGGCGCAGCACGAGTGGAGGCACTACTGGGATGCGGCAATCTTTACAGCAGCCATAACAGTCAGCTTTTAACGTCATTGAATTGTGCGCTCTATGTGGAATCTTTGTTAAAAAAAGACGTTGATTATATCGTCCGAGACGGAAAAATCGAGTTGATTGAAGAATATACTGGACGTGTGGCGGAGAACAGGTATTTGCCAGACGGCTTGCAATCTGCGCTTGCGGCTAAAGAAGGACTGCAATACAACGCCGGCGGGAAGATTCTCGGGATGATAACCCTTCAACACTTCATAAGTCTGTATCCGAATATTTGCGGAATGACGGCTACCGCGAATGCTTCCGCAATTGAATTCGAAGATATATATGGCCTGCAGGTCTTGCAAATTCCACCTAACCGGTCAAACAAACGGATTGACCATCTTCACCGGATATATACTCATAAGGGAGCCAAGCTTAAGGCACTCGTGCATGAAATCACATCCGTCCATGCTACGGGACGTCCTATACTCATCGGTACTTCATGTATCGAGGAGTCGATTATGCTGGCGGATGCGCTAGCCATTGCCCATGTACCTTGCCATGTACTTAATGCGAAAAATGACTCAGAGGAAGCAGAAATAATCGCGAAAGCGGGAGAAGTCGATGCCGTTACGGTGTCTACGAATATGGCGGGACGCGGCGTCGACATTCGTCTTGGCGGGAGCAACCCTGCACAGGCAGAAGCAGTCAACAAGCTGGGCGGTCTGTATGTAATTGGTACACATGTAAACCAAAGCTTGCGAATTGATGATCAGCTGCGTGGGCGGTCTGGCCGACAAGGTGACCCGGGAGCTTCCGTATTCTTCGTAAGCTTAGAGGATGAGCTGATGCTTCGGTTCGGCATCAATCAAGCTATTCGTGTTCCTAGACAAGATGAGGCTCTCGAACAGCCGTTGCTCCGCAGCAAAATCGCACATATTCAGCGTGTTGTGATGGGCCAAAACTTCCAAATCCGCAAGGAGCTGAACCGTTACTCGGATATGGTGGAGGATCAGAGGCGTATATTATACGCAGAGAGACTCAGAATTTTGACAGGCGAGATACCGTTAAGCCCTTCAGAGCAGCGAGTCCGTCTCTATTATATCGATGAGCTCTGGGCTGACCATCTTGCATACGTTTCTTATATTCGCGAAGGCATCCACTTAGAGAGCCTCGTCAGCGGCAATCCGATCGACGAATTCCATACACGAATCACCGAAGCCTACGAGCAAATTCCAGCTAATATTATTAGTGAGTCGACGAATATGCTCGTAAGGCTAGAAGGCTCGAATGATCCAGCGAAGTGGGAGGAGTTCGGGTTGAAGAGCCCCGCTTCCACTCAGACCTATATCATCAACGATCAATATATTCAGAATACACGCAGCTCATGGTCAGCAATGACGGTATTTGCTTTTGGTATTCGTAGTCTGTTGAGGCCAATATTAAGATTGTCCAAATTCTAGTGGTCATTACACAAAGCTCTCTACAGAGTTGGATCTAATAAAAGACCTCCTGAAACCTAGAATAGAAGGTTGCAGGAGGTCTATACTTCTTGTTCATTCTCTAAATTACCCTGCCATGTCCTCTCCTCCTAACGAAGGGACACATAACCATGAATCGTATCCGGGACTTCGATTAGTCGGTTCAGGGTGAAGAAGGCGCCCTTGGGCTCGACTTCGATCTGAATAATATTGTAGAGCCATTCGGTCTCGGCCTTCATATGAATGGCGTTAATGCCAGCGGTTAATGCGGGAACGACATCGGTGCGGATGGAGTTGCCAATCATCCACGTCTGGCCGCGGTCGAACAGTCCTTCCGCTAATATATGCTCTAGCGCTTCGCTATTCTTGTGCTGTCTAATGTAGACACGCGACTGGAAGTAGCGCTCCAGCTGAGCATGCTCAATCTTCCTCTTCTGAATTAGAATCTCGCCGCCTGTGTACAGATGCAGCTCATGTCCGCGCTCCGCTAAGCGGTCAAGCGTAGCCTGCATGTCCGGATAGGGCTCCGTCTCATGATCGTATACGCTCAGGCCCAGCTTCCAGGCGAAGTCAATCTCGACAGGGGAGCGAGGCCGGCCTAGCAGCGCCGAGAAGTATTCGTACGTATCAACGAATGACTGGGGGAAGTGCTCGCTCTTGAAGCCAAGAATGGCAACGCCGGCAATATCAATCTCCGTCTGCTTGTCGCGAACGGCGGCTGGGGTTACTTCCGGGTAACCAGCGAACCAAGTAGTCATCGACTCCACGAACTGTTCAATGACGAGGTAGAAATATTTATTACAATGAATGAGGGTATCATCCAAGTCGAATAGGATATGCTGCTTCATACAGGGATCGGCTCCTTCAGGCGACAAGTTACATGTGAAGTTAGTGTAGTGTATGATCAATCTACCGCAATTGCCCCCGCTCCGTCAAATGACCCGCTCTCCCTGTCTAGCACGTGACACATAATTCCAAGCTGTGTATCGCATAATGAGATGGGAGGTGACGAAGCTATGCCATTCCATTCCAGCAGCAAAACCGAAAATCGCCAAAACCATTCCAGATTCAAAGAAGAGTCCATCACTCTTCGAATGAGTAAATACGCGAAGCGGCCGCCAAGCTTGAACGGCATTAACAAACAGCTCCCGTAACACTCTGAAAGCGTAAGATCGAAGACGATGCAGCTCCATAATAGCTGTCACGAGAGTATCGTCAGGAGAGCAACCGCTAAGCAGCACAACGAGGGAGAGCCTAATCGCTCTCCCTCGTTCCTGTCATTATCTATCGTTAGGCATACTTCAGCTTGGATACGGTAAGTTGATTCTTAATGAAGTCAATTCGGCGTCGTACATAGAAATCCATACTGTCGCCCTTGCTCAGATCCTTCGGCGAGATCACCTCCTCTGCTCCATTATCGATAATTGTCAGCTTGCCGTCGGAATAGAACTTGAAGGTTAAGTCCCGGTAAGGTCGGTGCTTCTCAATGTAGCGAAAATTCTCACAGTTTTTCATGGTGATCGATGCCTCCTTTAAAATATTAGGATGGGAATGGATCGTGTATGGAACGTTTGTTCTTGTTTTTATTATAGCAAACATTTGTTCGGGTGGAAAGTATTTTTTGTATACTTTAAACTAGATTCATAGAATAGCTAGAGCAATGGTTCAGACAAGAAGGAGCGCGGTCCATGATTAATGTAGTTAACTTATCCAAGCAGATTCCAGGCGGCCCAACCGTGCTTCAGCATATTAGCTTCGCGGCAGAGGATGGCCAGTTCATTGCGGTGAAGGGAAGCAGCGGCAGCGGGAAGTCGATGCTGCTTCGATGCCTTGCCTTGCAAGAGAAGTGGAGCGGCGGGACGTACCGGATGGATGGCGTTGATATCTTCAAGGCGGGTCTGTCAGGAAGGTTCAAGGTGAAGCGCGAGGTGGCGTACTTGGAAGAGAAGCCCCAGCTTCATAATAATAAGACGGGACTCAAGAACGTGCTGATCGGTTCAGCCGCACAGACGCCCATCCTGCGTAGATTGACGGGGATGGTGCGTAATGATGATTATATGGGCGCCATGGATACAATTGAGAAGATGGGCCTGTTAGACAAGGCGCACTTGAAGGCGGACAAGATGAGCGGGGGAGAGAAGCAGCGGATCGCGCTTGCCCGGGCAATGGTTCATGGAGCGAGAGTCATCCTGGCAGATGAGCCCGTATCCGGTCTAGATCCGCACGCAGCCGACCAGGTGCTTAGCGATCTGAAGAAGCTCTGTCAGCAAGAACGTGTCACGGTCATCGCAGTTCTGCACCAAGGCGATTGGGCCGAGCGTTATGCCGATCGCATCCTTGGCCTGAACAATGGGGAGCTTGTGCTTGATATAAGCGGCAGAAGAATGACCGAACGGGAGAAGCAGCTGCTGTGACCGTGACCGACCAGAACGACCAGGGAGACATGTTCGGCCAAGGCGTCCAGGCACTGCAGATTCGCCCCCTGCAATACGAAGAGATTGACCAAGCCATATCGCTGGAGCTCGCGAGCTACCCGGCCGAGGCTGCTGCATCAAGAGAAGCGTTCCTCTATCGATTAGAGCATTATCCCGAGTGGTTCTGGTCGGCGTGGAGCGGGGAGCAGCTGGTCGGGATCCTGAACGGAGTTCTAACCAGTGAGCCCCATCTAGGAGATGAGCTGAAGAGCGCACATGAAGGTGCCATTCAAGGCAATCATCTCTGCATCTTGACGGTGGCCGTCGACCCGCGCAAGCGCAGAGAAGGCATTGGGAGCAAGCTGCTGCAGCATGTACTCGATAAGAGTCAGTATTCCGCACTGCAATCCATCGTTCTCATGTGCGAGGAGGAGCTCATCCCGTTCTATGAACGAGCGGGCTTCAGCCTCATCGGCCCATCGGCATCCCAGCACGGCGGCCTGCTCTGGTATGAGATGAGTCGTCCCGTGCATACAATGGAGCATCTTACCGAATAGGAAGGTGTCTATGGCGATGGCATGGCAACCACCGGTTATGATTCGATCTTCTCGAGTTACATTCCCTAAGGCAGAGATATGGATTCCCGTTGTAACCCAAGCCCCGAACGCAGCGGCAGGCAAGCAGATGAATGAGACGATTAAGGATACGGTCAGGAAGCTGATCGAGAACCAAGGCTCGCTGGAGGATCCTCGTGCCGAGATGCAGGGATATTACGAAGTGAAGACGAATGAGAAGAATGTGCTAAGCCTGTCGCTGTTCAATTATGCATACACCGGTGGAGCGCACGGGCTGACCTTGCAAGCGTCGCTAACCTTCGATACGACGAGCGGCCGTTCTTACTCGCTGGCGCAGCTGTTCAAGCCAGGCAGCCCGTACATACGGCGGCTGTCGGAGCTCGTTAAGGCGCAGATTGCCGTTCGCAAGCTTGAGCCGCTGCAGCCGTTCGAGAGCATTCGGCCCGATCAGGATTTCTATGTTGCCGACCGTTCTCTCGTCATTTATTTTCAACTGTATGAGCTGCTGCCCTATGTGTATGGATTCGTCTACTTCCCAATATCCGTCTATGAGATTCAAGATATCGTCAATGAGCAAGGCCCGCTCGGGCCAATGCTTGTGGGCGATTAGAGCAAGAGCCTTGCCGCACACTCAACCCTACATCTAAGGAGCTACTGCCTCATGATCGGATTCGTCATTCTATCCGCAACCGCGCTCTTCGCTGCCGCAGCCTTCCTCTATTACAATCATCGCAAGCAGCATCAGGACAATCGGAATGACCTGAGCTTAAGCCGATATACAGTGACCACGCAGGACCGTTCACACACCCGTTCACCAGAGCGGATACCGAATGATTCCAGCCTCGGAGAACGTCGGAAGCGAAGCGCGGGCGAGGCGCCAGTTATACTCGTCGTTGATGATCAAGCGTCCATCCGCGTGCTGCTGCTTGAACTGTTCAAGGAGGAAGGCTGCACGGTATATGAAGCAAGCCACGGGCAAGCGGCCCTTGCGCAGTTCCACAAGCAGCCCATTGATTGCATTCTCCTAGATTTGAAAATGCCAGACATGGACGGAATCGAAGTGCTTCGATCCGTTCGAGAGACCGACCCGAATGTCATGGTCGTCATGATCTCCGCCTATGGTGATCTGGCGAAGGTTGATGAGGCTAGACGACTGGGGGTCGCGACTTTTTTCACCAAGCCGTTCGATATTGAAGAGCTCCGGGACTATGTGATGGAACAGCTTCATTACTCATCTTAGAGAATCTGCGGATTGACAGGGAGTGCTGATCGGGACAGAGCTGTCATACACTAGCCTAGGAGGTGAAGGTATGCATGAGGTCCTGATCGGCCTATTGTTGTTCGCAGCACTCGGGCTCGCCGCACTGTCCGGTGCCGTCAAGGCGCAGCGCGGCATTCGAGCTGCTACTCATCAGAGCATGACAGGCTATGCCGCCTACATCCAGTACATGCAGGACAAGCACGATCTGAATCGGTTCGGAATCGCGCAGCAGCTGAGACGCAGGCTGGGCGGCCTTGCTGTGTTCGGAATATCGTATCATACCATAGGCTTACTAGGCGGCGCCGTTGTCCTCTACGGTCCTGCTATCTTGACAGGCGGACCCTCCGTGCTTGGTTATGGCTGGCCAATCTTAGCGCTGCTTGGCCTATCGGTGAGCGCATCGTTAGCTGAGCTGTCTTCTGCCGTGCCGACCGCAGGCGGCTGCTATCATTGGTCATCCGCACTAGGAGGGAGGAAGTGGGGATGGCGCGCAGGGTGGCTGCATATCGCTGGCTACACCTCGCTGTTCACGTTAACGAATATCGGTTGTGCAATCGTGATCTACAGCTGTCTGTCTAATAGGTTGGGCTATGCTTCAAGCGCTGTGACGATGATCGTATTATTAGCGTTGATAACCGTATCCCAAGCTGCCGTCCACTACTGGGGAGCCCGGGCAATGCGGTGGTTGTTATCAGGCGGGGTATGGCTGCATATTGCGGCTGTGCTCGTCATTGCCGGGGGACTGATGGCCTTATCTTGGCCGGGATTGTACAGCTCAGAGATGCTCTATAGCAGACTTCCTGCCGCGGAGAGCCATGGAGTGAGCGGGCTGAGCGGCAGCTTGTCCTGGCTGATTGGCCTGCTCTGGTTGCAGAGGCTCTTCATCGGTCAAGACGGAGCAGGGCATGGGGCGGAGGAGGCTAGCGATCCTAGGGTCAGGGTGCCCTGGGCTATCTATCTCTCCTCTGTCTACACCTCGATTGTAGGCTTCGCCCTGCTTGCCTTCATGACGCTTAGTTGGATGGGAAGGTCTGCTCCGGCTCCTGGAGAGAGCGGCTCGCTATTCGTCATGATGGTGCAGGCGGCCTGGAGCAACTCGATCCTCGTCCTGCTCCTGATTGCGGCTTGCATCTGGCTCAGCGGGCTGCAGGCGATGGGCGTCCTGTCTCGATCCATCTTCGCGATGGCCAGAGACCATTCCCTCCCGCTTAGCCGCAAGCTGGCTTATGTTGAACCGGGAGCTCATCTTCCTATCTACAGCCTGCTGGCCTCTGCGGGGATGTCCCTTCTCCTTGGCGTGATGCTGTATGGCTTCTTCTCACAAGAGGCGATTCCATTCCTCGCGGCAGCTGCCCTCATCAGCCTCCATGCGGCCTATGCCATCCCGATTGCCCTAAGGCTCCGAGCAGGGGAGAGGCATGCCTTGCTGCAGGATCGGGTATGGCATCTCGGCAGCTGGAGCAGGCCAGCCGCGTGGTTATCACTTCTCTGGTTGATCTGCGCAGGTCTCGCGGCAGCGTTGATCTGGAATCGGTGGGCAGGGGCGGCTGTCCTTGGCGGATTCCTCTTGTCTCAGCTGGCTGATCTGAAGTATGGAAGTCGGCATCTGGCGGCGATGCAGGGAATGCTGCGGAGGACGCAGGAGGAAATCATCGGAATTGAGCGAAAATTCCCTCAACAATAATTCAGCCTTCATACGGGGAAATTCAACTCCATAGATTGAGGAAATAATGAGATTTCATTTCCCGGGGAAGCGCATGAAATTACACGAAGAAAACGTTTTCGACAGCGGTGATTGCTACTATTCGTGGCAAACTGTCGAAAGGAATCGAACGGAGTTATAATAGCAATAGAAGAAGAAGGGAGTGCGCGGAAATGGCGGGAAATGAAACGGAAATGATTCGCACAGCCAGAGCAGCTGTCATTACCGGCGCTGCAGGAGGAATAGGCCAGGCGTTGGTGAAGGCTTATGCAGAGAGCGGCTGCCTGGTGTGGATGACGGACATGGACGCTGTGCGCGGCGAGCAGGTGCTTCAGCATATAAGAAGTGAGCTGCCGGCTGAGCTGGCGGGAAATATTAGATGGTCGCAGGCGGATCTGAGAGACCCTGAAGCGATTACGCAGCTCCTAACCACGGCAGCGGAGCAATTCGGCAGGATTGATATCCTTATCAACAATGCAGGTATTGGCCGTACGATGAACCCGTACGAGCTAACGGTCGAGGACTGGGATGATGTGCTGTTCACGAATCTAAGAGGCACCTTCCTCTGCTCCAGAGAAGCGGCCAAGCGGATGAAGCAGCAGCCTGAGGGCGGTCATATTGTTAATATCTCCTCGACAAGGGCGACGATGTCGGAGCCGAATACGGAAGCATATGCCGCTTCCAAGGGCGGCATCATCGCTCTCACGCATGCTCTGGCCATCTCACTTGGGCCAGACCGTATCTTAGTGAACAGTATAAGTCCGGGCTGGATAGACGCCGGTGACGGTTCTGATCTCAAGGAGACGGATCACAAGCAGCACCCCGCTGGCAGAGTAGGGAGGCCTGAGGATGTCGTGAAGGCCTGTCTCTACTTAACCGATCCGGATAATCGATTCGTCACGGGCGTGAACCTGGTCGTGGACGGAGGAATGACGAGGAAGATGATCTATGAGCCCTAAATTCATCTGTGAGCTCAGTCATAGGGAGGGAAGCTAGAGAATGACCGCACGGACAGAGATAGAGATAGAGACAGAGATTGAGATGGACACCATGGCTGCGATACTGGACCAGTACCCTCTGCAGAAGCCCTATCTCTTCGAGGAGGGGCTGGGCGGCATGAACAATACGACGCGAATATTGATGAGCGGCGGCGAGCGCTTCGTGCTTCGAATCTACAATAATCATGCAGATGCAGCGGTTGTGAAGCTGGAGCATGAGCTGCTGCACCAGCTTGCTGCGCAGGGCTCGATCGGTCTTGCTGTGCCGGAGCCCGTGGTGAATTCGCGAGGGGAGACGGTAACGAGAGGCCCGCAGGGGAAGCTGGCTTCCCTATGTCGTTACCTTCCCGGTGAGCGGCCTATTCCGGCTAATGAAGCTCATATTCTCGGATTAGGAGAGGCAGCAGGCAAGCTTACGAATGCTCTAGCTGCTGTCACCCCCGACAGCGAACCGATCTACCTGCCTTACTACGAATGGGAGCAGACGTATGCAGAGCTGACACCTGTCGTGCTCCAAGCCTTAACGGAGTCAATGCCGGAATCCGCTCAGGTGGATGAGCTGCGCCTGCAGATCGACCTGCTGCTGAAGGAGCGTATGGAGCTGTCCGCCAGGTATGAGTCTATGTGTGCGCTGCCGCAGCAATGGATTCACGGCGATCTTAACTTCACTAATTCACTTGCACAAGGGGATGCCATCACCGCGCTGCTGGACTTCGAGTTCTGTACGAGGGATATGCGTGCCATGGAGCTTGCGGTCGTATTGGTCGATCTCCTGCAGCCTGATGTGGAGGAATCACTGCGCAAGATCGGACTATTCTGCCGCGGGTATGGTCGCCATGTGCGGCTTACTCCGGAGGAGCAGTCTATATTGCCCGTACTCATGAAGCTGCGCATGGTGGACGTGTCACATCACTTCATGCTTCGATACCGGGAAGGGTTAGATCCAGCTGACGTCTGGACAGAGCAGGTGAAGCGGGCTGCTTATGTATGCGGATGGGTGAACGACGTTGAGCATAGGTTGTTAACTGCATTAAATAACTCTCTAATCCCAGAAGGAGCGGGCACTCATGAGCTTAGCTAAGCGATTAGGATACGGCGATGGAGATCGATTGCTTATCATTAATGCCGACGATTACGGCCTATGCCATTCTTCCAATCAGGCGATTCAGCAGCTGCTCTCAGGTGGCGCAGTCTCTTCGGCTACCCTGATGCTGCCATGCGGCTGGGCGAGGGAGGCGGCGCTGTGGAGCGCGAGACATCCCCACTTAAGTGTCGGCATTCACTTCACCTTCACCTCCGAGTGGGATAACTATCGCTGGGGCCCCGTCTATCGCTCGGGCTCCACTCGGTCTCTCGTAACGAGTGAAGGGTACTTCCCGAAGGATGCCAAGACTCTCGAGCAGCAGGCGGACCCTTCCGAGGTGAGAGCGGAGCTCATTGCCCAGGTCGAGATGGCGCTTCAGCTCGGGATGAACCCGACCCATGCAGATAACCACATGGGCAGTCTGTATGGGCTGCAGACCGGACGCGACTTCATCTCCATCGTGCTGGATGTGTGTGCACAGTACGGCCTTCCGTTCCGGCTGCCGCGGACACTGCTCCTCGAGAGCGGTCAGGTGGCGCCGCCTGAGCTGGCGGAGCTGGCGCGGCTGAGGGCAGCCGAAGCTGACAGCAAGGGAGTCGTTGTGCTTGATTATCTCATCGGTCTGCCGTTCGCGCTCGGAGCGGGAGAGACCTATGAGTCGTTCAAGGGGCAGATGCAAGCGCTGCTGAGCAGCCTTCACCCAGGGGTGACGGAGCTCATTATTCATCCTGCTGAGGTGACGGAGGAGCTGCGAGCTTTTCACAGGGAGCCTCTCAAGAGAGGGATGGAAGCCGAGTTATTCCGGGATCCTGATGTGCAGGAGACGCTGCGTGAGCAGGGGATTCAGCTCATACATTGGGGAATGCTGCAGGGGTTGCAGCGCGCAGGGGGATAAGCTGAGAATCGGGGTATACGAATGTGGCGAATCACGTTATAATGACTGTGATATTATTGGAAAATTGCAAATAGAACGACGATTCAGACGAGTCGCAAGTACGAGAATCGATAGTGATGAAGGGAGTGATGGGCAGCATGAATCTTCCTAAGCGCAATGAGCTCGGCTTCTATGAAATTCGACTTGAATCCATCGGCGGGCTGGGGGCGAACCTCGCGGGCAAAATGCTCGCAGAAGCCGGCGTTGTTGGCAGCGGTTACAATGGGGTGAGCTTCTCCTCCTACGGATCGGAGAAGAAGGGCTCACCGGTCAAGGCACATATTCGCTTCTGTGATCTGAACACGAACATTCGCGACACCACACCCATCGAACGTCCCCACATCGTAGGCGTCTTCCACGAGAATCTATCCAAGACCAACAACGTCATCAGCGGCATCTATGAAGACAGCATCGTCATCGTGAACTCCCAGAAGTCGCCCGAAGAGCTGCGAGACAAGCTTAAGCTGCTGGGCGGCACGATCGCCGCGGTAGATGCGACCGGCATCTCGCTGGAGGAGAACAATCGCGTCAACATGGCGATGCTCGGCGCGCTGTTCCGGCAATGTGACTTCCTCGACTTCGAGCATATGAAGGGCATTATCCGCAAGTCGCTGGAGAAGAAGTATCCGCAGGCGGTCGCTCCGGCTCTGCGGACATTTGAACGCGGTTACAATGAGGTAACGCTGCAGACGTTCACCCTCTCCGAAGGGAATGTCATGCCGCTGCCGCAGCGCTGGGATATTCCTGTGCTCGGTTATAACACGCAGCCGCTGGGCGGTATGATTATTAATCCAGGGAACAGCGTGCTCAAGGACATCAGTATATCCCGGCAGGGAATGATGCCTCACTTCCTCGATGAGAAGTGTATCCACTGCGCCGCTTGTGATACGGCCTGTCCCGACTTCTGCTTCGTGTGGGAGGAGAAGGAGGACAAGAAGGGCCGCCCGCAGATGTTCCTCCAAGGCATCGACTACCAATATTGCAAGGGCTGTCTGAAGTGCGTCGTCGCTTGTCCGACCGATGCGCTGCAGTCCGAGCGGGAGACGGATGGTTACGGGGATGAGCATCGCGTTCCACATAAGTTCAAGTACGTCTAGAGCAGGCTGAAGTCCAGAGATGTCGACACACACTTGGGAAGAGGTGAATCGCATTGGCTATAGATATGAACAAGGAAGTGCCTAAGGGAACGGTAGAGCAGCGCATGGTGTATGAATCCGGCAATGAGATGGCCGCCTACGCTGCGCATCAGATTAACTATCATGTGATGGGGTACTTCCCCATCTCGCCATCGACGGAAGTGGCTCAATTCCTCGATCTGATGAAGGCGAACGGACAGCATGACATTAAGCTCATTCCCGCGGACGGAGAGCATGGCTCCGCCGGCATCTGCTACGGGGCATCCGCCGCGGGCGGACGGGTGTTCAACGCGACCAGCTCCAATGGCTATCTCTATATGCTGGAGCAGATGCCCGTCCAGTCCGGCACTCGCTTCCCGATGGTCATGAACCTGGTGTGCCGCTCGGTGTCGGGGCCGCTCGATATTCACGGTGACCACTCCGATCTGTACTTCGCGCTGAACACGGGCTGGCCGATCCTGCTATGCCGGGATCCGCAAGCCGTCTACGATATGAACATCATGGCGCTTAGGCTGGCGGAGGACTCCTCCGTCAGACTTCCTGTGCTCATTGCATCCGACGGCTACTTCACTTCCCATCAGAAGCGGCGCGTCCAGACGTTCGCTCACCGCGCGGATGTGCATGCCTTCGTCGGCGAGCATCCTCCTGAGGGCTTCATGCATGTGCTGGACCGCAACAATCCCATCACTGTCGGCCCTTATATGAACGAACCCGACTACATTAACAACTGTTATCAGCAGTCGGTCGGCATGTATAACGCGGCGGAAGCGTTCGACCGAATACGCAAGGAATACGCCATATTGACGGGTCGGGATTATCCCATCCTGGACCAATACCGGATGGAGGACGCCGAGGTCGCCGTCTTCCTCATGAATTCCGCCTCGGAGATTATTAAGGATGTCGTCGATCAGCTGCGAGCGAAGGGCATTAAGGCGGGATCGATCGCTCCCAATATGATTCGTCCGTTCCCGCAGAAGGAGATTGCCGAAGCGCTCCGACATGTGAAGGCGATCACCATCGGAGACCGAGCGGACAGCTATGGGGCCCATGGCGGCAATATGACGAACGAGATCAAGGCCGCTCTGTTCACTCATGGCGTTCATGGTATCAAGGTCGTCAGCCGTGTATTCGGTCTGGGCGGCAAGGACTTCTACGCCGAGGACGGCCACCACTTCTTCGAGCTCGCTCTGGAAGCGGCAGCGATCGGCAAGGTGGATGTGCCTTTCGATTATTACGGCCACACGCCGGGGGATCCGAATCTTGCGCCGAAGCGGGTACTCGAGCCGCTGAAGTACGAGGAGCTGAAGACGGGTCTCGTCACGGTCGACCGGGATGAAGCAACGGGCAAGCTGAAGGTGAAGGTGCCGCCGCTGCGCTCGCTGACGAAGAAGCCGAAGCGGCTGGCGCCGGGTCATGGGGCGTGTCCGGGGTGCGGGATTTTCTCAGGATTGGAGCTGTTCTTCAAGGGCATCGAGGGCGACATCGTCGCGCTCTACCAGACGGGCTGCGCCATGGTCGTCACCACAGGCTTCCCTTACTCCTCACACCGGGCCACGTACATCCATAATCTGTTCCAGAATGGCGCCGCCACCCTATCAGGTGTCGTCGAGATGTTCTGGGAGCGCAAGCGGCGCGGAGAGCTGGACGGTCTGGGGCTGCAGGATGACTTCACCTTCGTCATGATTACGGGCGACGGCGGTATGGATATCGGCATGGGACCGGCCATCGGCAGTGCACTGCGCAATCATAAGATGATTATTCTCGAGTACGATAACGAGGGATACATGAACACGGGAGCGCAGCTCTCCTATTCGACACCGCTGGGGCACCGGACTTCCACGTCTAACGTGGGCAAGCATCAGGGCGGGAAGCTGTTCCACCACAAGGATACCGCTCAGATTATGGCTGCGACGAACATTCCTTATGTGTTCACGGGGTCAGAGTCGGTCCCTCAGGATCTGCTGCGCAAGGCGGCGAAGGCGCAATATTACGCTCAGAATGAAGGGCTCGTCTATGGCAAGATTCTCATCACCTGTCCGCTCAACTGGCTGTCGGAGGAGAAGATCGGGCAGACGCTTATTGACGAGGCCGTGAACACTTGCTTCTTCCCGCTGTACGAGGTGGAGCATGGGGTGACGAACATTACCTTCAATCCGGAGGAGAAGGGCAAGAGGATTCCGATGGCGGACTGGCTGAAGAATATGGGCAAGACGAAGCACTTAACGAAGCCGGAATATGCAGATGCGCTCGCCTCCTTCGAGGAAGAGGTGGAGCGGCGCTGGCTTAGATTGAAGGCGAAGCATGAGAATCCCTACTTGTAGCAGCATCCTCTCAAGCGAGAGGTGGTGGCTGAATACAGATGAGGTTCATGCGAAGTGAGCTCTTCAAACGATTAAGGAACGGGGCTGAAGAACGACAAGCGCTGGTGGTACTCGGGGCTGAACTGCGGGCAGGCGGGTTCTCCGAGGTGAGGCGATTCCTGGAGGACTTCCGGACATTCTTGAGGGCCTATGAAGACGAGGGGATGGAGCAAGCGGCCGGGCTGCTGTCCCTCGCAAGACAGGTATTGCCTGACCCGGGGAAGATCAGCCCTTCGTGGAAGGATATCTGGCAGGAATTCGAGACGATCATATCGGTCAAAAATTCCACGCTC
Source organism: Paenibacillus sp. GCM10023252 (assembly GCF_042653305.1). NCBI lineage: Bacteria > Bacillati > Bacillota > Bacilli > Caryophanales > Paenibacillaceae > Paenibacillus > Paenibacillus sp. GCM10023252. Next base: position 466,802 of record NZ_JBHSHW010000021.1, read on the forward strand.
CGAGAACTTGAAGCCGGCGCTGTGTCACGTGATGGAGAATGGCAGGTGCTGCTCGATAATCCGTATACCCACCAGGATATCGTTGTCTATCCTGCGCTGTCATTCTTGGAAGCGGTGTATCTATTCGCCTACTTCCGGCACGGGCTTGCTCCGAATGAATACATCCGCCTACAGAAGATTAATAATATCATAGTCTATTCCGATCGGCCTAATCGGTTATAATGGAGCTGGATACGATGATTAGGAGTGGTGGGATCAGATGAAGGAAATTCCGATGGCTTATGTGAAGTCGAACCAAGCGGGTATTGTGTTGTTCAGCCTGATTGCCATAGTGCTGCAGCTGCCTTGGCTGCTTGCAGCGCTATGGGTCATTCAACTGACCGGGGTGTTGTCAGGCGGCAAGGGGAATGTGTTCGTTGCATTGGCGAGGCCCTTCCTGCAAGTTGAGGGGAAGAAGACGCAGGCAGCCGTGCTCACCCGCTTCAATAACAGCCTGGCGGTCGGATTCCTGACTGCTGCCTTAATGTGCTGGGCTGCAGGCTGGCTGCTAGGGACATACCTATTCGCTGGCATGCTCCTTGGAGCCGCGTTCCTGGCTCTGTGCGGCTACTGTGTCGGGTGTACGATGTATTACCAATTCAAGCAGCTTCGTGCTAGAATACGGTAAAAAGGGAAGAGACATGTCGAGCGTTATGCAGCAAATGGTCTGCAGATGCGCTTGCCATGTCTCTCTTGTTCAGAGGAGGACTTGTCCATGTGCCGTAATATCAAGACGTTGTATAACTTCGATCCGCCGGCTACCGAAGAGGAGATTATGGCGGCTTCGCTGCAGTTCGTTCGGAAGCTGTCGGGCTATAATAAGCCGTCTGCGGCGAATGAGGAAGCCTTCCACCGTGGGGTGGAGGAAGTTGCGGCTGCTGCGCGCAATCTATTGAATTCGTTGGTGACGAATGCAGAATCGCGCAACCGGGAAGAGGAGGCTGAGCGGGCGAAGGCGAGGAACGAGAAGCGGTTCGGAAGCTTTTAATTCGGTTAGCTTGGCATAGAGAGGGAGGGCGGCGGACAACTTCGTTCCTTCGTTGCCATGATTGCCATCATTGCCTTCGTTACCTTTTCCCGCGGACCCGCTCTGACTTGCGAAGCTTGGGCACCGCTCCGGGCGGCTGCTTGCGAATCCACTTCAGGTAGCTGGCCAACTGGGGATTGCTCCGCAGCCCTTCGAGCGTTGTCATTCCCATTGTCACGAGGTCCTCATTCGTATAGAGGGCATGGATCTGTCGATGGCAGGCACGGCATAGGTTCGCAGTGGGCAGCAGAGTGCCTCCCAGCTCCTTCGGAGTCAGGTGATGAACGGTCGTCTCCACGCCGCTTCTCCCGCACAGCTCGCATATTTGGGTGTTATCAGTATTCATATAGGTAGGTGCCTCCATGTTTAAGTATCAATGTACCTATTATTGCTTTTTCTTGAGGATTTTACCATAGTAGACGTAGAGGAAGTGACTCGCATTACCGGTGAAGTTGTCATTGCTATTGTTTCTGGATCTGTCATTCTGTTCGTTTTTATTGGTTTTGTCATTCGCAATGCACTGCAACGAAGAGTGGATCGTAATCTTCCGATACAGACTACCCAGTCTAGAGTATTGTTTAAAAGAATAGAAGAATTTAGAAACGGACAAAATTCGCCAAGCATGAATCATTATTTTGTTAAATTTGAGATTGAGAGTGGGAACCAAGAATTTAAAATATGGAGTAAAGAAAAATACGATGAATTAGTTCTAGGTCAAGAAGGATATTTGAAGTACCAGCTGAAAAAGAACACGGCTCTGTTTATTGACTTTTCTCAGTCATAGAACATTTGTTCTTCTTATATAAGGAAGATGATGGTACAATAAAGACAGACAATTGAATCTTGGGTGGGCATGGTTTCCCTTCGGAAGGAGGTGAAGCCATGGAAGTTAAGGATGCACTAACCATCATGTTCCTATTTGGCATGTTTATCCTTGCTCTTCTAACTTACATTAATACGAACAAGAGAAAGTAAAAACCCACCCCAAGGTTGACGCCGAAGGTGGGTTTTTATTGCCTTATTACTTAGAAGGGGATAAGCCATCCAAGCCAATTGTTCAGCCGAGTGTTTGCCGCACTCGGCTTCTTTTAAAAGTATGATAACACAATTGGAAAAAGAAGTGAACCAAAGAAGCACCTTTAACCAAAAATGTTGGACTGGGACTATGTAACGAGGAGACGATGCTATGTTTGATTCCTTTAATAAGTCAAAGGTATATGCCATCATTGTTCTAGTGCTCGGAATATTGCTTTTCTTGTATGAATTAATTGTAACGCATACTTTCTCGCTGTTGGCTGTGGCTATATTCTTGATAGGGCGGACGCTTCTCTTCCTAATAAGTGCTGCCAAGGCAGAATTAGATGTGTTAAGGCTTCATAATGTGGAGCTCAGTCATAAGATTGAGGATTTTGAAAAACAAAACCAATAAACAAGTTAATCGTAAACTGCCTTAATCTCCTGCAAGCCGAGCCGCAATTCGTCGCCCGTGGAAGCGGCCCGTCTCAATGAAGATCTCATTGGCCTCCCTCTTAGAGGCGACAACCCCCGCGAGGAAGATACCAGGGACGTTCGTCTCCATCGACTCCTCATGGAAGAACGGGTAGCCCTCCGGCTCAATCCGAACGCCGATTCTCGTGAGGAACTCCCGGTCCGGGTGGAAGCCGGTGAGCGCAAGTACGAAGTCATTCGGAAGCGTCTCGGTGCCTTCTTTGCTCTCCACATGCACCTGGCGCTCCTCGATGCGAACGACGCGAGAGCCGAATCGAATAGCAATGCGTCCCTTGGCAACCAAGCTCTCGAAGATCGGCTTCACCCACGGCTTGATGCTGCTGGAATAATCTGTACCGCGATACACGACCGTAACTACAGCTCCTACTCGTTCTAATTCCAGCGCCGCATCAATCGCCGAGTTGCTGCCTCCGATAATCGCTACCTTCATCCCTGTGTAAGGGTGTGCTTCGCGGAAGAAGTGGGTCACCTTGTCCAGCTCTTCACCTGGTATGCCAAGTCGATTAGGATGGTCGAAGTATCCCGTCGCGATCACGACATAGTCTGTCTGGTACAGAAGCGACTCTCCATAGCGGTCCTCACTGCGCAGTTCATAGCCGCCGCCGGACAGCTTCGTTATCTCCTTCACTTCCTCATAAGCATGAATTCGCACCTCATTGCGCAGCGCCACCTGGCGGTAATAATTCAACGCTTCGAGCCTGGATGGCTTCTCATTCGCTGTAGTGAACGGGATTCCGCCAATCTCGAGCAGCTCAGGTGAAGAGAAGAAGTGCATATACGTCGGGTACTGCGAGATGGAATGGACGACGTTGCGCTTCTCAATAATAAGAGGATTCAGGCCTGCCTGCTTCAGCTCGAGCGCTGCCGCAAGACCGCAAGGGCCCGCTCCGATAATGATGACTTGTTCTGTATTCACACGATCAACCTCCAATAGCCCTATTGTACATGGACCGCTCTGCTGCCTGCAAACTTATGCGAATGGCTCTCTTGTACAGGCCGCATAATGTTGTATAATAATGGGACTAGAACGATTGCAGAGGGGGACTTAGGATGCGTCGGCGTTTTGTAATTGAAGCAGTGATGGTGGCAACGTACGGACATCTCTTGGTGCCTGGCCGGCCGATTGACTTTGTAGTTCCTTACTCATCTATCTGTGAATTGTACGATATGCGGGATGGGGTAGAGCCTGTCATGGATGATCCAGATGATGATGCGCATGTGAAGTCCAAGATTGGCGAGTTGATTACCTTCTTCGAAGAGCCGCTTAATCGCAAAAAAATCGAGAAAGCCCTCCAGATGCCATGGAGAGAAAGCTCGGCGCTGCTCCTGAACGACGATATTCAATTCACAATTGTTCATGCGGTGGACAATGCACACTATGGGGACTACTTCGACCCGATCGAGACGGAGCTCCTCTTATCCGGAATGAAGCTGAACGTGCCGCTGCTGTCCGACCAGTTCGAATTCCAGGATAAGCTGCTTGAAGCCGAAGTACCTGTGCAGGTGTATGACATTGAGGACTTCGAGTTCGCCGTTGAAGAAGGAATTGTGATCGAGGAGATCGACACGTTAAGAGATATCTAGATGAATGTTCGATGAGGAACAAGCTGGACCTAGCTATTGGAGCTTAGGGCGGCTTGTTCTTTTTAATTGTTTTATATCTCCTTATCATGCAACTATGCTGATCATGAATTCGTTCTAAGTGTAGAAGAGGAGGTGACGATTCTGTTGAAAAGATTAATTATGATACTCGTAAGCTGCCTCATCGTTAGTGTGTTATCTATGTCAAACAAGCCGCCGCTTGTACACGCTTGTTCTTGTGCGTTGCCGCCGCCTATACAAGAGGACCTGGCTCTGAAGACCGCTGTATTCAGCGGCAAGGTGATCGACATCGATCATCCTAAGAGTACAGGTGGTCTATTCCCGTCTACTGAAGCTCCCGTCACAATCACAATGGAGACGGACACCGTCTGGAAGGGAGAGGTGCCTAAGAAGGTCGTTGTTCGAACAGCCATGCGATCGGAGAGTTGTGGTTATGAAGGGTTCGCAGTGGGGAAGGATTATCTCGTCTGGGCACATGGGGATTCTATTCAATCCCTGGAGACGGGGAGATGCGAACGAACGAAGCTGTTATCCACGGCATCGCAAGAGCTCGCAGAGATGGGAGCGGGATATAAGCCCGAGCCAGGTGGTGAGCTGGATAACACCAAGAAGAGCTACATAGACGAACCAGGTGCGTCAGCTTGGGCTTTATATGCCGGAATCGTTATCATTCTCCTGGTCGCTGGCTTCATGATCTTAAAAGCAAGGAAGCGCAGCTCTTCATAGAGAAAACACTTAAATAAGCAGGCTGCGCGACGGCAGCCTGCTTCTTAAGTTTTTTCATCACAGTCCCATAGCCTCTGCAATTAATTGATAAGATCGAATTCGGGCCTCAATATCATGGGTGATCGTGACGATCATGAGCTCATCGGGCTTGTAGTCGTGCTGGTATCGCAGCAGTCCTTCCTTCACCTTGGCGGGACTGCCAACGAGATTCCGCTGTCGATATTCATTCAGCTGGGCACGCTCCATGTCCGTATAGGGGTAAGCAAGTGCCGTCTCTACGGTAGGGAAGCCGAAGCTCTCCATCCCTTGAATAAGCTTCAGGAAGAAGAGAGATCCGCTGGAAGCGAGACGTTCAGCCTCATCATCCGTATCGGCGCACAGGACGAATAACGCCAGGATCGTCTTCGGCTTGTCCCCGAGCCTCGAGGGCCTGAAGTGAAGATGATAGTTGTAGAAGGCCTCTCCCGCACTCTGCCCATTAATGAAGTGAGCGAAGGCGAAGGCTGCCCCTTGTTGGCCAGCAATCGTCGCACTATCTCCGCTGGAACCGAGCAGCCATACTTCAGGTGCCGTCGAGATGAGCGGTGAAGCGATTAGGCCGGCATACGCACTATGCTCGCTAACGGTGTTATACAGATAATCAGCTAGATCTGCAATCTGCTGAGGATATCGATCGACGCTTCGCGTCTTGCCTTCTTGCAGGGCACGGGTAGCGAGCGGCATGCCGCCGGGCGCCCTGCCTAAGCCTACATCAATTCGACCGGGATATAACGCCTCTAGCAGCTTGAAGTTCTCCGCCACCTTATAGGCACTGTAGTGGGGCAGCATGACGCCGCCTGAACCTATACGCAGTCGGGATGTCTTGGCCGCCAAGTGACTGATGAGCACCTCTGGACTTGAGCCTGCGAGACTAGTTGATGCATGATGCTCGGATACCCAGAACCGTTGGTAGCCAAGCCGCTCCGTCTCTTGGGCTAGTCGAACCGTATATTGCAACGCTTCAGATGCGGTCTTCCCTTGTGGAACAGGTGTCTGATCCAGCACACTTAACCTCATTAATCATTCACCTCGTTTAATTGTCTCTGTCCCGATCAATCGCCTCAGCCATCGTGCGGTCCGTCAGATGGGCATAGATCTGTGTTGTCTCTGGAGAAGCATGGCCGAGCTGCTCTTGCGTCTTGTAGATATCGTTACGTAAGTAATAGTCCGTTGCAAAAGAATGCCGAAGCTTATGTACCGATAGATAAGGCTTACCAAATCGCTTCGCATACTTAATTACCATCTCTTGCATAGCCCGCTTGGTCATGCGCGAGCCTTCGTTTTTGCCATTCGCGATAGCTAGGAACAAGGCCTTCTCGCGCCGCGGTGCCTTGTACCTGCTGTCGCGCAGCTGGAGGTAAGCCGTCAAGTCCTCTACGGCTTCCTGCCGGAAGTAGACGGGGGTTTTGAAGGTGTCGTCGTTCTTACCCTTACGGTAGACGTAGGCCAGCTTCTTCTTAAGATCGATATCATCCGTGTTCAGATTGACGACTTCGGATACGCGCAGGCCTGAGTGCAGAATGAGGCTAATAATGCAGGCATCACGTGTCTGGTTCAGCTTGTACGAATAGAGGGCTTGCTTGTTGCTTGCCACTTCCGTCTCATAATGCTGCTTAATATAATCCATGAATTCATAGATCTCTTCCTCCTGGAGCAGCTTGCCCTCCAGCTTCGCAGCCGTATCCTTCGGCTTCTGCGTCCGCTTAATGGCCACCTTCGCCATCACATTACGCTTCAGCAGCGGATAGAACTCCTCATCCTCGGCAATCTGGCTAAGGTAGTGGAACAGAGAGCGGAGGGAGGACAGCTTTCGAGAGATTGTCGTCCTCGAATTGCTGTTCTCCTTGCGAGTAGTGAGGAACATACGGAAGTTATCAATACTGTCCATATGCAGCCTCTCCAGATCGAGAAGCGGAACATCCTTAATAGATTGCGATTCCGTCAGCCCCTCTGCCAGCAGCCAGCTAAGGAACGCTTCATAATCCCGCACATATTCGAGCAGGGAGGAAGGGGACAGGTCTGGAAGCTTATAGTTGATGAACTTCTCCACATACCAGGGCATAGAGGGGACCCTACGGTCCAGCTCTTCCCGATCCTTGACCTTGAGTATATTGACCATTCGTGTCACCTCTGCGGTTTTTGGTTAACATAACTATTGTTACGTCAATCATATCTGTTAAAATGTAACTAATTCATAGGAATAGCTACATTGTATCAACTTAGGCCCGTGTTCAACAACTTCGTTGGCTTGAAGCAGGAAATCGGCGCAGGCAGGATAGATCATCCCTCTTCGCGAATACCTTAAATATGGAAATGTGCTCGCAAACAATTAGATCATAGTGAGGATGAATTTTAAGATGACAAGAATTAAAAGTATAAATGACATGATGTCTATGTTAGATATATTATTCCGAACACCAGCTCCTTGGTGGAATAAGTTTTATCAGGACAAGACAAAGCAAGTGCCTTTTTTCAAATTATACCCTGATGAGAACTTGGTTAGTTATTTTGACTCTAAATGTATGGAAAGGGGAAAGGTTCTGGAACTAGGATGTGGGAATGGTCGGAATGCAATCTACATGACAGAACTAGGTTGCAAAGTAGATGCAGTAGATATCTCTGAGGAAGCTATTACATGGGCGAAAGAGAATGCTGCAAGTAGGAACGTGGAAGTCAATTTTATATGTGATAATGTATTGAATTTGGATTTTACTGAAAATGCATATGATTTTATTTATGATTGCGGGCTGCTCCATCATCTAGTACCTCATCAGAGAATGCAATACATAGAATTAATTAATAGGGTTCTTAAATCAGGTGGTTCATTTGGAGTTGTATGTTATGCTCCGGAATTTGAAGAGATAACTGGTATACCTAACCGAACAGATGAGAGTATATATAAGTCTTATAGTATGCAGGGTGGTATTGCTTACACGAAAGATGATCTAAGAGATATTTTATTGGACTATTTCAATGAGGTTGAAATTAGAAATATGAAAGAATGTAGAGATGAAGACAAATTATTTGGAAAAGAATTTCTATGGGCAAGTCTATGGAGAAAGAAATCTTGATTGCATGACAAAGAATAAGGTGATTACGTTTCGGGCTGCCACCCTAAGTCTGGCAGAGGAGTAGTCGAGTTCGTGAACAAAATAACGCTATACGAAAGAGCGGAGAGACGGTGTATTTGAAGATAATGAAACGTTGAACTTTTTGATTAGGGTAAATGATAAAGCAGGGTTTGCGTTTGTGGCTGCACGACCTTATACACCTTCTGGAACCGACGTAAGAAGACTTAACGCCAAATTCTCACACAAGTTAAAAACCAAGCAAGTCATATGCCTGGACATTCCAGATGATTATACATTCATGGATGAAAAATTAATTGAAATATTGATGTCTCGAGTGTCAGAGTACATTCAACTTCCTGAGGGATTATGAAATAACGATTAATCAACGGAACACCAATGAAGGGTGGAAATACAATGACTCTATCTATTGAATCACGAATAAGAAACTTAGGAATCCTATTGCCTCAAGCGAGTAATCCAGCGGCTAGTTACTCCAACTATGTAATTGTGAATGGGCTAATATATGTCTCAGGAAAGGGACCATCAGGCAGCCCAAAAGGAAAACTAGGAAGTGAATATTCAACTGAACAAGGTTATGAATTTGCAAGGTTAGCTGGAATTGAGGTGCTCGCCGTTTTAAAGGATGCATTAGGATCACTAGATAAAGTAAAGAGAGTTATTAAGATTCAGGGATTTATTAATGCAGAACCCACTTTTGAAGAACATCATAAAGTATTAAATGGATGTTCAGAATTAATGTATGAAGTATTTGAAGACAAGGGAATTCATGCACGATCTGTATTTGGAGCAGTCTCAGTAAGAGATAACCTCCCTATCATTGTAGATTCAATATTTGAAGTACAAATCTGAGGGAACTAGTCATTAATCTTATCCAATCGGATTCGTTAGTGCCCATTTGTAAGGTTGGAAATTTGCATTCATGGAGATTGTGTTTATTCAAAGTTCTTGGCTGCCTTATATTGCTGGGACGCATTGATTATTATAACAAAATGTGACGATAAGAAGAGGGTGAGAACTTGAAATCGTATGCCATTATAACTGATGTTCATGGTAACGGCCCTGCGTTAGAAGCTGTCCTAAAAGACATTAGGCGGAGAAAAGTAGATTATATCTATTGTCTAGGAGATATGATTGGAATAGGCCCAGATAGCAATGAAGTTATGGAGCAATTGTTAGAACAGAGTAACATTTCTTGTATAATTGGTAATCATGAATTAGCAATATTAGCTGCATATCAAAATAAACTACCTCCATTAGGAAATCACAATGAAAGAATTCATCATAAATGGTTGGCAGATCGCATTGATGAAAAATACATATCTTTCCTAAATGAGCTGCCGATGAGTTTAGTCCACGAGGATTCGGGAAGAAAACTTTATTTTACACATTACCATTTAGATAGTTCGAATTACTTTATACCTATTGATAAGGACCCCACAAAAGATAAATTAGACGAACTCTATATGAATACAGAATTCGATATTGTATGCTTTGGACATCATCATATTGTTCATCAGTTTCAAACAAAGAACCGTATATATTTCAACCCAGGTTCGTTAGGGTGTTATAACAAACCGATTGCTAGATATGGAATTGTTAAAATTATAGATTTGGAAATTTTAACAGAATTAGTGGAAGTGCCATATAACAATTTATATTTTCTGAGATCTTACGAAGAATTGAAAGTGCCAGAACGAGAACTACTATTAAAAGTATTTCATGGAGCACAAATTTTCTAAGCTACTTAAACAGGGTGATTAGGTGAGTAATATTGGCAATGAAGAGATTGATGTAAAGATTAATGGTCATATCTTAAACTTAAGAGTGGGTGTAGACTACTACTTTAGTTTCAAAGACCCTGATGTTTCTTTTCATTCGTTGAGGGCTAAAGTGATGAATATTTATTGGAAAGATAATGACAGCGAAGCAACATATTTCTTCATACTAGTACACGATCATAATGAGGATTACTTGATTTGTGATAATGAACTTATTTCGGCGAAGCTTGCAGACGTCGAACATTAAGGAAAGAGATAAATTTGACGCCAAAAAATGAATGATTTTTATCCGGGACGATTTACGAGAACCCTGAAAAATTTTCTTAATGACTAGTTTCACGATTCGGGGCATACTCCCCTCGGTCCGAACCGGCGGGTAACTCTGTCCGGACACACCTGTAAGGCTAAATGACGAGCTCATCCGGGGTACTGGTCTCTTCGCTTGACCAGTACTGAAACTTAAGCCTTTCGGCGTCGTGATTATCAGAACCTTATATGTAAGCAAGAAAAATTAAACTAAAAGTAGGTGTAGAGATGCAGTTAGAAAATCATTTCGAATACTTTCCGATTCTAGAGACTGATCGAACCCGACTAAGAAAAATAACTTATGAAGATCAGTACGATATGTTTAATTACTGTAAGAATCCAGAGGTCTCGAAGTACACGGTTTGGGATGTTCACCAGTCGCTTTCTGATACTCAACAATTTATTGATTTTGTACATAAACGATATGAAAGCCAAAAGGTTGGCCCTTGGGGGATAGAAGATAAACATAGTAATAGGCTTATTGGTAGTTGTAGCTTTGTGAATTGGGACAATCGGAACCAAAAAGCAGAGCTAGGATATGTCTTATCCTATGATTATTGGAACCAGGGCTATATGAGCGAAGTTATTAGAAGAATCATTCATTTTGGATTTCTTGATATTGGTTTGGTTCGAATTGAAGCACGTTGTCATCCTAACAACATTGGATCGGCAAGAGTAATGGAGAAGTCTGGAATGCAGTATGAGGGTCTGCTTAGGAGACATATATTTGCTAAGGACGATTTCCAAGATGTTAAGATGTATTCCATTATAAGAGAAGATTTTGTAAGTTAAGTCGAGAAGGCCTAGCGATCATATAACTCCGCATTAGCGAATTCGGATAAGCTAGGAATGATAATTGCAAAGTATATGGAATTGGCTAATATCGAATTTTATTACGCCTTAACCCATAAGTCGGAAAGTTATTTACCCATTCTAATTGGAATAGTTATTTTTTATTTGTGGGTTATTGGGTTGGTTTTTTCCAAATTGACTATTCCGAACTTAAAGAATAAGAAAGTGAAGTTTCTAACGATTCCCTATCACAAACTTCAATGGAGGTTCTCTAATGCTAATCAGACCAAGTGAAAATGAATACTTACCTGCTGCTCAAACTTATATTGATCTGGTTCCTGATGGAAACTTACTTGAAATTCTTAAAAGTCAAATGGAACAAACGAAACGATTGCTTGCTGGCTTGTCAGAACAACAATCTTTATTCAAATATGCACAAGACAAGTGGACAATTAAATCCGTTGTAGGCCATATTAGTGATGTAGAGCGATTATGGAATTATCGAATTCTTAGAATTGTTCGTAATGATGTTCGCGAATTGCCTGGCTATGATCGGGATGTATTCGCACAGGAAGCTCCATTCCATGATATGGCATTACAAGATGTAATGGATGATATGGTGGCAGTCCGAATGTCAACGCTAACGTTATTGCATCCATTGCCTGAGTCTGTATTCATACGATATGGAGAATTCAACGGACAGCGTTTATCAGCGCGTGCTGCAGCATATATTATTGCAGGACATGAAGCACATCACATGAACGTAATAAGAACAAGGTATATTCCTAATCTATAGTCAAACTGAAAGTGAGTTAAATCATGCCATATACCAAATTAATCTTCAAGTCACCTTCTGTTGAACAACCAACAGGCATTCACTTGTCGTCGAACTGCGGCGATTCAGATGTAGAGCAGTTTTTACAAGAGCTAGTTGGGGATGATGTGCGCTCCGAGTATCACGAGTACTTCATTAGAGCATTTGATTACATGCTGCGTGAAGACGAGGTTGTGCTTGCTGGTGGGGTAGCTTTTTTTGATGATGAGAACAAGTATATACTACCCAGTTGTTGCTGTGGGCTGGAAGACTGGGAATCCGTACAGGATTCTATCCAAGATAGGGTTAGCCCATGGCTAGGTCACGATCCAACTCCTTGCATCACTTTTCAACCGAATTACTTGACTGTCTGGTCAGACAGCCTTGATCCTCAAGATGAGGAACGTTACAATATTCCATTCACCTATAATGAGATCCTTGCTAGTCTTGATAAAAACAAAACAGACTTCTTGGCATTTATTGATCAACCGTTATTCGAATGGATTAGTAAGAGAGATGAGGGGATTGCAGAGCTAATGAAGCAAAAAATGCGTCTATGGTTCATTAAAGATTAAAAAGATAAGGGTGAGTAGTTATGAGTGAGTTCACTTCCGGACATCTGATGTTAGCAGCTCATATAGGCGCAGTTAAAAAGAATGCCATTCCAGGATCTATAATAAAGCAATTAGATGATAAGTGGATTGTATATTTAACACCTAATGATAACTACCTAGAATCTGAACACGTACCAGAATACATAATAACTCTGTCTAATGATGCTCCAGTCTTGTATTTCAGTAATTTTGGTGACCATTTCTGGGGGTACAGAATCTTTTCTGAAGGCAATGAGATTGCCTATCTAAGGATATCTTACGAACTTGAAGAAGAATTGATAATTAAAACCTTTGAAGAGCGATATCCAGAGCAAGACAGGTTCGACTATTATGACGGCGAGTATCAGGAAGAAATCATTCAATTTATTGAAGAGAACGGTCTATTTGAGGTAGCTTTGAACGAGATGTTTGCCGAGTGTAATGTTATGTCATTTAGACTTTTCAATATGACTGACGAACAAGTAGACAAGCTTAGCATGATTCTAAGTTCTAGTAATTATAGAGAAATCGATAATGTTTACAGCCTTGTTGATGAATTCAAAGAGATAGCAGGGATACATGAGATGTCTTATATAAGGTATGAACGAGTTGCTGAGGATGGGGAGTACGAGTCAAAGGCTTGAAAATGCTTCATGTAATTGCTAAGGTCATTGAAACAATTAGTTTACATAACTATTGTTATGTGAGTGTTAAGTTGCACACATTAAGTAACTAGTAAATATATGTAGTTTGGTGATTTGGGTTACATTGCGGAATGAGGCTATGCTACAATCATACGAAAGTCAGCCGGCTGGTTACAGAATGGAATCCACTATGCGTATGCGGGAGCTTGCAATATCTGCGCGTAAACATTAGAGGAGGATGATGTACAACCATGACTATTCGACAACTACCCCGTAGTCTGTCTCTTATAAGCTTATTTATTCTTGCCATGATCATAATGGTCCAACCCGCTTCGGCGGCCGCTCCAGCGACGCTTCAATACGGCAGCACCAGCGGAGATGTGATGGACCTTCAGTACCGACTGAAGACATTAGGTTACTTCGATGCAACCTTAACCCTATATTATGGTTCCGTGACACAGGACGCTGTTATCCGGTTCCAGCATGATTACGGCCTGGCTAAGGACGGAGTAGCGGGACCCGCAACCCATGCTGCTCTTCATAAGTCATCTGTGAATCAAGCAGAGCTTGACATGCTAGCTAAGATTATCTATTCCGAAGCACGCGGCGAGCCGTACAAAGGCCAAGTTGCTGTCGGTGCCGTTGTTATGAATCGACTGGCAGATGCGAACTTCCCGGATACGGTGAAGGGTGTCATTATGCAGCCTAGAGCGTTCACCGCTGTAGACGATGGGCAGTACAATCTGACACCTGACTCAACAGCGTATAGAGCTGCGCTGGATGCGGTTGCTGGTTATGATCCGACCAACGGTGCTATCTACTACTTTAACCCGGAGACGGCCACTTCTAAGTGGATTTGGTCTCGCAAGCAGACTGGCAAGATTGGTCGTCATATTTTTGCCGTATAACAAGGAATCCATTCTGATATTGTTCAAGCTAGACCAGTGTTCCCTTTGGGGAAGCTGGTCTATTTTAAATTTGTCTGCAGAAAGCAACAAGAGAATGGTTACAGTACGGTACGACCATCCCAGCTGATTATTTCTTCAAAAGGATGGATCAACTTAAGCTTAACCTGATTGATCCCGATCCCAATAAGCCGCTTCGTTACCTATGGTTAAATGAAGAATCCACCCATACGAGGACGATCCATATCCATCTGTGATAAGCATATAGTAGGTGCACCTTGCCAAGCATTTACGGATTATTTATTTGATGTAGCTGATTATTAATCCTATTAATTAATTACTTATACCCCACCATAGGTACTATGAATGTTAGAACTGTTCCCAGAATCCTCCTTATCTTATGCTAAATGTGTATGAAATTGAGAGGAGGAGGAAAGGAGATGCTGCTTCGCAAATTCATCACTGCATTCATGACCACATGGGTAACTCTGCTATGGTTGCCCGAGATGATGCACTGGCACTGGCAATGGGATTCCTGGGATGACGAGAGATTGATGCACGGGGATGAGTATGTCTCGACTGCTTCAGTCTTAGCTATGTACGTCGTTCCGATCGTGTCGGTCTATGGCGTTCTTGTATCAATCGTTGTCGAGAAGCTGCTGAATCCATTAAGAATTCCATGCTGGCTCCACTTCATCCTGTGGTTCGTTCTACATGGTCTATTCGGAGTCATCTTATCCTTCATGGGAATCATTACTGCAATAACCTATGCCGTCATTGATTACGGACTAAGATGGATGATTGAAGCGGGTAAGCTCAAGAGACGCAGGTCGGTAATCGTTATCGCTACTATGCCTGTTGTGTTATTCCTTGGCTGGTACCTGCTTCACTTCATCTTATCTCCAGAACCCCCCAAGGCTCCGTTCACCGCAGAGCAAGCGGTAGAGTTCGCAACATGGGGAGAGGGGAGTAATCTCTCTAAGTTCCCCAAGCAGATTGGGCAAGAGCAGCTTAACCTTGCTGGATATGATGTCAAGCGAATGACTGAGGTGGAAGAGACGGCAATGATGGGAGTGTATGAGGTGATATTCACTGAGGAATGGAAGAAGGGGCTGGAGAGCGGGACATTCAAGATGATGTATAGAGTATACAGGGGAGGCATGGAGTTACAGGAGGAGGAGGGGGAGATCCCTCCTTACTAAGGTTGTCAGCTACTTCCCCTTCTTCGTTAGCTCCGTGAGTATGTCCCACTGCTCCTCGGTTACCTCGGCTAGATCATTGAATTGACCTGCTCCGCGAAGCCATTCCCCGCCATCGATCGTAATGACCTCTCCATTAATGTAACTGGCATAGTCAGATATGAGGAAGGCTGCCAGATGTCCCAGCTCTTCCTTAGTTCCCACTCTACCCAGCGGCAGGCGCGCCAGCATCTTCTGCTCCAGCTCCGGAGTAGGAGACAACCTCGACCAAGCCCCCTCCGTTGGAAAAGCACCAGGAGCAATCGCCACCTGTCGTATCCCATGAGGCGCCCACTCTACAGCAAGGGAGCGGGTTAGCGCGAGCACGCCCGCCTTCGCCGCGGCAGAAGGGACAACATAGCCGGAGCCAGTAGACGCATAAGTGGTTACTATGTTCAGCATAGTGCCTCGTCTGCCTTGTTCAATCCAGCGCTTGCCTAATTCCAGGCTCATATAGAAGGTACCGTGAAGCACTATACCTAAGACAGCATCCACCGCACGCGGTGAGAGGCGCTCGGTAGGTGAGATGAAGTTGCCGGCAGCATTATTAATGAGAACATCGATATGGCCATAATGCTTCTCTACGGCATTCACTAGCGATGCGACTTGATCCGGATGGCGAACGTCACAGCTGGAATAGAACACTTCTCCGCCCTGGCTGCTCATCTCATCGGCTGCTTGCTTCAACACTTCTTCACGCCTGCTTGTAATCGCGAGCTTAGCTCCCAGTGCAAGACATTGCTCACCCATCGCACGACCTAGGCCGGTCGCACCTCCAGTAATGAGTACTACCTTATCCTTAAGCATATCGACAGCGAATGGTCCCATTCACACTCATCTCCTCTGCTCGTAAGCGCATTCAACAAGATTATAGAATGGATTTACACATTTGGCTACTTTCCAATATTAACCTATACCGCTCTCGGGAGCACGTGTTACACTATCCTATAACTCCAAGCTTGAGCATTCTAGCTCAAGCTACGCATCGATTATGAAGAGGTGGCTAATGATTATCTGGGTGAACGGCGCCTTCGGTGCTGGTAAAACACAATCGGCAAGCGAGCTGCATCGCAGATTGCCTAACTCCTTTGTGTTCGATCCTGAGAATGCAGGGTATTACATACGCAAGAACATGACGATTGTGAATCCGCACTATTACGAAGAGATAGTTGGTCGATTGCTTAATGACGGCTTCCGGGTGGATCACTATACTCTGTATGCCTCTAAGGAAGTATTATTGAGACGGCTCAAGAAGCGCGGGGAACGCAAGGGAAGCTGGCCGGAGAGGCAGATTGATCGCTGTATGGAAGGGCTTGCGAACCCGCTGTTCCAGCACCACATTCAGACTGACCATATGAGCATATGCGAGGTGGTTGAAAAGATTGCTTCGATGTCCAATCTCAGATTGGAGCCAGACAAGCGTGGAGCTGTGAGAAGGCAGATTGACCAGCTTATTACCCAAGTGAGGCATATTCGGTGGTTCTGAGTAGAGCTATGGAGGATTAGAGTGAATGCT
Source organism: Paenibacillus sp. GCM10023252 (assembly GCF_042653305.1). Taxonomy (NCBI): domain Bacteria; kingdom Bacillati; phylum Bacillota; class Bacilli; order Caryophanales; family Paenibacillaceae; genus Paenibacillus; species Paenibacillus sp. GCM10023252. Next base: position 483,422 of record NZ_JBHSHW010000021.1, read on the forward strand.
GGAAGAGCAGCTAAGAGAGCTTGTAATCGAGTCTCCATCGACCTTGTATCTGTTGAAGGCTGTCCGAAGCCTGCACTTACCACAGGGGTATATAGCTGCTGGAGCCATCCGCAGTCTGGTGTGGGATCAACTTCATGGGTTCCCACATCGAGACTTCTATGAGGATATAGATGTAGTGTATTACAATCGGGCAGACTTGTCAGATGAGACAGACCTTATATTGGAGCAGCAATTGATGAATAGGACAGGGAGCAGTAAATGGTCGGTTCGTAATCAAGCAAGAATGCATCTGCGTAATGGCGAACAGCCGTATACGTCAGTAGAAGACGCGATGTCGCGTTGGCCAGAGACGGCAACCGCTATAGGCGCAAGAGTGGATGATGATGGGCTCATTCAACTGTGTGCACCGCTTGGACTAGATGATCTGTTCAGCCTGAAGGTACGACAGAGTCCGCTGTTCAGAGATCGTCAGCATTATCTGGAACGAATCGCTAAGAAGGGCTGGCAAGAGAAATGGCCGCTTCTAACTATAACTTAATTCAAAAGCTGGAGGGGCCGTATACAACTCGGAAGGCGAGGATCTGTACTCCGGCTTGTTGATGGTCCAGGAAGCGGGTGGTGTCGTCATGAACTACGCAGGTGAACCATTCACAGGCATGCTGGAAGAGCCATACTTAATTGCTTGTCATTCCGATCATGCCGACTATTTCGTAGGCTTGGTTCGCGAAGGGCTGAATAAGGGGGAGAGATCATTATATGATAGCAACTGATCCTGGATTCGGATTCGGAGAATTCCTTAGTGGCGCTCCGCTGATTTTCAAGCTGGTATTCTTGTTCATATTGGGTATTATCGCTTACACCATCCTTAGAGGTGTAATGACCTGGACGCGGAACAATCATGCACCGATTGAATCTCGAGCCTGTCAAGTCATTGGTAAGCGATCAGAGGTATGGGGTGGGTCCGGGGATTCAAGCGCGCGTACCAGCTACTTCGTAACCTTCGAGTTCGACGACCGAAGTCGAATGGAGTTAGGGATTCCAGACCGTGAATATGGATTATTAGCTGAGGATGATCGCGGCATGCTCATTTATCAAGGAACAAGATATAAGTCGTTCCACCGTTCCTTATGATTACGATTATGACTAATATCAGAATCAAGGCACCGATTGAGCGATGCTTTGATGCAGCTAGAGACATTGAGCTCCATACGAAGACGGTCTGGCCTCACACGAGGGAGAGAGTAATAGCGGGCAGAATCTCGGGTCCTATTAATGCTAATGAGACGGTTACCTTTCAAGCAACCCACCTCCTGGTTAGACAGACTTTAACCTCGCGGATTACCGAATTTCAGCAGCCTGTGCGGTTCACCGATGAGATGGTGAGTGGAGCTTTTCGAACCATGAAGCATAAGCATATGTTCCGCAAGATTAATGAGCAGGAGACTATGATGACGGATATCCTGGAGTTCTCTGCACCAATGGGTCTGATCGGCCTTGCGGTCGAACGACTTGTGCTGCGCCGCTATATGCAGAGGTTCCTGGAATACCGCAATCAGAAGCTGAAGAGTTGGTTAGAAGACTGTCAGAGAGAAGGGATGACCCCACATGTTGAATAGAGACGATGTGTATGATCAGATATGTACGAAGTTCTGGGGAGAGGAGCTTGGTGAGGAAGTTAGGATTCGCAAGTCTACTATTGTACCGGAATGCACTGGCATCTGGTGGTGGAGGAAGGAGTAATTCCTATGATACTTGAAGTTGCTATCCTGCAAGTGAAGCAGGGACAGACCACATCATTCGAAGCAAGCTTCTCGGAAGCGTCTCGCATTATAGCAAGCATGAGCGGGTACAGGGGGCATGAGCTGCAGCGATGTGCAGAAGATGACCATAAGTATATCTTACTGGTGAACTGGGAGACGCTCGAGGACCACACCATCGGGTTCAGGCAATCCGAGCAATACCAGGAGTGGAAGTCACTTCTGCATCACTACTACGATCCATTCCCTACGGTGGAGCATTACTCAAGCGTCTACAGCCATATCCGTTCAGAGCAGAGTGATTAGATGACGCGGCGAGCAGTCACATAGGTTCTATCCCATGTGCTTCCCTTGAAGGTAGAGATCGTGACGCCGATGCCGACACGGTACGTATGAAGCAGCTTGCCGTTGCCGATATAGATGCTTACGTGATTAATTACGCCGTCACGGTTCGTATCGGAGAATACGAGGTCACCTGCTCTTAGATTACTCTTCGATACATACTTGCCTGACTTCGCTTGCTGCTTAGAGGAGCGGGGCAATGAGATTCCGTTCTTACGATACACATACTGGGTAAAAGAAGAGCAGTCGAACGAGCTCGTGATGCCTGTTTTCGCACCGAATTTATAGCGGACACCTAAGTATTGTTTGCCGGTTGCCGTAATCTTGCTGGCAATGGAGCTGCTTGTCGCTGCTGCGGCCTTGGCTGGTGCAGGTAAGGTTGATCCTCCGAAGATGGATAAGCCTACTGTAAGAGCAAGCATTGTCTTAGCAATGCGTGATTGGTAAGGTTGCATAATGGTATTCCTCCTAGTGAAGTGTATGAATGCTGCGCCATATGACGTTTCTCACTATAGCACAACATTTATTGGCACTATTTACTAGGTTTAGCCGTACTCTAACAGGGGTATGGGGATTTCTCTATTTATTAGAAAAAGATGAGAATCCTCTCAGTCACCTCCTCTTGACATTTAATAATCGAATGCTTAGCCATTGAATGTGTGGAGCTAACATATACATGAGGTGTAGGAGCGATATGATTAGGGAGGGAATCGTATGCCGGCAGGGTTTTGGATTCGATTTGGAGCTGTATTGCTTGACGCGATTATCATTGGAATTCCGCTTGCTATCGTATCATTCGCAATAGTTGGGGTGGATGGAGAAGAGCCCTTCACGAATATCCTCTCCTTCCTGTATACGCTGTTAGTGCCTGTGTTCTGGAACGGTTACACCATAGGCAAGCGAATCTGCGGCATTCGGATTCGCAAGGTGAACGGGGATCCCGTGGGGATCGGCTCTATGCTTATGCGTACGGTAGTATCGGGGCTTGTATATGGCATTACCCTCGGTATTGGCATCATCGTCAGTATCATTATGGTCGCGGTCAGAGCGGATAAGCGCTCGCTGCATGATTTTATCGCGGGGACAGAAGTGGTCTACAGTGAGAGGTGATTATTGCTGGTTAAGCAGATACCGAATATATCGATTGTAGCCGTTATATTTGCAATTATTAGTGTTCATATGTTGATTCTTACCTATCTATTCGATCTTAGGACATTGTTGTTCATGACCTTCATAGATGCAGTATTGGCTATTGTTCTAGGTATGAAAAAAAACAATGATCTTGGCCATGGGGCCGCAATAACAGGACTCGTTATTCTCATCATTACGCTTGTCTTATTCATAAATTAACTTCGGAAGAACCGCTCATCCCGAGCGGTTCTCTTCATTAGAGCGGGCGAAGGCTTCTCCCTACATTCTGTGATACAATATAGGATAAAAAAAAGGAGGCCTTCAAGATGACTGAAATCGTCCTTATCCGTCACGGCAGCACAGCTTGGAACAAAGAAGGCCGCGCACAAGGTCATACGAACAATCCTCTGGATGAGGAAGGATTGCAGCAAGCAGAAGCACTAGCCGAACGACTATCGGGTGAACAATGGGATGTCATTGTATCAAGTGACTTGCAGCGGGCTCACCAGACAGCCGAAGCGGTCCGCAAGCGACTGGGCATGGATGCGATTATTGTGGACGAGCGTCTAAGAGAGATGTTCGGCGGCGAGGTTGAAGGGTTAACGCTTGCCGAGCGAGTTGAGAAGTGGGGGAGCAACTGGAAGGAGCAGGAGATTGGGATGGAGAAGCCTGATGCGGGCATGATCCGTGGCAGCGCATGTATCGATGAACTCGCTGCACAGTATCCTGGGCAGAAGATCCTCATCGTAAGTCATGGAGCCATACTCCGCAATACCTTACGGAAGCTGATGCCCACATTCGATACAGCTGTCCCGCTCAAGAACACTTCAGTGACAAGATTACATAGGAATGAAGACGGAACTTGGACATGCAGGTTATATAACTGCGTGAACCACTTGGAAGGAGAATGAACATGGATCTAAGATATCCAATTGGACAATTCCAGCATGAAGGCGACATTACTGAAGGACAGAGGCAGCAGTGGATTGAAGATATTGCGGCTCTTCCAGATGGACTGAGAGCGGAAGTAGCCGGACTGAGTGATGCTCAGCTGGATACCCCTTACCGTGAGGGCGGCTGGAGCATTCGGCAAGTGATTCATCATCTAGCTGATAGTCATATGAACAGCTTCATTCGCTTCAAGCTGGCTCTTACGGAAGATCATCCTACGATAAGACCATACTATGAGGATCGCTGGGCTGAGCTTGCGGACAGCAAGGAGCCTGTGGAGATCTCCTTACAAGTATTAGAAGGGCTTCATCAACGCTGGGTTATTCTGCTGCAGTCTATAGACGAAGCACAGTACAGCAGGACCTTCTACCATCCGGAATCTAAGGAGACCATACGTCTAGATACCAATCTTGGAATCTATTCCTGGCATGGAAGGCATCATCTTGCTCATATTACAACGCTTAAGGATAGGATGAACTGGTGACCATTGATGCCACAGCAACAGCAGAGTGGTTAAGCCAATTCGGTATGATGGCAGTACTCGTCAGTATCTCCTTGAATGTGGCCATTAGTATCACGGGTGTGCTTCCGTCGGTATTCTTGTCAGGAGCTAATGCCATTATATTCGGTCCAGCCTTAGGGTTCACCGTCTCACTCCTGGGAGAAGTAATTGGAGCGCAGGCAGCCTATTGGCTGTATCATAAGGGCTTAATGCGCGTTCGACGTGCACAATCAGGGGCATTGACCGGACGATGGATCAAGGCGTTCCTGCATGCCGCACCAAGCAAGCAGCTGGGCCTTCTGCTCGCTGGCAGACTTGCTCCGTTCATTCCATCCGGCGCGGTTACGGTCGTGGCCGTACTAGGGAATGTACCTCTGCTTATCTTCATGACATCTACTATCGTCGGCAAGGCACCCTCTGTCGCAGCAGAGATATGGCTAGGCTACAGCTTATATGAATGGATCTTGAAGTAACACAATGGAGAGGAATTGACCCGATGATGAAGACATCAAGACTGCAGCTCCGGACGTTATCTCGAACAGACGCGCCAGCCGTACTGGAGTATGTCCTCCGGAATAGACATTTCCTGCAAGATTGGGAGCCGGCTCGTGAGGATGCTTACTATACCTTAGAGTCACAAGAGGAGCTGCTTGAGCAAGATTCTGCAGCTACGGCTAGCGGCCAGCTATGGAAGGGCTGGATCGTACATCCGGATAATCCCGAGATCATATTGGGCTCAGTCGCCTTAAGTAATATTGTGAGAGGCATCTTCCTATCTTGTCACCTTGGTTATCGACTCGATCAACATGCTCTGAATCAAGGTTATATGACGGAAGCTCTGGAGGCCGCTATCCGTTACGCCTTCGATGAGCTTAAGCTGCATCGAATAGAGGCGAACATTATGCCCCGTAACACCGCCTCCTTGCGAGTTGTTCAGAAGCTTGGCTTCCAAGAGGAAGGGATTGCTCGGAGCTATCTATATATCAATGGCAAGTGGGAGGACCATATTCATATGGTTCTACTTAATGAAGCCTTGGAGATGAAGGGGGGGCAGCAGCCCTAATGAACACGAACCTTATAGAACTTGCAAGTGCTAAGGGGGATGAGCTCAATGATGTTCATGCTCTCCTTCAGGCGTGCAGAGAGGCTATGGAGCGGGATGGGATCTTCCAATGGGACACCTCATATCCAAGCCTGTCTATTGTTGAAGAGGACTATGAACAGAGTCGCCTCTACGTATGTCGAATGGACGGTATCGTCGTAGGAGCTGTCTCCTTATACGAAGATGAACCTGGCGAATATAAGTCACTTCAGTGGAATAGCGCGAGGGGAGAGGCGTCCGTCGTACACCGCCTTGGCGTGAGACCAGATTATCAGAGCAAGGGGATTGCTAAGAGATTGATGGGTTATGCGGAGGATCTAGCCAGACAAGCCGGCAAGAAGGCAATTAAGCTAGATACCTACTCGGAGAATGAGAAGGCGGCGGCTTTCTATACACGTCTGGGATATACTGTTACGGGACAAGTTCACTTCGCGAAGCGGGTTAAGGGGTATTGGTGCTTCGAGAAGCTTGTGTGAGATTATTGCGAACATAACGATAGTTATGTTAACCGTCCGGATGAATCTAATCGTCGTGTCACATGATCATGCCTCATATCGTTTACTTAATAACACAATCTATATTGAGAATCATGACGACGACATAAGGACGGAAGTGGAATCATGCAAGAGCTCTATACGAAGTACCGCGGGCTTCTACTGAAGCTTGCCTATCAGTTAACCGGGTCTGTGGCAGATGCAGAGGATATTGTGCAGGACGTATTCGTCAAGGTGTATGACGTTCCACCGGAACGGCTTGCTCAGCCGAAGGCTTACTTGTGCAAGATGGTCACGAATCGTTGCCGGGATCTATATAAGTCAGCTCGACGTAAGAGAGAGCAATACTTCGGTGAATGGCTGCCGGAGCCTCTATTCGGAACGATAGATGATGGAATGGATACCGTCGTACGCAGTGACTTGTTATCCTATGGCATGCTCGTACTGCTGGAGAAGCTGACGCCCTCAGAGCGGACCGTATTCGTCCTCCGTGAAGCGCTAGGCTTCGGATATGAGGAGATAGCGGAACTCATGGATAAGACAGATGCCAATTGCCGCAAGTTATATAGCAGGGCAAGAGCGAAGATGGGCATATCCTCCCATGAGCAGATCTCACCGGAGCCAGCAGATGAAGAGTGGGTTCAAGGCTTCCTTGCTGCTCTAGAACAAGGGAATTTGACTCAGATTGTATCGATGCTGGATCAGAATGTCGTTGCCATCGCGGATGGGGGCGGCAAGGCCAATGCTGCTGTTAACCCGATTATAACCAGAGAGCACGTCGCACAGCTCCTGACTGGTATCTTCCGTAAGTTAACAGCCCGCGCAGATATGCAGATTGAAGTTCGACCGATGAATGGTCAGTTAGGTATGGTGTTCCGTACATCGGAAGGCATTCATATGGTAGGGATGCTTCAGGTAGAGAACAACCTCGCCCACCATGTATATCTGATACGGAATCCCGATAAGTTGAATCAGACTTAATGTTTATGTCTAACGACAAAAAAGGCACCCACATGCAAATAGCATTGTGGGTACCTTTTTGTCAGACGGGCTACTTGGGCGAATTGCCGGTTGCGATCGAGATTCTATTCCAGGTGTTAATCTGGCTAATCATGAGAACAAGATCGACATATTGCTGCTCGTCGAAGTAATTGCGAACATGTTCATAGAGAGAATCAGGAACACCCTTGGATGACAAGAGGGTAATATGCTCGGTTAATTCCAAGGCAGCTCGTTCTTCTTCGGTATAGAAGGGACAGTCTTCCCACGCATTCAAGCCATAGATGCGTTTCTCCGATTCTCCAGCCTTGCGAGCTTCGGTCGTGTGCATATCAATGCAGAAGGCACATTTGTTCAGTTGTGATGCCCTGATTTTAATCAATTCTCTAATCGTTTTACTAATCGTGGATTGAGCGATATACTTCTCCATACTATACAGGATATCGAGACTCTCGCTCTTGCGACCTGAGTAATTTACGCGTTGTTGTACCATGTTCATGCAGCCTCCAGTTTTCTTGTTTTTTGGTTTGACAAGTATAGAACGAATGAACCGAGCTAACTGTGACAGGCCGTGCGAATCAATTTATTCATATAATAGTAGATTTTTTCGTCTATAGATAATTGTAATACACAAGGATATGGTTATAATTGATAACAGATAAGGTGTAGGTATGAGACACCGCATGGTTACATGAGATGCTTAAGCAGGAGAACATAGATCCTTTCTGCAAATATCAGTGTAAAAGGATGGTAAAAATGAACAGCAGTGAAGCAAAAACGGACGTCATCTTGATTGGCGCCGGTATTATGAGTGCGACCCTGGTCACAATTCTAAAAGAATTGGTGCCTGATTGGAAAATTACCGTATTCGAAAAGCTCGAGACGGCAGGTGAGGAAAGCTCCAATGAATGGAATAATGCAGGAACAGGTCATGCTGCATTATGTGAGCTTAACTACACGGAGGAAAGACCGGACGGTTCTGTCGACATTAGTAAGGCCATTAAAATTAATGAACAATTCCAGCTATCCATGCAGTTCTGGTCTTATCTTGTCCAAAAGAAGCTTATTCGCAATCCTGAAGATTTCATAATGGCATTGCCTCATATGAGTATGGTGCAAGGAGAGCAAAATGTATCATTCCTGAAAAAGCGTTACGAAGCCATGATTCAGAATCCATTGTTCCAAGGAATGGAATACTCCGATGACCCAGCTAAGCTGATGGAATGGATTCCGCTAATTATGGAAGGCCGATCTGCTTCAGAACCTAAGATAGCTGCGACTAAGATTGATTCCGGGACGGATGTTAATTTTGGAGCTCTTACACGGATCCTGTTCGACTATCTGAAGGGAAAAAACGTAACCATCAATTATAAGCACAGTGTAGAAAACATGAATCGAACGAGCGATGGCTCATGGGAAATGAAGGTACGAAATGAACAAGGCAGAGTAGAGCGTCACACTGCGAAATTCGTCTTTATTGGAGGCGGCGGAGGCAGTCTGCATCTCTTGCAGAAGTCAGGTATTCCTGAAGGAAGAAATATCGGAGGATTCCCGGTTAGCGGTATTTTCATGGTATGTAACAATCCTGAAGTTGTGGAGCAGCATCATGCCAAGGTGTATGGCAAAGCCAAGGTAGGAGCACCTCCCATGTCTGTTCCGCATCTCGATACGAGATTCATTGATAATAAGAAATCCTTGCTGTTCGGACCGTTCGCCGGCTTCTCGCCGAAGTTCCTGAAGACGGGCTCCATGTTCGACTTGGTCACGTCGGTCAAGCCGGATAATCTGGTCACGATGCTGTCGGCAGGCGCCAAGAACATGTCGTTAACCAAGTATCTGATTGAGCAAGTTATGTTATCCAAGGAGAAGCGTATGGAAGAGCTGCGTGAGTTCATTCCGAATGCGAGAATTCAGGATTGGGACTTGGTTGTAGCTGGCCAGCGTGTACAAGTGATCAAGGATACCGAGCATGGCGGCAAGGGTACGCTGCAATTCGGTACTGAAGTCATAAGTGCAGCCGATGGCTCGATTGCAGCGCTGCTGGGAGCATCGCCAGGTGCATCTACGGCAGTACATGTCATGCTAGAGGTCATTCAGAAGTGCTTCCCGCAGCATATGAAGGCTTGGGAACCGAAGATCTTAGAGATGATTCCATCGTATGGCAAGTCGCTTATGACAGATCCGGAGCTTCTGCAACAAGTTCACCAATCAACAGCAGAGACGCTAGGACTGAAAAAAAAAGAGGAAAAAGAGCTAGCCTATAATTAATTAGTAGTTAGTTTTTAGTACGGAAACGAAAAAGACGCGAATGTCCAGTAAATCGGCGCTCGCGTCTTTTATCTATACATACTTCTTCACAAAACCCGTATTTTGTACATATGTAGACACCTAGAGCAGCAGTTCCGCATACCCCTTTGCCAATAGGAATTTTTGTGTTTCCCGTTTATTATACTTCATTTTCTAAGTGAATGTTGCAGCAGCATCAGCTTCCCAAAATGCCTTCTTTAATACTTCTTTCTTTTCCAGAGAGTGATTCCCTTGCGCACGAATAATTTGGTAATCAACACCGATGAAATTAAACATCGCTTTTAAAAATTTGTGTGAAAACTCGACTTCCGTATACCAATCATGATGCGTATAGATGGCATCACTTGATTGAATAATAACCACTTTTCTCCCGTCATGTAATAGGCCCACGGATCCTTTGTTCGTATAAGCAAAAGTTTCTTTAGGAATTAATACGTTATCCATATAATCTTTTAGCTTCGAAGGAACGTTAAAGTTATGAAGAGGCATGGCAATGACATACCTTTTTGCACTTTTGAATTGCTGCAGCAGCTCCGACATTCTAACATCGAGTCTCTCTTCTTCTTCAGTGAGGTGCTCATCTCTCCTCTTTTTCTCTTGTAAGCTTAGAAAGGTACGGTCAATGCAAGGTATATATTCCCGATATAAATCAATTTGTTCAATAGGCCCTTCTGGATTCAATAATTTATAAGTCTTCAGAAAATGATGAAGCACTTGTAGACTTACAGACGAATCAGTCTCAACTTTTGGATGTGCATTAATAACGAGTAGTTTTTCCACTTTTATCTCTCCCTCTTCTCTTCCGCTTCAATATATAGACAATTAAAGAATGTATTTTGTGACATGATTTCTTTAGTCAAAAATATGCGTTGAACTTCTATTTTCTGTAAGCAAATAAAATGCAACCTCTCCATTTAGGTCGAGCTGCTTTTTTATTAGCTAGCTGGTTACGAAATTACTAATCATTAAACATAACTAGGTGATTGTACAAGCTTATCCTCAATTTGCTTTACCAGATGAGGTAACATATCTCTCCCTTTTGCAACAGTCCCTACTTTCCACACTAGTTAGCCCTATTTTGCGCGGGCATGGAAAATTTTACGCGCCTCCTTTTCTCTCAACAAACAGTCTAACACCAACAAAGAAGCAGCCAATTGGGCTGCTCTACCACTCAGCATTGAAGCGTAAGAAGTTAACTCCGGATTACCAACTTCTCGTTCTGGCTTAATCATCGCCGGGCAGATACTCGAACTGACGGCATATGGGTTTGCTTCTGTACAACCTCCTTCGTTGCATCGGGCAAATCGTCCTAAGCGCTCCGGTAATCCAGCTTCTTGTTCATCAAATATCAGAACCTCATACCTGCCCATCTTCAAGGTATAATTACGATTAAGGATATAAGTTCTTGTCGTTTACGGTTATGGATACAGGTTCTTGTCGTCCAATTACGACAAGAACTTGTATCCTTAAAATAAAAAACCGCGATAAACGCGGTTCTTAAGGATATATGTTCTTGTCGCTCGACATTTGCGAATCATTGGTACGACCAGAACTCACGTCCGTTATGGTTGATTATGGCATCTAGCCATTAGACGAAATTCATCCCAACAAGTGAGATCGTGTGACCGGTTATCGTGCTACTCCAAAGTGTATAAGTGCGATTGGGTAAAAAGAGGTTGGCTCCGGAATATAGGTTACGTGTACGTCCGGGATTTTGAAGTCGAACTTCACACGCCGGACCTTCCCCTCCTCCTCAAATTCAAGAATCAGATCCTCAGATAGAGATTTCTTCAATGCCTGACCTAGGATCCGACCCATTTAATCTCCATGTTACACAGTCCCATCATGCTCCTTGCTTCCAAATTTATTCAGCAATGCATACACTTCACTTTTTGATCTGGCATTCATCAAGCTGGCTCTGAGTTCACTTGCCCCTCTAAACCCACGGACATAGATTTTGAAGAAACGGGTAAGCGCACTAAACGAACGTGGTTCCTCTGCTGAATATTGATCATGCAGATCCAGATGTAGCCGAAGCAGATCAAGCAATTCCGCACTGCTGTGCTCCTTCGGCTCTTTCTCAAATGCATATGGATTCTGAAAAATACCGCGTCCAATCATAATACCGTCGACACCGTATTGCTCTGCAAGCTGCTGGCCGGTCTGACGGTCAGGGATATCCCCGTTAATGGTCAGAAGTGTATCTGGCGCCACCTCATCACGAAGCTTCTTAATCTCCGGAATCAGTTCCCAATGAGCTTTTACTTTGCTCATTTCCTCTCTTGTCCGAAGATGGATGGACAGATTAACAATGTCTTGTTTCAAAATATGGGTTAACCAGTCACGCCATTCGTCTAGGTCACTAAAGCCGAGCCTTGTTTTTACACTGACAGGCAGTCCTCCGGCTTTGGCGGCTTGGATGATATCCGCTGCGACTTCAGGACGGCAGATTAGGCCGCTGCCCTTCCCATTCTCTGCTACATTCGCTACTGGACAACCCATATTAATATCGATGCCTTTGAATCCTTCTTTCGCCATTCCGATGCTCATTTCACGGAAAAATTCCGGCTTATCTCCCCAGATATGTGCTACAATGGGCTGTTCATCTGGGGTAAAAGTCAAGCGCCCACGGACACTTTTGTTCCCCTCTGGGTGACAATAACTCTCCGTATTCGCAAACTCCGTAAAATACACATCCGGTCTTCCTGCCTCACTTACCACATGGCGAAACACAACATCTGTCACATCTTCCATAGGTGCTAGTACAAAAAAAGGTCGTGGTAAATCGCGCCAAAAGTTTTCTTGCATCATCAAAAACTCCTCTATACCTACCAGAACAATTGTTGTCCTTAGAATAGTAAAAATACTCGCTGCCAGTGGAGATGGGGATGTCCCCTTCGTACCGTCAACCATATTTCTTAATTAAACCATGTTTTTTTGCTTTTTTGCAATTGGGAATGTCTCCGAAAAAAAATGGCTGCGAATCGGGTCGCCGCTCTCAATGAGTTACTTTCAGTATCTTTCGTTCATCCAATTATTAGTTTAAATCTCAATACAGAAAGGCATAATAAAGGAAATTGCAGCGCGCGCTGATTCAGGAGGTGTAATATGACAGCAATCTCTTTAGGAGCTTTAGAGCAGCGCCTCGCCCTAATGGAGGACGCGGAGATCATTGATCGAGAGACTACCGACGGACTTCGTATGACATTTATATATCTTGTAACCTTAATCGATCAGGAGCGTCTTAACGAATCGATTCTTGAGCCTCTCGTTCAATCCTTCCAAAGTTCCGTGGAAAAAAGCCTGACCAACATCAAAATTAATCGTTTATCCAATCTGGAGCAAGCCCTCCAGTATCTCATGAAGGGCTCAGTGCTAGTCTATGACTCATCCAACGTGCGATGGCATGCTATTATGCTCCCCAACTCGCTCACCCGATCCATCGAAACTTCAGAGACGGAAACGATCATGTTCGGTCCAAAGGACAGTTTTAGCGAGCAGCTGGAGCAAAACATCCTGCTGATTAGAAGAAGGCTGCCTTTAACAGCACTCAAATCAGAGAGATACTCCGTCGGCTCCTTAACTCAAACAACCGTAGTCCTTTTGTACATCGACGGGCTTATCAATCCAGAATTCGTTACGATCGCGAAAAAAAAGCTTTCCAGTATCGACTTCGATATGTTTTTGGACTCTTCACATGTTGCAGCGTTTATGGAAGACCATTATCATAGTATCTTTCCTCAATATCTTCAGACCGATCGACCGGATTCCTGTGCATATGCACTAGGTATTGGAAAATTGGTCATTTTAGTCAATAACACACCTTTTGCGTTAGTCGCTCCGATTACGCTGTTTCACTTGTTTCACTCGCCGGAGGATTATATAAACCGTTGGTTGGTGGCTAGCTTCTTGAGGCCGTTACGCTATCTCAGTTTCCTTCTTTCCATTACTCTAATTCCACTTTACGAGGCATTAACGACACATCATTATCAAATGCTGCCTCTGCAAATTTTATATGTAATCATTGAGTCTCGTAGCAAGCTGCCACTATCCCCCTTCTGGGAGTCGTTTATTATTCTTGTTACGCTAGAAATTATCAAGGAAGCCAGCCTAAGAATGCCAACCAAAACGAGCCAAAACTTAGGAGTTATTGGTGGAATCGTTATAGGACAAGCTGCGGTAGAAGCAGGATTCGCAAGCAAAGTACTCATTGTATTGGCAGGCATTTCGGCGATTTCCTCTTTCCTCGTTCCAAACTATCTGGTTACCAAATCCAGTTTACTGCTGCAATTCATATTCTTGATTCTCGCGTCCTATTTGGGCGTTCCCGGTATCATGCTAGGACTCATTGGCATGTTAGCCCATCTGAACGGGCTAACATCCTTGAACCAGCCCTACTTTTCGCCAGTATCTCCGTTTTATTGGAGAGATTGGGTCGATCTCTTCGCCCGAGGGCCGTTACACGCTATGCGTACCCGTCCCGAAGCATTGCGTCCTTTGAACAAGTATCGTATGAAACCGAAGGAGTAAATGAATCTATGCAAGCTATATCGCTGTTTCGAAAAACCTCACATCAAGAAAGTGGATTTTACGCGCTCTTCCTGACCAATAGGTTACAAATGCTTTATTACATGATTGTCATGCCCTCAGCCCTTGTTCAACCGTATATGTTGTTGGCGATTGTAGCAGTGGGTATTGCCTCCCAATTTTGCCTCTATATGCTGTCCAAATGGTTCGCAACCCCCTACTCTGCCCAAGGGTACCAGGGTTTTGAAGGATTATTTGGAAAAACAGGCATCAAAATTTTAGCTTTGGCAAGCTTGCCTCTTCTTTTGCTCAAGATCTCTTTCATTACAATCAGTTATGCCGAAATCATGCAGCAATTTGTTTTTCCCTCTATGAGCCGAGAATGGCACATTGTGCTTCCTTTTATCCTTAGCTGCTATTTGGCGATGTTTGGAATGGAAAACATGGTACGGTTCGTAACGGTCGTGTTCATTGGAACGATTTGGATCTTGTTTTTGTATATTCCGTTTTTTTTGGTGCAATCCAATTCGATTCACGACCTATACCCTCTCATTCCCATTGGCTCAGAGCCGTTTGCATGGAAATCCCTACTGCTCGTTTTTTCATCGTTTTCCGGACCTGAATTTTTAATCGCTATTTCATACTGGTTGAATCCGCAACGGAAAATGCTTAAATATATGACGATCGCTAACGCCATCTCGGTCGGCGAGTATCTCTTTATTTCCATTGCGTCCTTGCTCTTCTACGGCTCCAAATACTTGCCAACCATCAAATACCCGAACGTAGAGATGGGACGCTACCTGCAATCTCCTGTATTCGAAAGGGTCGATATTATCCTAATCTCGGCATATTCATTCTGTTTCCTTTACTCAATCGCCTTGTTCGTGTTAATGATATATGGCGCATCTCGTTTGCTTGGCAGGACGAAGACAAGCACTACGCGTATGGGTCTGATCGTTAGTGGCTGTGCGGTGATGGCCGTCACTCTTCCGATCAGTAAATGGTTTTGGGAGCCCGGGCTCGAGCAGGCCTTTTGGCTCGACCTGCAGATGTGGACAGGATCCGCCACCTATTTGTTATCACCTCTCCTCATCTGGATCTTAATCAAGCGCAAAGCCAGGACAACGTTATGAAACGCTTCCTACGAGCAATGCTAGTGCTGCTATCATTTTCTTTGTTGATTTTCGTATACGGTTGTGTACCTATACCAGAAAACAATATAATCGAAGAAATCACACCGATCATTTTTTGGTCCGTTCAGGGTGGAGGAGAAGAAGACGGAAAGATAACAATCAGCACGCTCGTCCCTCCTCTTATCAGGGAGAAGAAGCGAGTCCTTACCCTCAAGGTCTCTCTATTAAATGAAGGCAATAAGGGGTTTAATTTGACCTATTATAACGAATTGAAAGCCGGTCAAATCCGCTTGCTGTTAGTGGACGAAGCTTATGCGAAACGGGGACTGACTCGTCTGATCAATACCGTTCTGACCGATCCAAACATATCGCAACGGCTGTACTTAGTCATTACGAAAGGCAACTTTAATGAATTCCTCACCAATCACTTGGGTGAAACAGATAATATTGATTATTACCTTTATCGCATGTTCAAACATTACGAGAAGAAAAAACAAGGCGAACTGACTGTCGTCAATTTGCACCAGTTTATGAAGATGCTGTACTCCCAGGTTTCCGATCCCCAGCTACCAGTATTTCGCGCGAAAGGCGAACAGTTCTTGTACGAAGGCACAGCATTTTTCGACCGGGACAGAATGGTTGCGGAGATACGTGGAAAGGACGATCAAATCAAACAATTGTTGTATAAGGACAGATTCGTACGATATTTAGTCCTTCCTGACCTCTCGGTTACGCTAGGGCATATTCGCGCGCATACCCGTAAGAGGCTATCCCCGGATTTATCATCCCTGTCCATCGACATCGACGTGAAGGGAAGAATTGATGAATTGGATTCGCTCGCAAGAATCGAGGATAGCTCTCAATATGTCGAACTCACACAAAAAATCGAACGGTACTTGGAGGAGAATGTCATTCGCTTGCTATCCCAAATGCAAAAATTGCAGATCGACCCGCTTCAAATCGGGGCGGTGACTGCTAAACCGTTCTACAAACCAATTACCAGAGATACATGGGATCGGCATTGGTCTACTATGAAAATTAATGTAAGAGTGCGGTTACAGTTAGAGCCTCTGACGAATGTGAAATAGAGGAATGTCGAACGTCGCTCGACATTACACTACTCAACTACAGATCCAACGGTTTACTTAGTCGATCAGGATAGAAATCTAAATAAAGCTTTCCATCTGTACCCTTCACGGCGTAAAAGACATCACTAATTGAACAACCTTTGTTCCGGATAGCCTTTTCAATTACCTCGGGTCCCATATTGGCTTCGCGCAAATTTTCGGGAATCAGCCTACCCTCCATAATGAGTTCAATTGGATACCTAGATTTCATCGCAGGTGTTGATCCTGGCTGCATGATTGATTGAGTTTGCTGTTCGATTTGTAACTGCGATTGATAATCTTTCAGCGTGAAGGTCCGATAT